>CANFUR010000058.1 GCA_947450175.1 Actinomycetota bacterium | reverse complement strand
GTAATTCCTGTTACATAACTAGATGCATCACTTACTAACCAAATAAGAGTTGCTGCTAACTCTTCCGGATCACCTAATCTTCCTGCAGGTGTGAACATCTTGATCATATTAACCATATCTTTTGGTAACTCATCACTCATCTCTGATGGAAAAAATCCTGGAGCAAGTGCGTTAACTCGAATATTTTTGCGTCCAGTCCACTGTGCAGCAAGATCTCTGGTTAAACCAATAAGTCCCGCTTTAGATGATGCATATGCAGCTTGTGGCAGACCTTGGGGCTTTAAGCCCAGCACACTTGAGATATTAACAATAGCGCCGCCACCTTTATTTGCTTTCGCAAATGCTTGTGACATCCAATATGCACCAAAGAGATTGACATCGATAACTGATTTGAATTGTTCTGGAGACTCATGGGTTGCAGGAACTGCAGTGCCAACACCTGCGTTATTCACCAAGATATCTACTCGACCAAATTTTTCTATTGCATAGGCAATCAGGGCATTGCAATCTTCTGGTTTAGTAACATCAGTTTGAAGCGCTGCGTATCTGCGTCCTGCTGCAGTAACTAATGCACCTGTATTTTCAAGGCGTTCTGCGCGGCGAGCACCTAAAACAACATCGGCTCCTGCCTCCGCTAGCGCTTTTGCAAATGCAACTCCTAGTCCCGAGGATGCGCCAGTGACCACTGCCACTTTTGAATCTAAACGAAAGCGGTCAAGAACGTTCATTTTTCTCTCCTCAAATTGGGTAACTATGCGTAAGGTTAAGGCATGGACTTCACCTTGAGCGATAAGTCAAGCCAATATGCAGCCAAACTACAAGGGTTTATGGATGCAGAAGTTTTCCCAGCAGAAGCTATCTATGAAAAGCAACGCGAAGAGTTAACTGCCGCCGGTAAGCCACATGCATTGCCGCCCGTTGTCGAAGATTTAAAGAAAAAAGCTAGAGCATTAGGTTTATGGAATCTGTTTTTGCCACACAGCCACGATCCTGCACATGGATTAAGTGTTACTGAGTATGCAACTTTGGCAGAGATCACTGGGTGGTCTCCTGAGTTAGCACCAGAGGCAATAAATTGCGCAGCACCTGATACTGGCAACATGGAACTGATTGACATGTTTGGAACTGATGAGCAAAAGAAGCGATGGTTAGAACCACTTCTTGAAGGAAAGATTCGATCAGCATTTGCAATGACTGAACCAGATGTTGCATCTAGCGATGCTAGAAATATTAGAACTTCTATTGTTAAAGATGGTGACCACTATGTCATCAATGGCACTAAGTGGTGGACAACAGGTGCCATGGATCAGCGCTGTGAGATTTTAATTGTTATGGGTAAGACAAATCCAGATGCCGATGATCATCATCAGCAATCTATGGTGCTTGTGCCGATGAATACTCCAGGCGTAAAAGTAGAAAGAAACCTCACTGTCTTTGGATATTCAGATCAGCATGGTCATGCAGAAGTTTCATTTACAAATGTGCGCGTACCTATTGCTAATTTATTGGGAGAAGAAGGTGCTGGCTTTGCACTTGCTCAAGCCCGCCTTGGACCAGGGCGCATTCACCATTGCATGCGCGCAATTGGTATGGCAGAGCGGGCGTTGTCATTGATGATTAAGCGAACTGTGGCACGTGAAGCCTTTGGAAAAGAATTAGTCAAACAAGGTGTAATTCAAGAATGGATTGCCCAAGCACGTATAGATATAGAACAAGCCCGCTTACTAGTTTTAAAAGCTGCATGGATGATTGATACAGCTGGTGCAAAAGGTGCGCGCAAAGAAATTGCCGCAATAAAAGTTGCCGTGCCACAAATGGCAGAGCGAATTATTGACCATGCAATACAAAGCTATGGCGGAGCAGGCGTCAGTCAGGACACTCCCCTTGCAGGTTTGTACGCAGGAATTCGCACATTGCGCATTGTGGATGGACCAGATGAAGTACACATCCGAGACATTGCACGTTTAGAAATTAAACCTTATTTGTCATGAAGGATTTAACTGCGGTCCGCCAAGAGGATCGCTTCGATGTTGCAGCTATGCATGCGTGGTTGCGTCCCTTTATTAACCACGATAGTCAACCTGAAGTTATGCAGTTTAGAAGTGGTGCATCGAATCTGACTTATTTATTGAAATACCCAGGACAAGAACTCGTATTGCGCAGGCCCCCAGTTGGAACTAAGGCTGTCTCTGCCCACGATATGAAACGTGAATATTTAATTCAATCTAGATTAAAACCCAGTTACTCCTTAGTGCCAGAGATGATTGCTCTATGCCAAGATCACTCCATCATGGGCTCTGATTTTTACGTCATGGAGCGGGTTGTGGGAGATATTTTTAGGCGAGATATCGATCAAGAAGTAACTGCCAAAGATGTTGCCATGATGGCTGATTCACTCATTGAAGGTCTAGTTCAACTGCACGCCGTTGACTCTACGATTCTGCAAGAGCTAAACAAGGGCATTGGCTATGTTGGGCGCCAAGTTGAAGGATGGTCAAAGCGTTATCGCAACGCCTTAACTGATGATGTGCCAAACGGTGAAAAAGTAATGGCCTGGCTAGATGCTAATAAACCAAATGATATTGATTCCTGCGTTATTCACGGTGATTGGCGAATTGATAATGTGGTCTTTGATTTAGAGAAAGCGCGCATAGTAGGAGTTTTAGATTGGGAACTTGCAACGGTAGGAGATCCATTAATGGATTTAGGATCTTCTCTTGCTTACTGGGTAGACAGAGATGATGAACCTGCATTTGCATCTCTTCGCCGTCAACCAAGTCATCTAGAAGGTATGCCAACTCGAGATGAGTTTGTGGCCAGATACCTTCAATTAAGTGGGCGTGCGTGTGATGACTTCACTTTCTATGAAGTCTTTGGTTTGTTTAGATTAGCCGTAATCATCCAACAGATTTGGGCCCGTTACAGAGCAGGGCAAACAACTAATCCTGCCTTTGCAGGTTTTGGCGATGCGGTGAATACATTGATAAAACGAGCCGAAGCCAAAATCAAATGAGAGCTGGACGTATAACCGTTTCTACCCGTGCATTTGAAGTTGTGGATGTGCCAACACCTAACGCCGATGCGGGCCAAGTGCGTATAAAAGTAGGAGCTGCTGGTGTCTGTTTATCAGATGTGCATTTGCTTGAAGGAATTTTATCTCCAGGATATTTAATTGGTGATCATGTCACGTTGGGCCACGAAGTATCAGGAACGATTGATCAAATCGGCGCAGGTGTTATTTCATCTGCAATTGGTGATCGTGTAGTTGTCATTGCCGGTGAGCGCAATGAGGCTTCGCAAGTAACAACAATGGGTTTTGATTACGACGGTGGATGGGCCGAATATGTTGTAACTAAAGCCGAGCTAGTTGCAAAGATTCCTGATTCACTTTCCTTTGAACAGGCTGCGATTATCCCTGATGCGGTATCAACACCATGGGCGGCAATAACTTCTACTGCCAATGTGCAAGCAAGTGAAAAAGTTGCTGTTTTTGGCGTTGGTGGTTTAGGTATTCATGCGGTGCAGTTGTTAAAAATAATCGGAGCAACTGTTATAGCAATTGATCCACGCCAAGATGCACGAGCTAATGCACTAGCGCGAGGGGCAGAGTTTGCATTTGCCCCAGATGATCCAGCGTTAAAGAACCATCGTGGATTACATGCCGCTTTTGATTTTGCAGGAGTAAGCCCAGTTAGAAAACAAGCGTTATCAATGTTGGGCGAACAAGGGCGTTTAGTAATTGTTGGAATCGCAAATGAACCTATCGTTATTCCAAGTGATATGGCATTTACTTATATGCGCACACAGATTATGGGTCACTATGGTTCAGAAGCTCACCATGTCACTGAATTAATAGCACTTGCAGCATCTGGGCGCCTAGATCTTTCTCATTCTATTAGTGAGGTCGTACCTCTCGAAAAAGCCGCTGAAGCCTTAGATAAATTAGCCAACAAGGTTGGTAATCCAATTCGTATTGTTCTAAAGCCTTAACTAATCAGCGTTGATGCGAAGATCTGCCAGGCTAGTGCAGATTTAGCAATCAAAGATAGAGTGATGTAAGTCTTCTCTCCCCTGATGTAATCGCTCCATTTACCAACCTTTTTGTACTGCAGATACTGAACAACAGCAAAAGTATTAAAGAGAACAAAGAGTGAAATCACAATGCCATAGACAAATGCTGGTGCTTTAGTGTTGCCAGGTCCGCCGATTGCAAAGATATAGAACACTAGGGCTAACCAGGGAACTATTCCGGCAATGCAGCCGAAGATAAATGGAAGCCAGCCACCATTTCCAGGAGTTTCATATTTTTCTTGCAACCAGCCAAACAAGATCATGGATGCGTTAACACCAAAGATTGCGATTATTGCTGCAACATCAGTGATTCCGCAGATCTGAGAAATAAGGACAATCATCACTGAAGAGCTAATGCTGTATTCAACCCAGCGGAAGTAATTGCGTTGCGCAGCTATGCCTGCCTGATAGCGACCAAAGTATTGAGGTGATGCGACAAGAAAATGAAAGAAAGCTGAGAGACCAAGAAAGATGGCAACGGCTAAACCAACCGGAGTGTTAAGCAAAGTAATTGGTTGGGCAAATGTGCTTCCCGGTGGGCCAGCCATGTAGCGGGCAACGATTGGAAGTGAGAAATCATTGGCAAGGGATAGGACCACGAGCATTTGAGCTAAGTGGAAAATACCGGCGATGATGTTGTAGCGGCGAATACTGGATGCGTTGATTTCTTTAGTCATGAGTACATAGTGCCAGTTGTGGTCAGTATTTCTCGGTATTCTTTGGGTATGGCTCTCAAAGATCATTCACGTGAGGCACATTTTCCGCTGATTGAAAAGAAGTATGGACACAAGATGTCCTACTGGTTTTCAGTGATGAAGGATCTGGCAGATGAGAAATATCCCGCCCAAATTGCATACCTGCGCGAAAACCATGGATTTAGCCAGGCACATGCAAATGCATTGGTGATGTATTCACGGGGGTCAACCTCGACGCGAAAGTATGAAACCCCTGCTGCTTACTACAAAACAATTGGTAAAGATCAGGCAAAGGTAATGCGCACAATCTTTAAAACAATTGCGACAAAGTATCCAAAAGCAGAGCTTGTCATTGCGTGGAATCAACCGATGATGAAAATTGGTACAGATTATGTATTTGGAGCAACGGCTGCAACTAAACATATTTTGATATCGCCATGGAGCGCAGATGTCATTGCAGAGTTTGCTCCCAGGATGCCTGATTTAGTTGTAAAGAAGAAGACTATTGGCGTGCCCAATGACTGGGCTGTTGATACTAAGTTGATTCTGGCGCTGGTGAAGGCGCGCTTAGCCGAGTGTAAATAGAACTATTTCTTAATCGCAGCTAGTTTTTCTTCTACCTCAGGATATTGAGGCTCATCAACTAAAATTTTCTCAAGATCTTTAATAGCCATAGCTTTCTTGCCTAGGCGTACATAAGACTCTGCTCGCTCAAAGAGCGCACGGTGCAATAGGCCTTCACTGCGATCTTTATGAGATAAAGCTCGTTTAAAGCACTCAACTGCCGCGTCATTTAGGGATTTCTCACGAAAGGCTATGCCGCGTAAGACCAGCAACATTGCTGTGGCATCATCAAGGTTTTCGATATCTTCGGTAGTTTCAATCGCTTCGTCATATTTTTTAGTTATGAGTTCGATATCTGCAATAGAAATGGCGACCAACTGGTCAGGAATCATTTGATCCAAAACTGCAAGGGCCTCATCGTATTTCTCATTGCTTTGTAATACTTCAGCATAGATAAAGCCCAAAGTTTGTGCATTGTAAATTTCGTGTGTAGCGATTCCGCGCGTAATTTGAGCCGCTGGCGTGATGCCTTTGAAGTACTTACTTACAAGCGGATCATTAAAAACAGTGGCTCGGTTAGTCCAAAGTTGTTTTCCCAACTCAAGGGCATCGATTTTCGTATCATCATCGGTTACTCCGTGAAGGAATGTAATCAAATCCGTAGCTGAGGCAAGTGAAGAATGCTTAGTTTTAAGCGCAGTCGCTTTTTCAACAACTTGAACTGGGGTGTCCTTACTGTCTGCATTGTAAATATCTAACAGAAATGCATTGAGATCCTTTTCAATCTTGGCTGCAAAGAGTCCAGGGGATGGAGGGCCTGAACTTTCTTGGCTACTAATTTCTTGTGGTGTTGAGCGCGATGAACGGCGACCGCTACTGAGCGTTTCAACTCCATAAATTCCAGACCCCGGAATCCCCCCAGAAATTGTGCGCCGACCTTTTGAATTCATTGTGTAATGAGCACCTTTGACACCAAGTGATACTCCGATGGAATCCTTATTAAAATTCAATCGAACGCCAGGCATGATCTTCATTGTGCGCCTAAACCGAATACTCATGCTGACAATGTAACGCAGAGTAATGACATAAAAGTAGCCCCACGCGACTAACCGTGAGGCTACTTAGAGTGCGTACCACTGGCGGGATTCGAACCCACGACATGCCCTCAGTCAAAGAGTTGCTCTATCCGCTGAGCTACAGCGGTACACATCGAGCAAGTTATTCGGTCAACAAGAACATGGAAAACATTCTTAATACCCTTGTGGATATTCGTGCTACTCTTTTTACACCTTAGTCAAAGAGTGCTCTTTCCAAAGAGTTATAGTCCAAAAGCCTCACAAGTTAATTTCTGTGGGGCTTTTGTCATGTTTAAGCGCCTTAAAGATCGAAGGAAAGCATTACATCGATACTTTGACCGAGTTCTAGCTTTTCCGGTAAACGAATGGCGTTTTTTATGGGGACTAAATAAGCGCCATCTTTTGGAATTAGCGCGGTTTTCCATTGCACCTTATTAATAGTGACATTTGTATGCAGCACTCCCCAGCCATATGTTTTAGCTGCAGCGATTACTTTGATTTCTGCCGTGATATCGGGCGGCGTCTGAATGAAGTAAAAAGGTGCTGGGCCGCGCCATTCAATGAGCTCGTTAGTAAAGCGCAGTTCCATTAGATAAGTGTATTAACTACCGCTTGCTACATAGTCACGCAAAGCTGTGCGCTCGGAATCGATTTCGCTAACGTAGTTTTTGACAACATCCCCGATTGAAACAATAGAAAGCAATGACCCATCTGAATCAACAACGGGTACGTGGCGAATACGATGCTCGGTCATCATGATCATTAATTCGGCGACAGTGGAATCAGCTGTACATGTATGAACTTCGGCCGTCATGATGTCTCGAACATGCATTTTGGTTAAATCATCTAACTTGCCTGGCATGGCTCGTACAACATCTCGCTCTGAGACAATGCCATCAATCTTCTTTCCATCATTAGATACAACAAGGGCACCAACATGATGAGTGTTGAGAGATGAAACCAAATCATGGATGCTGGCGCTGGCGGAAATAGTTTCAACGCG
>CANFUR010000057.1 GCA_947450175.1 Actinomycetota bacterium | reverse complement strand
TTGGCGCTAGCTGCTGGAGCATCACAAGTAATGATTGGTTCATGGTTTGCAGGCACATACGAATCACCTGGTGACTTACAGAGCGATGTGAACGGCCGCTTATTCAAAGAATCATTTGGAATGGCATCAGCGCGCGCTGTTGCTGCACGCACATCAGGAGAAGACGCATTTGATCGCGCTCGCAAAGCTTTATTTGAAGAAGGAATTTCTACATCGCGCATGTATTTAAATCCTGCACGACCAGGCGTTGAAGATTTACTCGATGAAATCATTGCCGGGCTTCGCTCTTCATGCACATACGCAGGTGCGCGTAATCTTGATGAGTTTGCTGAGCGTGCAGTCATTGGAATTCAATCATCTGCTGGTTATGCCGAAGGGCGACCACTGCACTCTTCGTGGGGTAACTAAGCTTTAAAAGCGCCCACCAGTTGTTGAGTCTTGGCTCAAACGCTGCGACAGATAAATAGGGATAACCGATAAAACAACAAGAGTCGCAGCAACTACATTCACGATCGGTGCTTGATTAGGTCTGAAGAGGTTGTTATAAATCCAAATTGGCAGTGTTTGGATTCCAGGACCTGCAGTAAATGTTGTAACAACAATTTCGTCAAAGGAAAGTCCAAAAGCTAATAACCCGCCGGCGAACAATGCTGAGGCAAGGTTAGGCAGAGTTATCAACCGAAACGTTGTTATTCCATTTGCACCCAAATCCATGGATGCTTCCTGAAGCGTGGTTCCCATACGGCGCAAGCGCGCAATGGCGTTGTTATAGACAATCACAATACAAAAAGTTGCATGGCCAATGACTACGGTCAACAAACCCGTCGACATACCTAGCTGTTTAGTGAATGCGCTATTTAAAGCGATGCCGGTAACAACTCCAGGAAGTGAGATCGGCAGAACCACAAGCAATGAAATAACTTCGTGCCCGAAAAATTGATATCTACTAACGGCAAAAGCTAAGCAGGTTCCCAAGACAAGTGCTATTGCTGTTGCAGATAACCCAGCAAAAATGCTCCACTTAAGTGCTTGCCTGACACCAGTGTTTTCTAGTGCTTTTGACCACCAGATAGTTGTGAAATGAGAAGGGGGCCAAGAAAATGTTTTGCTTGCGTTAAATGAATTAATAACGACAACACTTAAAGGTATGTAAATGAAGGCAAGACCCACGCCCAAGAGAGAAGCTAGAAGTAATCGTGCGTTTCTAGAAATTGTCATTACATGCTCGCTAAAGCACCGGTGCGGCGCACTAGGTAAAGATAGAGGGCCATGATTGAAACTGGAATCATGGCGATTGTTGCGGCAAAAGGTAAGTTGATACTGAAGTTTTGATAAACAACATTTCCGAGCATTTGTAGCTTGCCACCAATGATTTGTGCAGTGATGTAATCACCCAAACTCAATGAAAAGGTAAACATAGATCCTGCGACTAAACTTGGAAAAATCAAAGGAAGAATCACTTTTCTAAAAGTATAGAAATTATGGGCGCCTAAGTCACCAGATGCATCCAGTAAATTATTAGGTAAACGTTCTAGGCCTGCATAGATTGGCAAGATCATGTACGGAAGCCATAAATAAGAAAGCCCAATAATGATTGCAGGCCCACCAAAACCTGGCGAGTGAATCCCTATTGGCCCTAGCAGCCAATCTAAAACACCGTTTCCGGGCTCTAACATTGTTCGCCACGCATAAATTTTTACTAAATAAGAAGCCCATAACGGTGTTAAAACTAGAGCCACCAAAATCTTTTGGGACTTAGGGCGTGCAATTTTTGCCATGTAAAAGGCCATCGGTATAGCTAAAACTGTGCAAAGAAAAGTAACACTTATTGCAATCCCTAAAGTTCGTAGCACTACATTTTTATACGCAGCATCCGTGAGCATGTCATGAAAATTACCAAGATTGAACTGCTGAATAACATTTCCTGTGAAGCTATCAATAGTAAAAAATGCGGTTACCAAAAGCATTGCTAAAGCGCCTAAGTAAGCAATTACAAGCCATAAAACGGGAGTAGTTAAAAGTGCAACGAGTCGCAAGCGTGGCTTCTTATGCAAATACGTTGATAAAGAATGCAACACTCACGGCTCCTTTCTAATAAAGAAAACCGGACGTGGGAATTAACCCACGCCCGGTTTATTACTTATGAATTACGCAAACTGGACCAAGCTTTGACCCATTCTGCGTATGGAACGCACTTTACGTCGGTACGTCCATCAAGACATGTCTCAGTAGGAGTATTCCAGTAGTACACATCTTTCCAATAAGCATCATCTGCAGCATGGAAAGTAGTGCAGTGATTCTTATCAGCGGTTAGAGCGCAAGACTTTGCATTTGATGGAGCTTCTCCGAACCATTCAGCAACTGCAGCATTTGCTGCCGGAGATGCAATGTGATTCATCCACAAGTATGCACAGTTTGGATTCTTAGCTTTGCTACTAATCATCCAAGTATCTGACCAACCTGTAGAACCTTCTGCAGGCTTAATTCCTTCGACCTTGGTGCCTTCACCCTTAGCAAGATTGATATTTACTTGCCATGTTGTGCCAAGCACTGTTCCACCTGATTTAAGCGAAGCAACATGCTTGAGGTAATCACCCCAGTACTCACCAATGAGCGGCTTTTGCGCTTTGAGAACTTCTACAGCTGCATCAAACTGAGTTTGATCAAGAGCATAAGGATATTTAATTCCTAGCTCTGGCTTTGTATTCATTAAGTAAAGTGCAGCGTCTGCAAGATAAATCGGTGAGTCATAGGCTGTAATTTTCCCCTTGTATGGAGAATTTGCATCGAATACTGAAGCCCAAGAAGTTGGTGCAGGCTTGACGATATCTGTGCGATATCCCAGCAAATTTGCTCCACGTCCGTGAGGAATGCCGTATGCAACACCATCTACAGAGTTCCACTGCTGCATCTTTAGATTTTCAAAGATGTCTGCATAGTTTGGAATCAAGTCTGTATTGACTGGAGCAACATCGCCACCATAAATCAAGCGAAGTGAAGCATCTCCTGAGGCTGAAACAACATCGTATTCACCGGTCTTCATCAATGCGACCATGTCATCTGATGTTGCGCCATTCTTTACATTTACCTTGCAACCTGTTTCTTTTTCAAAACCTGTCACCCAGTCAACGTTTGGATCTGTTGAACCATTTTCAACGTAACCGGCCCATGCAACGATATTAACTTGGCCTTCACCAGCGCCAAGTTTTTTCATCATGTCTACTTTAGGTACACCGCTATTGGATGCAGAGTCGCTACCTGAGCTGCAACCAGCGAGAATGAGCGCTGCTACTGAAGCAACAGCGAGAATTGAAACCAGACGCTTCTTTTGCATCTGTACCTCCATCTTTACTTAACATATTCAGCGGTTGAACATGTACCTTAGTTCTTCAATGAACCAAGAATTCTCTATTTTTATCCCAAGAAAGTATTACTGCATCACCCACAGTGAGATTGCCTATTGGATTAACTGAAATCACTACTCCAGAACTAGTCTGTACTAAATATCGCGTAATCGCCCCAACAAAAATAATGTCTTGCAATACCCCACTGAGAGATTGATTCCCTGCGCCAGTTGATTGTGAGACAGAAATTGATTCTGGGCGGATATTGATTTTTTTACCATCTATTGTGAGTTTATTTGTTTGACCCACAAATTCAGAAACAAATGCGCTTACAGGGTTTTCATAAATCTCGCGAGGAGTTCCAAGTTGTTCAATTTTCCCATTATTAAATACAGCAATTCGATCACTCATAGTGAGCGCTTCTTCTTGATCATGCGTCACGAAAATAAATGTAATTCCAACCTCACGCTGCAATTGCTTGAGTTCAATCTGCATTTGTTCACGTAATTTCAAATCGAGAGCACCTAAAGGTTCATCGAGTAGCAAGACTGATGGCCGATTAACTAAAGCACGAGCAAGTGCAACCCGCTGACGTTGACCGCCTGAAAGTTGAGATGGCTTGCGCTCACCGTAGCCTTCGAGTCGAACTTGTCTCAGAGCTTCAAGTGCGCGTGCGGTGCACTCTTGTTTAGCAACTCCTTTTACTTTTAACCCGTATTCGATATTACTAATGACATTCATGTGTGGGAAAAGTGCATAATCTTGAAAAACCGTATTCACATCGCGTTCATAAGGTGGAAGTTGAGAAACATCTTTGCCAGCTAATTCAATAGTTCCTGCGTCAGGTTTTTCAAAGCCTGCAATCATTCTAAGCACGGTGGTCTTTCCAGAACCTGAAGGTCCAAGCAAGGTTATGAATTCGCCTTCTTGGATATCCAAATCAACGCCGGCCACTGCGCGGACATCACCAAAAGATCGAGAGAGACCTTTGATGGAAACAATTAAGGTCTTAGACACCCCGCTGACTTTACTCAAAATGGGCGCAGAAGTAACTAATAGATAGGCTTCGTGGCATGTCCAAACCCACGATAATTCTTGCAACTAGCAATGGTGTCGGAATGGGTCACTTGGCTAGGGCTAGTGCGGTTGCACTTTCACTAAAGGATGTCGCTAATCCAATTATTGTTTCAATGGCCGGAGGAATCGCTGAAATTCCATCTTTTATGGGCATTCGTTGCGAATATATTCCAGGTCGAGATCGCTTATGGATGTCGCGAGAAAAATGGGACCAGTATCTAAGAGATCGTTTATTAGCTTTAGTAGAAGAAACTAATGCAAAAGTTTTATCTTTTGATGGTGTTGTTCCTTATCCAGGAGTAATCGCTGCACGCAATGCAAACCCAGATTTAAAACTTGTTTGGGTACGCCGTGGTTTATGGCAAAAGAAACCACAGCGATTTATCTTGGGACTACAAGCAAAGATGATGGATACGATTGTTGAACCTGGTGATATTGCGCGAGCTTATGATTTTGGTCCGACATCAAAGCGTAAGGATTCAACATTAACGTCACCGGTTTCATTATTTAGAAAATCAGATGCGCTATCGCGCGAAGAAGCACGAAAAGCGTTAGGCCTAGATCTGCACCGCCCAGTTGCATTAGTTCAACTAGGAACTGGTGATAGCGATGTTAACCTCAAGATGACTGCAGCTCTTGAAGGCTTATTGGGTTGGAAAGATTTACAAGTTATCTTGACTAAAGCCCCAATCGATAAAGATGGCAACTCTCTAGCACCAGAAGGTTTAGATATTAAAGTTGCCCGATATTTTCCTTTAGCAAAAGTTTTACATGCATTTGATGCCGGTATTTGTGCCACAGGATATAACGGCGTGCATGAACTATTACCTGCACAAATTCCAACGGTCTTTGTTTCAAATATTCGTGGTACCGATGATCAAGAAGCGCGTGCGCGTTGGTGCCATGATTTCGGTTTTGCGCTACGCGCCGATCAAGCAGATTTAGCTGATATTACAAAGGTTGTGAAGCAGTTACAGGATCCTGAAGTTCGTGCGCGTTTATCTGCCAAATGTGCCGAACTTCCAAGTACAACCGGGGGACAAGAGATTGCAGATATTTTGCATGCTCTTGCAACGCAGAGTGCGCCAGCAAAAGCTAAAACATTCACTTTCATTCGTTTGATGGTTCAAGACCATATAAACCGTGGACTTCGCCACGTTGCCAACTTGGGTTTACGCCGAGTTGCCTTGGTTTATCGATTCATTAACCCACACATTGTTGTTCAAGTGACTAAGCAAGAACCACCAGTCTTTAGTGATTCAATAGAACCAGCCGAACTGCACAAGATGATTAAGTCTGCAACAAGATTCGAGCATTTGATTACAGGTGCATCGCCTGCGTATAGAGCCAAGCGTGAAGAGATTGCTAAGACTGCCTACGGTGATTTAGTCGAGATAATTAAGAAGTAATTATCCTTCAATCATCTTTTCAAGCTTATTTTTCAAAACCAAAATCACAGTTATAACAACAGCGAGTGCGAAAATAGCCCAGTACTTCAAGTATTTTTCAAGTGAAGCTAAAGAGCTAGCAAATTGATAACCTAAAACAATTACGATCGTGCTAAAAACAATTCCACCAGCGGCATTCCACTTAAGAAATGTTCGATATGGAACTTGGTGCATTCCAGCTAATGCCGGCACAAGGGCACGTAAAAGTGCTTGAGCGCGACCAAAAAAGATTGCGCCACCGTGATATTTTTCAAAAATATGCTCGGCTAAGCGCCAACGTTTCTCGCCAACAAATTTTCCAAATTGCGTTGTCTTAATACGTGGGCCAAAGTGTTTTCCAACTTCATAGCCAACAGAGTCTCCAGCAATTGCACCCACAATTGCGCAGATAATAAAGAGCCATAACGGCCATACCTTTGAATGGGCCAGTACTCCGCCAATTAAAAGTGAAGTTTCACCGGGCAATACAAAGCCCACAAATGCTGCGGCTTCAGCAAATGCTAGAAGAATTAGCAAAATAAAAAGTGGAGTCTGCAGATTATTAGCAACAAGCCAATCTGCTGAGTGATGAATCCATCCTGACATGCGAGAACTCTAGCCTGCGTTTAGACTGCGCTAATGATGAAAGCACAGACCGCGGTAGAAATTCACGAAGTATTAGCTAATAGACGTAGTCCTCGATCATTAGATTCAACTGCGGTGCTTTCTAACCAGGATTTGATAGCGATTTTAGAAGCAGCGCGCTGGGCACCTTCGGCAAATAATGGTCAGCCATGGCGCTTTTTTGTGGGCATTCGCAACGATGAAGTATTCGGACAGATTCTTGATTCATTGGCATCATTTAATCAGGGTTGGGCACACCGATCCTCAGCATTGATTCTTATTGCAGGTGTTCATTCACGTGAAGATGGAACACCTAATAAAGGCTTTCTTTATGACTGCGGATTAGCTGTTGCGCAGATGGTTGTTGAAACACATCACCGCGGCCTTGTTGCACATCAGATGACAGGTTTTGATGTAGCAAAAGCTGCTGAAAATCTTGGAATTGATCCATCACTCACACCAGTTGCTGTAATTGCAATTGGTAAGCAGGCACCAGCCGATTTATTACAAGGTGCGATGTTAGAACGTGAAACTGCGCCACGAGAACGCAAAGCATTGCACGACATTGTGCTTAAAGGTTTGCCTAATTAAAAACGGGAACGAATCTCCCACAAATCTTTAAATACTGGCGCAAACAAAGTACTTGCTAAATATTCAACACCACTAGATCCACCAGTTCCTATTTTGTGCCCAATGGTTCGTTCAACCATTTTTACGTGACGATAACGCCATTCTTGTATACCTTCATCGATATCAACTAAGCGCTCACACACCATTGCACTTTCAGGGTCTTTAAGATGAACATCTAACAACACATCTTGAACTGGTGAGTTAGCCACATATGGCAATGTGCGATCGCGCTGTAATACTTCGGTTGGAATTGGATGACCGCGTTTAACTAAATAAGCAAGAGCTGAATCCCAGATGGAGTTCTCTGC
>CANFUR010000056.1 GCA_947450175.1 Actinomycetota bacterium | reverse complement strand
GCTCACCTTGCATATCAACTCTTTGAAGAAAAGTTCTCATCCCAAAGATGGAGTAAGCAGGTTGAACGCGGAGCGCTTAGACAGCGTCCATTGTGGGCATCAACTGGTGTAAAAGATCCAACATACGATGACACTCGATATGTAGTTGAACTCATTGCACCGGATACTGTCAACACTATGCCTCAGGCAACTTTGGATGCAGTGATAGACCATGGTGAAGTTCGTGGTGACACGATTACCGCAAACTACGCCGCCGCAGTAGATGTTTTTAAAGCTTTATCAGCGCTCAATATCTCGCTGGATGGGGTTACAACTGAGTTGGAAATTGATGGGGTAAAGAAGTTTGCACAAGCGTGGAATGAACTTTTAGAGAATGTGAAAGTAGCCCAACAACAATGATTAAAGTTGCAGGAAATAAATTCAACAAGGTTGATCGTAGCGACCCACGTTATAAGGCTTTATTGGCCACTCATGAACGCTTGGCAAAAAAAGATCCAACAATTTGGGGATCAGAGGCACAAGCTGAAGCTTCAATACGTCTGAATTGGATTGATTTACCCGAGAGCTCCAGAGATTTACTCCCGGCTCTTGACGCTCTTCATGCTAAACATCGTGATAAGAGAACAATTATCTTGTGCGGAATGGGCGGATCATCACTTGGGCCGGAAGTAATAGCTGCCAGTTTTAAGAAATCAATTTTTATTCTGGATTCAACTGACCCAAATTATGTCAACCACGCCCTTGATTGTGACTTATCCAGCGCACTAGTTGTTGTCAGTTCTAAATCAGGCTCAACAATTGAAACTGCCTCACAGCGCGCGCTTTTTCAAAGCCGATTCGCTCAAGCAGGACTTACACCTCAAAACCATATGGTCATAGTTACTGACCCTGGATCTCCATTGGATGTGCAATCACGCGCCGAAGGTTTTAGCGTCATTAACGCGGATCCAAATGTTGGTGGACGATTTAGTGTTCTTAGTGCTTTTGGATTGGTTCCTGCCGCACTTATTGGCGTAGATGTTTCGATTCTTCTCGATAACGCAAGTGATACTAAAGCCGCATTTCTTAATGACGCTACCGCAGTCGTAGATATTGCATACTTACTCGCATACTGCGCAGGTCAATATCTTTCATTTACTGATGAAGGATCTGGTATGCCAGGTATGAGTGACTGGGTAGAACAACTAGTGGCTGAATCCACAGGAAAAAATCAAGTTGGACGTCTTCCAGTTGTCATTGAAACCCATGGATTATCAAAGGATGTTTTTTCAATCGCTTACACAGGTAATGCCGATTTAGTTGTAGAAGCCGATCTAGCATCTCAATTCATAATCTGGGAATGGGTCACTGCCCTTGTTGGCGCGGCGTTGAAAATTGATCCATTCAATCAGCCGAACGTCACCGAAGCTAAGGAACAAACTTCCTCACTACTCAAGCAATGGGCAGGTGTACTTCCCTCATTTAGTGCAGATAACGTTGATGCATCAATCGAAATATTTGGTGCAGGAAATGATCTGGTTGATGCGCTTAAAACTTTTCTAACCACTGTGCCCCCAGGTGGATACGTTGCAATCATGGCTTACTTAGATCGCAAAGATGATGCAAAGATTGCCGACATACGTGCTCTACTTTCAGAGAAAATTGGCAAGCCAGTAACTTTTGGATGGGGGCCTCGCTTTTTGCACTCAACGGGCCAATTTCACAAAGGTGGCCAGCAGAATGGAGCTTTCTTACAAATCACTGGGACTCCATCGCATGACATTGATATCCCCGGACAGATATTCGGATTTAGAACTTTAGTAACTGCTCAGGCCCTCGGTGATGGAAATGCTCTTGCTACAAGAAAATACCCGCTCCTGCGATTGAATCTAACCAATCGCAGCGCGGGCATTGACCAACTACTTGAAGCCGTACAGAAACTTTAGTCTTCGTCATCTCCACGAAGCTTGCGTAGTGCATCTTCCAAAATCTTTTCACCTTCAGCATCAGTGCGACGCTCTTTTACATAAGCAAGGTGAGTTTTGTAAGGCTCATTTTTAATTGGACTAGGCGGATTATTACGATCGCGTCCTGCAGGGTACCCGCACTTTGGGCAATCCCATTCAGCTGGAATAACTACGGTTTCTTCAACTGCAAACGATGGACGAACTTCGTGTCCATTCGCGCAAAAGTATGAAACGTACGCGCGAGCAATCGAATCACCGCGTTCTGCTTCGCCCATTGGGCCAGCGCCGACTCGGCTTCCACGAATTGCACTTGCCATGTATTACTCCTTTAGAAATATGTAATTAAAATTTTTACTTTAAAACAAGACTGAGTGCAACTACAAGTGCGAACCAAAGGCCGCCAACCACAATCGTGATGCGATCTAGATTGCGCTCTACAACTGATGATCCGCCGTAGTTGGTTGAAATACCTCCACCGAATAAATCAGAGAGTCCGCTGCCCTTGCCCTTGTGAAGCAAGACGAGAAGAATCATGAGGACGCTAGTAATGACGAGCAAGATTGATAGTGCTAATTTCACGTTGTCGTACTCCTTGTTTCGTAGACGCTAAGGATACCTGCAAAAGCCGGATACCCCTTACTCGGATTGCGCGTGGAACTTCACAATCTTGGCTAACTCCTCTGAATCTAGGCTGGCTCCCCCGATAAGGGCGCCATCTACATCTATCATTTTCATGATTTCTGCCGCATTGGAAGATTTCACAGAACCGCCGTAGAGGATGCGCATATTCGAAGCGATCTCAGCCGAACCAATATTTTCAATCTCTTCTCGAATAGCTGCGCATACTTCTTGAGCATCTTCTGGTGTTGCAGTTTTTCCAGTTCCGATAGCCCATACAGGTTCGTAAGCGATCACTATTTTTTTCAGTTCTGGCTTAGTTAAGCCATCAAGACCGGCACGCAGTTGGCGAACTACATGGCTTACATGTGCTCCAGATTCACGAACTGCTAACTCTTCACCGACACAAAAGATTGGAGTCATTTCATTTGCAAGTGCGGCCTTAATCTTACGATTAATAAGGGCATCTGACTCATTATGAATTGCACGGCGTTCTGAGTGGCCGACAAGGACATAGGTGCAACCTAGTTTGTGCAGCATAGATCCCGCGATATCTCCCGTAAATGCACCACTTGCTTCAGGTGAGAGATCTTGTGCGCCATATGTCAGTCTTAGGCGATCACCGTCTATTAACGTTTGAATGGATCGAATATCTGTAAATGGAGGAATGATTGCGACATCTACTGCGTCATAATCTTTATCATCAAGTGAATAAACCAGCTTCTGGGCAACTGCAATCGCCTCGAGGTGATTGAGGTTCATCTTCCAGTTTCCAGCCATCAATGGTTTACGCATTATTGCTCCCTATAAGCCAAGTGCTTGAAGGCCAGGAAGTTCCTTGCCCTCTAAATATTCTAACGAAGCTCCTCCACCAGTTGAAATGTAACCGAAGTCAGAGTCTGCAAAGCCTAAAGCTCGTACGGCGGCAGCAGAGTCTCCCCCGCCCACCACTGAGATTCCAGAAACTTTTGTTAGTGCCGTAGCTATAGTTTTTGTGCCAGCGGCAAAGTTAGCAAATTCAAATACACCCATAGGTCCATTCCAAAATACTGTCCTACATTTTTCAATTTCAATCGCAAAAGCTTTAGCTGATTCCGGTCCAATATCTAGCCCCATTTGATCTTCAGGGATTGCATCGGCCGCCACCAATGTAGGCGTTGCATCTGCTGAGAATGTTGGGGCAACAATTATGTCTGTTGGCAGAACTAACTTCACTCCCTGTTCTTGGGCCTTTGCAATTAATCCTTTGACTACATCCACCATCTCATCTTCAACAAGAGAGGTGCCAATCTCTTTGCCTTGGGCTTTGAGAAATGTGAAAACCATTCCGCCGCCGATAGCTAAAACATCCACTTTGCCCAAAAGATTCTCAATCACAGCTAATTTGTCAGAAACTTTTGCACCACCTAAAACCACCCCGTATGGACGTTGCGGATTTTGTGTGAGTTTTTTAAGCACATCAACTTCAGCAGCGACTAATTTTCCTGCAACATGTGGGAGAAGTTTAGGCAGATCAAAGACTGAAGCGTGTTTACGGTGGACTGCCCCAAAACCATCGCCAACATAAATATCGGCTAACTCGGCTAGCTGGGCTGCAAAATCCGCGCGTTCTGATTCATCTTTGCTGGTCTCGGCTCCACTAAATCGAATGTTTTCTAGGAGAAGAACTTGGCCAGGCTTTAGATTGTGAGCCGCAGTTGTTACTGCTTCCCCAATGACTTGTCCAGGAAAAATAATTTGGCGCCCTAAAAGTTCGCCTAATCGTTGTGCAACTGGAGCTAAAGATAATTCAGGTTTTGCCTCACCTTTTGGCCGTCCCAAATGCGCAGCAATAACAAGTGATGCGCCATTTTCAATTAGTGCTTGAATTGTAGGAAGCGAGGCTTTAATACGACCGTCATCTTTTATAACTCCATCTTTCAATGGAACATTAAGATCACAGCGTAGAAAAACGCGCTTCCCCGCTACATCAAAGTGTGCAAGATCTGACATTAAAGAGTTTTACCAACGTGTGAAATCAAGTCCACAAGACGGTTTGAATAGCCCCATTCATTGTCATACCAACCAACGATCTTCACCTGATTTCCAATTACTTTAGTGAGACCTGAATCGAATATACATGAAGAAGGATCAGTCACAATATCTGAAGATACAATTGGATCTTCAGTGTATGAAAGGTATCCCTTGAGCTCACCGTTTGCAGCTGCTTTCATTGCCGCATTAATTTCTGCAGCAGTTGCCTCTTTAGCAAGTTCAACAGTTAAATCAGTGGCAGATCCTGTGGGAACCGGAACGCGCATTGCATAACCATCTAACTTGCCCTTAAGTTCTGGAAGAACTAGTGATATTGCTTTTGCAGCCCCAGTAGAAGTAGGAATCATGTTCGTGGCAGCTGCACGTGCACGACGAAGATCCTTGTGTGGGAAATCTAGGATTACCTGGTCATTTGTGTAGGCATGGATAGTTGTCATCAAGCCTTTAACAATGCCCCAATTATCATTAAGTACCTTGGCCATTGGAGCTAAACAGTTAGTTGTACATGATGCATTTGAGATGATGTTGTGCTTTGACCCATCATATTTTTCGTGGTTAACACCCATCACAATAGTGATGTCTTCATCAGTTGCTGGCGCAGAAATAATTACCTTCTTAGCCCCTGCAGTGATGTGTTTTTGGGCGTCAGCTGCCTTTGTGAAAATACCTGTTGACTCAACAACAACATCAGCATTTACAGAGGCCCATGGCAAATTTGCTGGGTCGCGCTCTGAGAACACTTTGATTGTTTTTCCACCGACGGTGATTGAATCATCTGTGAAAGTTACATCTAGTCCTAAGCGACCCAGGATTGAGTCGTATTTGAGCAAGTGGGCCAAAGTTTCATTGGGTGTGAGGTCGTTGATTCCGACAATATTGATGTTTGGGTTTGTGAGAGATGCACGGAAGAAGTTACGTCCGATGCGTCCAAAACCATTGATTCCGACATTAATCACGATCTGAGTCCTTGCTACTAATGGGGCTATAAATGAAAAAGCCCAAACGTTGGGGTCTGTATTAAATCTGCCACAACGTTGGGGTCTTGGTGGAAATCCTATCAGTGGCTATCGAGGGGGAATTGCTATAGCCAGGGTGTTTAATTCAATAAATCAGGCGAGAGTCCGCTTTCAGTATCGGGAATACCAAGTTCGCCCGCACGTTTATCGGCCATGGCAAGTAGCCTGCGGATCCGTCCAGCAATCGCATCTTTAGTCATCGGAGGAACCGCTAATGATCCCAGCTCTTCTAGAGATGCTTGCCCGTGATTGATGCGAAGTTCTCCCGCTTCTTTTAGATGATCAGGAATGGTTGGACCCAGAATTTCCATAGCCCGTTGAACGCGCGCTGCAGCTGCAACTGCTGCACGTGCTGAGCGTCGAAGATTGGCATCATCAAAATTAGCTAAGCGATTTGCTGTTGCACGAACTTCGCGGCGCATGCGTCGCTCTTCCCAAGCAAGAACAGATTCATGTGCACCAAGTCGGGTGAGTAAAACACCAATGGCGTCACCGTCGCGAATAACCACTCGATCAACACCCCGGACTTCGCGTGCCTTTGCAACAATTCCCATGCGACGCGCCGCACCGACTAGAGCTAGGGCCGCTTCAGGACCTGGGCACGTAATTTCTAAGGAAGATGAGCGCCCCGGTTCAGTTAGTGAACCATGTGCAATAAATGCACCGCGCCATGCCGCTTCCGAATCACAAATAGCTGCTGATACAACTTGAGGTGGAAGCCCGCGAACTGGGCGACCATTTGCATCTACTAATCCTGTTTGGCGCGCAAGAGCATCACCAGCTTCGATCACACGAACAACATAGCGTGAACCTTTTCGCAAACCGCTCGAAGATAAAACTGCTAAATCTGACCCATGCCCATAAATATCTGCGATGTCTTTACGAAGGCGGCGTGCGCTTTGCGAAGTATCGAGCTCAACTTCAATAAGTATTTTCCCTGCCGCGATGTGTAATCCGCCAGCAAAGCGAAGAAGTGACGAGACCTCTGCTTTACGACAGCAGGGTTTAGTCACAGAAATACGACTAAGTTCGTCCTTGACCGATGCTGTCATTGCCATGGTGTTATCCAACCAGTTTTGGGCCCATGATGTGGCCTAAATTGAGAGTTAATTTTGATACATCATGATGAACGCTGCCCGGTGCCTTACGAATATCGGCAGTAATCACTTTACCGCCCATTTTTGCAGCAGCTATATCTAGGGCAGCCGAGTTTCGGACTACCGATGCATCAACAAGGCAGTAATCAATCTTTAACTTGGGGGCATATGAATGAAAAAACTCTAGGTGCTCTTCTGGTGTAGATCCAGCAAACTCTTCACCGGTAGTCGAGTTGCTTGCATCCAGATTAAGAATCAAAATCTTTCTAGCTTTTGTTCTAAGTAGGGCATCTTGTTGCATTGGAACCAAAAGATGTGGCATCACCGATGAGAACCAGGAACCTGGTCCCATAGTTATCCAATCAGCCACCCGAATTGCTGTGAGAACTTCTAGCCGCGCTTGCGGATTTTCAGGAATCACACGCAAGGATTCAATTCTTCCCTTAGCTGTTGCTACTTCTTTTTGGCCGCGAACAACAATTCGCCCAGTTGAGGTTATAAACGTACCTTCGATGTCTAATGGATTTGCCGCCATCGGTAAAACCCGACCAATAACTTTTAGCAGTTGACCAACGCGGTCCAGTCCAACTACTGGATCTTCATTCTCATTCCATAAGGATGCGAGAAGTAAATTACCCATCGCGTGACCATTGAGCGGACCTTCACTTTCAAATCTGTGCTGCATGATGTTGGCCCATGTGCGACCCCAATCATCATCTGCGCACAACGCCGCCAAAGCCATCCGCAAATCACCCGGTGGAAGAATTGGGAACTCTTCGCGCAATCGACCACTAGAACCACCGTTGTCGGCAACAGTAACAACAGCTGTTATTTCAGTGGTGATCTGGCGAAGCGCGCTCAAAGTTGCGGCAAGGCCATG
>CANFUR010000055.1 GCA_947450175.1 Actinomycetota bacterium | reverse complement strand
TTGTCACTCACTTTATGAATGGTATGAACAAATCTTTGACCGAAGGATCATTTGCATCATTTGTTGTTGCGGATGATCGATTAACCCTGGAGCTCATTTTAGATGGCCACCACATTGCTTTTTCTACTGCACGTGAGATCTATACAGCCCTTGGTTCGCGAACCATTTTGATCACTGATGCCATGGCTGCGGCTGGGTCAACCGATGGTGCATACACAATTGGAAAATTGGCAGTTGTCGTAAAAGATGGTGTGGCCCGTCTTGAAAGCAATGGCGCTCTGGCTGGCAGTGTTTTAACTATGGACGAAGTCTTTATTAATGCTGTGAACACACTTGGCCTATCAGTTAAAGAGGCGGTAGCCGCTACTTCTACACGAGCAGCGCAACGAATTGGATTAAAAGATCGTGGAGATATTGCGGTAGGAATGCGTGCAGATTTACTGAGTTATAACGCTTCTACTAGCAGCATTACTTTAATTAGTGAGTAAGAGTTACCTTAGATAGACCTTCTGGGGCATCTGGATCAAAGCCTGATGCAACGGCAAACTCCATTGCAAAGCGTTGTAAAACCATGGCATCAACGAGAGTCGAAGTAATCTCGTCATCACAGTTTGATCCAGCTAAAACTATGTCATCACCGCTCGGTGTTCCACCATTTCCAATCCAAAAAATTCGACTAGAAGTTTTACGAATCTTGGTTGTAGCTTCAACGATTGATTGGGCAGGCATGTGGGCCGGAGCTACGATAAATACTTGAGTCTCGCCAGTCAGTGCAGAAATAGGACCGTGCAAATAATCGGCAGTAGACAAGCCTTGAACTGAAATCTTGCATGTCTCTTGAATCTTTAGAGCTGCCTCACGAGCGTTGGGATATGCGAAACCTCGGCCTAAAAACACAATTTCATTGTTGCGCACTGTATTAACAACTGCCTGTGTGACAAGGCCTGCATCAGTTGCAATCCGCTGCGCTTCGGCAATGATCTGTGCCGCATTCACCCTCTTGCCCGTCCACGTGCATACCAACAGATAAGAAACTAATAGCTGGGCGTTATAAGACTTGGTTGCAGCCACTGCTAATTCTGGGCCAGCAAGGAGAGAAAAGTGGTGATGAGCAATTTTTGCAAGCGGAGAAGAATCATCGTTCGTCATTGAAATTACATATGCATTTGCTTCACGGGCCGATGTTGCAAAATGGACGAGGTCTGGAGACTGACCACTTTGACTGATTGCGATGACAAGGGTGTTTCTATATTTCAAATCTGAGTTATAAATAGTTACAGACGATGGTGAGGTTAAGCCTACTGGTAGGCCAATCTGAGTTTCGATAAGATATTTCAAATAATGAGCAGCGTTATCTGATGTTCCACGAGCTAAAATAAGTACAGATTGAATCTTTTGTTCTGCTAATACATCTTTGATTGAATCGAAAGCACCGATATTCTCCAGAAGCTCTGAGAACACTTCCGGAGTCTGTGCAATCTCTGCAGCCATAATTGCGCCTAATTGCTTCATGGGTTTATCTTCCCATACCTCTTCCACTATTCTTCAACCCATGACGTTCGCCGTAGATTTAGGCCAATCAGGAAGCCGCATTCGCACGGGTGATATCTCGATTAATTCCACCAGGGGCAAATTAGCTGGAGAACATCCACTGCCAGCTTTGCGTGCAATATTTGAAAGCATCGAAAAACTTAACGCTGACACGGTGGCTCTTTCATGCACTGGATTTGGTGGACATGTTACAGACCCAAAACCTTTTCTTGATCTGTGCAAAGAGTTTTTTGGCGCAAACAAAGTTGCTGTCATTGACGATGGCTTTGCTGGATTTATCGGTGCACTTGGTGGTAGCAAAGGTGTTGTACTTTCTATCGGCGGTGGTGTTGTTAGCGTCGGTGGCAAGGATGGAAAATTTGCACATCGTGATGGACTTGGAAGTACCTTTGGTGATGAAGGTGGCGGGTTTTGGCTGGGCAAAGCGGGAATTACCAAAGCGCTTGGAATTCGCCAAGGACGTGGCGAGGATCAGATTTTGTTAGATGCATTCAAAGACCAAGTCATTGCTTATGATGAATTAGATGTTAAAAATGCAGCCGATGCGGCAACACTTGCAATCACATCTGCGAAAAATCTTTTCTCTGCAGCTGATGCCGGAAGTCCTATAGCAATCTCGATTCGAAATGAAGGCGCACGCCTATTGGCACAAACCGTTATTGCCACCTGGCTTGGCACTGGCGGCTCTCCCGATGATGCACCTGAGATTGCAATTCAAGGTGGACCATCAAAGAATTCAGATTATGTGCAAGGAATTCAAGCCGAAGTTTTGGAGGCGATTCCGCAAGCAAAATTTATCAAAGCGCGTGGAGATAACCTCGATGGCGCTATGTGGATTGCAAAAAATATTTCAACAGATGCTGCCCCACTACTTCGATGGGCTAGTAATTAAGTAGTCAATAATCTCTTGAGCATTTTTGGTTCGATTTCTTGTCGCTTCAAAAACTAGAGTTGCAATCTCACGAAAAAGTGGGTCACGGCGGACATATCTGTCAGTTATCTCGATTTCTCGATTCACTAATAATCCTTGCCTTCCAACACCTTTGGTGCCGCTGTGTAGCAACTGGCTTTCAAGTGATGTGTGTAAATATATAGTTAACTCACTTTTTAATGAATTGAGCAGATCTTTATTATCACCTACGGAGGCTGCAACTCCAGCTACAAAGACTCCTGGCTGATTGAGTAAATACTGCAAATACTGGTCTTCATAGGCATGTAGTGAATCCACATCTAAATCAGCTAACTCATTGACCGATTTAGAAATCATTCTTGAGAGGCCATAGTCATTATCTAAATACTCAATATTCAACGCCTTTGCGATCAACTGGCCAATTGTTGTCTTGCCACAACCCATAGAACCAACTAAAAAGATTCTGCGATCCACATGCAAAGCCTACCTACAAGTGGTTTACTAGTTCCCCTAATGAAGAAAATCAGAGAATATAGGTACTCCAAGGGCTGGATTGTGTTACTAGCTACTGTTATTTGCCTTAGTTATGGCGGATACACATACATTAATCGGGCAGTTACCTCTCAAGTTTATGTAACAAATTGTGGGATGCAAGACTACAAGCCCACAACCATCATTAAATTCTGCGCTGATGCAGGTGTAGGAGTTGGTGCAATTGAATGGAGTTCATGGAGCGCTGACGGTGCAATTGGCGAAGGTAAATATGAGATTAATGACTGCATTCCAACATGTGTTGCAGGTAAACAACATTCTGCCGATGTGACTGTGGTTTTAAGCAAAACAAAATCCATAGCAGGCAAACCAACTCTTACTTACATTTCAATCAAGACAAAAGATGGTAAGAATTTACCACTCAGTGATTCTCCATCTGATGCCTGGCCTATGGAACTTGCAGGCTAACTAGCGCGGTGAAGTAAGCAAAAGAGTTGCCGCAAGGAACAATATTCCAAATGCCGAAAAGGCTGTAAGTCCTCTACGTACTTTTGGCCGGGCTAGTACCGTTGTAGCTCTTCCAATGATTGATATTAAGAATGAATACCAGGAAGCCGAAGTAAGGGCTTGCACAATCGAGAGTAAGAAGATCCCCCACCCAAGATTGAAATCCTTAGGCACAAATTGAGGAATAAATGCCACGGCAAATACAGCTGCCTTCACATTTGTCAGATTAGTCAGTAATCCCAATCTAAATGCAGGTCCTAAACCAATTTTTGCAGTTCCTTCATAATCAAATTTTCCAAATTCATGGCGCAAAGACCACAAAGTTTGAATCGCAAGGAAAGTTAGAAAAGCAACACCTGCGTATTTAAGTGCGGTATAGGCAGTATGAGAATGGGCAAAGACTTGAGATAAACCAATTGCAGATGCTGCGCCCCAAAATAACAGGGCAGAACTTGTTCCAAGCAAAGTTGTATATGCGGTTTTACTCCCACCGATAATTGATTGACGCAAAATCATTGCAACGGTTTGACCAGGAACAATTGCCAACAGAAGAGCAGTCAGCACAAAGGCCGGAATGACGTGCACAAAATTAACCATACGTAGCCCCGACGGGATTCGAACCCGCGTAGCTGGCTTGAGAAGCCAGAGTCCTAGGCCGCTAGACGACGGGGCCCTAGTCATATCTTTTGAAGCTTTAAAACTTTACATCGCTGGGGTACCAGGACTCGAACCTAGACTTACTGAACCAGAATCAGCAGGGCTGCCAATTACCCCATACCCCAAAAAACAGCAGGTGCAAAGAATACCAAAGGATTTAGAGCTCTAGCCCCGCACGAATACGGGCCAACGAAGCCTGCTTACCAAGTAGTTCCATAGATTCAAATAATGGTGGAGAAATTGTGCTGCCAGTTGTTGCAATACGAACTGCACCAAATGCAATTCGTGGTTTTAATCCCATATCTTCAATTAACGATGATCGCAGCGCAACTTCAATGCTCTCATGGGTCCATGTAGTTAGAGGTTCTAACTCTTGGATTGAACGTTTCAATACTGCCTTGGAAGCATCATCAGTTATCTTTGCAACGCTGTCTGTCTCAACCGCAAACTCTTTGACGAATAAGAATTTAAGCATCGCAGGTACTTCACTTAACATAATGATGCGCTCTTGAATAAGTGGCAGAGCCAGCTTTACGAGCGCGATTTCATCTGCAGTACCAGTAATTACTCCAGCTTTGGTAAGAAATGGTAGTGACCAATCCAAAAATTCATCGATAGTTAATGCACGAATCTTGTCTCCATTGATGGCTTCGAGCTTTTTCATATCAAAGCGTGCAGGTGAAGAGTGAACTTTTTCTACGGTGAAAAGCTCAGTGAGCTCCTTCATTGTTACGTTTTCGCGATCATCTCCAGGGGACCAACCAAGAAGAGCTAAGTAGTTACAGATAGCTTCTGGCAAAAATCCCTTATCTCGATACCAAGCAATCGAAACTTCACCATTGCGCTTTGAAAGTTTGGCGTTGTCCTGGCCCATAACAAATGGCAAGTGAGCAAAGACGGGGTAATCCTGGATTGCTAAGCCCATCGCTTGATACACACGGATTTGGCGAGGTGTGGAAGAAAGTAGATCTTCTCCACGTAATACGTGCGTGACCTTCATTAAAACATCGTCAACGGCTACGGCCAAGGTATACAACGGTGAACCATCACCGCGGACCAGCACAAAGTCAGGTACAAATTTGTGATCAAAAGAAACATCCCCGCGAATTAAATCGTTAAATGTTGTACCACCATCAGGCATGCGCATTCGTACTACAGGCAAGCGCCCTTCGCCTTTGTATGAAGTAATTTGCTCAGTTGTTAAATCGCGACAATGTCCGTTGTAACCTGGAGCAACATTTGCTGCACGCTGTGCTTCACGCACCGCTTCTAACTCTTCGGCCGAGCAGTAGCAGTGGTAAGCATCCTTTTGATCTAAAAACTTTTGTGCCCATTCGGCATAAATTCCTAAACGCTGTGATTGCAAGTAAGGGCCGTTATCGCCACCAACTTCTGGGCCCTCATCCCAATTAAGTCCAAGCCATTTCAATGTTTCGATTGCAGCTTGAATGTATTCATCTGTAACACGAGTTGTATCAGTGTCTTCAATTCGAAAAAGGAAAGTTCCGCCAGTATGACGGGCATAGGCCCAATCAAATAGTGCCGTGCGAATATTTCCTACATGCAGATCACCTGTTGGTGATGGAGCGAATCGGACCTTTACATTCTTACCTGGTGTTGTACTCAATTTTTTCTCACTTTGTTTGTTAACTCGCCTAATCCTTCGATAGCCATTGTGGCATCTCCCCCAGCGATCATTGGGCCGATTCCCGCTGGCGTTCCAGTCAAGATGATGTCTCCTGGAAGTAATGTCATGACACTAGAGACAAAATTAATAATGTGCGGAACCTTAAAGATCATGTCACTCAACTGCCCCGACTGCTTAATCTTACTATTTACGGTTGCAGTAATTTTTTGAGTACCTGGAACAAAATCAGTATCAATCCATGGACCAATAGGACAGAACGTGTCAAAACTTTTGGCGCGAGTCCATTGCCCATCTTTTGTCTGCAAATCACGTGCAGTTACATCGTTAGCAATTGTGTAACCAAAAATCACATCGTTGACGCGATCAATGGGCACATCTTTGCAAAGACGCCCAATAACTATTGCAAGCTCTGCTTCATGATCTACGCGCACAGACATTTCGGGCCACACGATTGTGTCGTTAGGACCAATTACGGACGTATTAGGCTTCAAAAAGATAATTGGTTCCTCAGGTACAACGCCACCCATTTCAGCAGCATGGTCTGCATAATTTTTACCGATGCAGACAACTTTGGAACGTGGGATTACTGGCGCTAATAAACGAACTTGAGAAAGTGCGATAGTAGCGGCGGTTTTTTGAATCCCAGAATAAATCGGATCACCCGTAATAACAGTGATTGTGGAATCGTCTTCAAGAACACCAAATAGTGGATCCACACCTAAATCTGAGCCAGGACCTGGAGAGAAACGGACGATACGCATTGGGCGATTCTATCGGTTACTCGTGGTCTTCAATCTCTTTTTCTAATCTCTCAATTAATACGCTACTAATTCTGCGACGACGGCCTAAAGGACGCTCTGATGTGACCGACCAGCCATGTAGTGAAACCGTTGAACCTGCAATTGGCACGCGGCCCAGTTTTTGCGCCATTAAGCCACCGATTGTGTCTACGTCTTCAAAATCAGATTCACTGATTTCTATCTTTAACTCATCGGCTAGGTCTTCGATATGAAGTGAAGACTTTGCGCGGGCTTTATCCGGAGTCAGCCACACAAAATCATCATCACCATCATCAAACTCATCTTCAATCTCACCAACGATTTCTTCGATGATATCTTCAATAGTAATGATTCCTGCAGTCCCACCGTATTCGTCAACAACTACAGCTAGGTGGATCTGATTGCGCTGCATCTCTTTTAGTAGCTCATCAGCCATTTTAATTTCAGGAACAAAAGTTGCAGGACGCATATGTTCTTCAATGTTTTCACTTTGTTCTGCTTCATGATGATCAAGTGCGCGCTTTGCTAAATCCTTGACGTAAACAATGCCAATGATGTTGTCAGGACCTGTGCCCACAACCGGAATTCGTGAATAACCAGAACGAAGGGCAAGGGATAAACCTTGGCGAAGCGTCTTATCTTTCTCAATCCATACCATGTCAGTACGCGGAACCATAAGCTCGCGCACCAACGTATCGCCGAGTTCAAATACCGAGTGAATCATTTCATGTTCATCAGATTCCACAAGCCCGCGCTCATGGGCTTGATCTACCAAGTCACGAAGCTCGGCTTCTGAAGTAAATGGCCCTGACCGAAAACCTTTTCCTGGGGTAAGTGCATTGCCCACAGCAATAAGTAGTTTTGTAACTGGGCCAAGTGCAAAAGCTAATGCATAAGCCACGATGATTCCGTAGCGCGCATATTTATGTGGCTGCTGTTTTCCTAAAGTACGTGGTCCAACACCTACGACGACGTAAGAAAGCACAACCATAATTGCAACGGTCAAAGCCATAGCTTGAGCTGAAGAGTAATTGCGCAGCAAAATAACGGCTAATAAAACCGTAGCGGTAAATTCGCAGAGTTTACGAACGAGAAGAATTACATTGAGATAGCGGGCAGGTTGTGCGCTGTATTTGCGCAGAAGTGATCCACCACGCTTACCTTCAAGTTCTTCAAC
>CANFUR010000054.1 GCA_947450175.1 Actinomycetota bacterium | reverse complement strand
TCCGGCCAATTGGAAAACTTGAGTTCCAAGAGAGCGTCCAACTCCGCGTGCTTTATACGCATCAGCTCCATCGGCCATCACTGCAGGAATTGTTGAGAGCGTTAAGACGTTATTGATAACTGTTGGTTTGCCAAATAAACCCTCAAGGGCTGGTAGCGGTGGTTTGGCACGAACTACGCCGCGCTTACCTTCGATACTTTCAAGCATTGCAGTTTCTTCACCGCATACATATGAACCCGCACCTACACGGATTTTAAGATCAAAAGCAAAATCGCTTCCTAATACAGAACTACCAAGCCAACCAAATGCGTGGGCGATATCAATTGCTTTTTGCAAAATTTTGATCGCATAAGGATATTCAGAACGAAGATAGACAATGCCTTGTGTAGCACCCACGGCAATAGCTGCAATTGTCATGCCTTCAATAAGAGTAAATGGATCGCCTTCAATAAGCATGCGGTCTGCAAAGGTTCCACTATCGCCCTCATCGGCATTACAACAAATATATTTCTGATCACTTACAGCGCCTGCAACAGTTTTCCATTTGATACCGGCTGGAAAACCTGCCCCTCCACGACCGCGTACTCCAGATTGTGTTACTTCTTCAATAATTTCGCTCGAGTTCATTGAAATTGCACGGCGCAAACCAACTAATCCACCATGTGTTTCGTAGTCTGCGAGTGAGAGTGGATCGATAATTCCAACGCGTTTAAATGTCACACGATCTTGGCTGGCTAACCATTCAATCTTTTCGCTCTCTCCCAGTGATAATGGATGAGCACCGCCATGCATAAAATCTGCCGCAATTAAGGAATCAATGTCGGCAACACTTACTGGACCATAAGCAGTTCGGCCATTGTCGGTTTCTACTTCCACCATAGGTTCTAACCACAACGCACCGCGTGAACCATTGCGAATGATTGTTGCACCAGTAACTTTTGCTGCGATTGCTTGAGCCACATCATCTGCTCCTACTGAAATTGCTGCGCTATCACCTGGAACATAGATCTTCATTTGCGTGCCTTTGCAATTGAATCAACTGATGCACGGCCCAGGATTGTGCCATTAACCATTGCGCTTGGCCCTAACGCACAGTTACCAAAGCAATATCCGTCATGGACTTCTTTACCAAACTTGGCTTTTAGATCTTTTTCTAACTGCCGTGAGCCCACCGCTTGGCATGCTTCAGCAACACATACAGAAATCTGATTCTCAGTTGGAGGTTCAGTAAGTAAGTCATGATAAAAAGTTAGGACACCATGTACATCGGCCCGAGAATTGTTGAAGAAGTTGGCAACTAATGCCACATCTTCTTGGTGAACGTAACCAAACTCTTTTTGCAAAGCTTGCAAGGCCATTAGTACTGCGCCTTTTTCTTCGCGCAAGGTCGCAAGAACAGCTAATGCCGCCTCTTGTGACCATGTCGAATATTTCATTAGAACAGGCCAACTACCTTTCCATCTACATAATCAATGCGCTCTGCAGAAGGCACTTTAGGTAAACCTGGCATTGTCATAATTTCTCCGCAAATCATTACGATAAATTCAGCGCCTGCAGAAAGTTTCACTTCACGAACATTGATGGTGTGGCCACTAGGTGCACCGCGCAGTGATGCATCAGTTGAGAATGAATACTGCGTTTTTGCAACACAGATGGGGAAGTTTCCATAGCCCGATGCTTCAAGCTCTTTGAGTTTTGAATGCACCTTGGCATCGGCCGTGACATCTTTTGCGCCGTATACCTTTGTTGCTACTGCGTTAATTTTCTCCCAGAGTGTTGCGCTGTCTTCATAAACAAATGTCATTGATTGTGGCTTCTCGCAGAGCTCAACTACGGCATGTGCTAAATCAGCGGCACCCTTGCCACCCTCAGCCCAATGTGTCGCAAGAACAATTTTTACCCCAAGGGCTTCAACACGTGCGCGAAGTAGTTCTACTTCGGCCTTGGTATCACTAGTGAAGTTGTTGATCGAAACGACCAGTGGAAGGTTATAAACCTTTGTAATGTTGTTGATATGACGTTCAAGATTTACAAGACCAGCTTCTAAGGCTGGCAAGTTTTCTTCTGTAATTGTCTTTAGGTCTGCACCACCGTGATACTTAATTGCGCGAATGGTTGCAACCAAAACACAGGCTGAAGGACGAAGACCAGATTTACGGCATTTAATATCGATGAACTTCTCGGCTCCAAGGTCTGCGCCAAAACCGGCTTCTGTAACTACATAGTCGGCCAACTTCATGGCCGATGTAGTAGCAACTACCGAGTTACAGCCATGAGCGATGTTTGCAAATGGTCCGCCATGAATAAATGCCGGAGTATTTTCAAGTGTCTGTACCAAATTAGGTTGGAAGGCATCTTTTAAAATTACGGTCATTGCGCCTTGTGCTTTCAGATCACTAGCAAGTACCGGCTTTTTATCCTTGGAATAACCAACCACAATTTTGCCGATTTTCTCTTTCAGGTCTTCGATAGAAGTTGCTAGACAGAAGATTGCCATGATTTCAGAGGCAACGACGATGTCAAAACCATCGCTGCGTGGATATCCATTGCCTACTCCGCCAAGGGATGCAACGATTTCGCGCAGTGCGCGATCGTTCATATCTACTACGCGCTTCCATGCAATTCGACGAACGTCGATATTGAGTTCGTTGCCGTGATGGATGTGATTATCTAAAAGCGCTGCAAGTAAGTTGTTTGCAAGGGCTATCGCGTTGAAATCGCCAGTGAAGTGCAGGTTGATATCTTCCATTGGAACAACTTGGGCATACCCACCACCCGCGGCTCCGCCCTTCATTCCAAAAACTGGACCAAGTGATGGTTCGCGCAGTGCGATCATTGCATTTTTACCAATATGGCGAAGCGCGTCACCTAAACCAACTGTTGTTGTTGTCTTGCCTTCTCCAGCAGGAGTTGGGCTAATCGCTGTCACTAAAATCAACTTAGAGTTTTTACGCTCAGGAAGTGAGGTTAGGTATTTAAGATTTACTTTTGCTTTATATTTTCCATAAGCCTCTAGATTGTCGGCATCAATTCCTAAGCTGGCACCGATGTCGGTGACTGGCTTCATGGTTGCAGCTTGTGCAATTTCGATATCTGACATTTTTTATCCCTTGGCTTGGCGAATTGCGGTAGTTAGTGCAGGTATTACTTGGTGCAGGTCACCAATAATTGCGTAATCTGCATAACCCAAAATTGGAGCTTCAGGATCTGTATTGATTACAACGATTGTCTTGCTGTTCTTCATACCTGCAATATGTTGCATGGCACCAGAAATTCCGGCTGCGATATATAGATCAGGTGCAACCTTTGTTCCAGTCTGTCCAACTTGCTCTGCGTGCGGACGCCAACCTGAACTTGTCACAACACGTGAACAACCAACTGTTCCGCCCAGCAATGTTGCAAGTTCTTCAATTTGGCCGAAACCATCTGGGCCGCCAACACCACGACCACCAGAGACAATAACTTTGGCATCGACAAGAGTTACGCCACCTTTTGATTCACCAGCATCGCGACTTAAAACCTTTACGGCGTAATCTTGAGGTTGTAATCCAGGTTCAAATTGGGCAACTGTCGCTGCGCCGCCATTAGCGGTTTCTGGTTCAGTAGAAAATGCCAGAACTGTTGCAATCAACAAATCAGCATGAACATTTGCAGATTCAATGAGGTTTCCGGCCCAGCGCGCACGAAGCACATGGTGAGGTGAACCTAAAGTAATTTCTGAACACTCTGCCGCCATTGGTAAGTCTAGAAACGCAGCTAAATGTGCTAACTGCTCATTTCCGCGTGGGCTACCGGCAGCTAGAACTGCAGCTGGCTTTAGCTTTTCAACTAAATCCTTAAGTGCACGGCCAGTTGCCATAGGTGTGTAGTCAGTGATGTTTGCATGAGAAGCAACGTGCAAAGTTTTTGCGCCATATTCGCCAACGATGCCAGCAAGTGCTGCGCCTTCGCTACCAATAACAACGGCTTCAACATCTTGGCCCAGTTTGCGAGCTGCCGTTAAAGCGCGAAGTGAAAGTTGATCGAGTTCTCCACGATCATGATCTACTAGAACAAGAATCATTAGAACGCTCCAATCTTTTTCAGTACTTCAACAAGTGCAGGGACTGCATCAGGACCATTTCCCAAAATTTCTGCACCAGTTGACTTAGAAGGTGCCAGAGCTAAAACAACTTTTTCTAACTTCGGAACACGAGGCTCGGCCTTTTTCATGTCTACAGGTTTCTTTCGAGCTTGCATACGGCCAGGCACAGATGGATAGCGCGGAATATTTAAACCATCGCGCACTGTGACAATGGCAGGAAGAGCGACTTCATAATGCTCCCGGCCCGCAGCAACAACACGATCACATACCGCAACACCATTTTCAATTTTCATTGATTTAACGTTGGTAATAATTGGACGGTTCAGTGCATGTGCAACGCGGATATGAATTTGGTATCCAGCACTATCTGCAGATTCTGCGCCAAAGATAATGAGATCAAACTTTGTCTCTTCAGCATTAATCGCATCAACAAGGGCTGCAGCAGTTCCCTGTGGGTCCCACTCCTGTCCATCTGTTTCAATTAATACTGCGCGTGTTGCACCGATTGCTAGCTGTGAACGAAGTTGTTCTTCAGCATCACTAGGTCCGAGAGTAAGCAGAGTTAACGTTCCACCCATTTGTTCAACGAGTTGCACACCAGCTTCAACAGCATTTTCTTCGTGCGGACTAATACCAAAACCTAAATGTTTAGTTTCGATATCGCGTGAATCTGGAGTCAGAATCAAAGTTCCACCAGCTAGTGGAACGCGCTTTAGGCAGACAAGTACATCCATTATGCAAGAATCCGTTCATTTGATGGGTCAAATACTGATGTAGCGCCAACTTCGGCGATAGAACATGGATAGTGCTCGCCAAGATATTCGACGATGAACTTATTTCCAGCTACTGCTAACTCGGTTGGTAAGTACGACATCAAGATGTGCTTACCAAGTGATGGAGCAGAACCCGCACTTGTTACATATGAGCGACGTCCATGTGCATCAGTAATTGGCTTCTTATCCAAAGTAAGAATTGGTTCATTGCCCATCATGTAGCGCTTTTCGCCAGTAGATGATGTGTGATCATCAACAAATAAAGTGCACAGCATCGCAACAGGCTTTTCTGCGCGATGCTTCACGTGAGCCTCTTTGCCAACGAAATCAGCTTCCTTTAACTTTGGAGATTGCATTCCAGCTTCTACAACTGTGTATTCAGTTTCTAACTCTGGTCCATAAGCGCGATAGCACTTTTCTAGACGTCCAGTAGTTCCGTACACACCAATACCTACTGCAATCAAACCGTGGCTCTTTCCAGCTTCCCAGAGCGCATCCCACAGAGCCGGACCATCTGCCATTGGCACATAGAACTCCCAACCCAGATCGCCAACGTATGAAATACGCGATGCCAGAACTTTCACGCCCTTGATATCAATTTCACGACATGTACTGAACTTAAATGATTCATGGCTCATGTCTTCTGAAGTCACAGCTTGAATAATTGCTCGAGCATTTGGACCCCACACACCAAGAGTTGTGTAGTCAGAAGTAATGTCTTTAATCTTTGCAGAACCATCAGCTGGCAATAAGTCAGCAAACCATTTCTTATCTGCCATACCGTGCGCACCGCCAGTGACAACACGGAAGTGATCGGTATCAAGGCGCATGATTGTTAAATCTGATTTAAATCCACCGTTTGGACCAAGTACAGGTGTGTAAACAACACGACCAATAGCTACATCCATCTGGCGCAGCGCAGCCTTTTGTACAACTGCCAACGCTGATGGGCCAGTGATATCAAAGTAAGCAAATGCAGTTAAATCCACGATGCCTGCAGTTTCGCGCATTTGTAAGTGCTCAGCATTGATAATAGGAGACCACCAACGTGATTCCCATTCAGCAGTACGTGGCATAACTTTGTCGCCAAATTTTGCAACTAAATCTTTATTTGATTCATACCAGAATGGGCGTTCCCAACCAGCAGTTTCATAAAATACTGCGCCCAGTGCAGCTTCGCGCTCATAGTATGGAGAAAGACGAACTTTACGATTTGATTCATACTGCTCAAGTGGATGAACGATTCCGTAAGTTTTATTAAATGATTCAGCCACGCGAGACTTAATGTGCTTCTCTTCTTTGTGGTGCTCATGAAAACGCGCGATATTTGATGCATGAAGATCGATATGTGAATCTCCTAAAACCATCCATTCAGCAACTGACTTTGCAGTTCCTGGACCTTCTTTGATCCATACCGCAGCAACTGACCACAAGTTCTTTACTTCTGGAGTCTCGCCCAAAATTGGCATTCCATCTGGAGTGTAAGAAAGGATTCCATTACATGCATACTTTTCACGAACGCTTTCATCGCCAACAATTGATGGCATTAATTCGTAAGCGTGCTCATCTTGAATATCAAAATCTGCCTGCGTAAATGCGAACTCTGTTGGAGACAATGCCGCCGTTGCATTAGACGGAATGTCATCTGGTGTGTAGAGAATTGGGCGGTGAGCGTATGAACCGATTTCAAGACCAGTTCCATGCTGGCGCTCGTACATAAATACATCCATGTCACGAACGATTGGCCATTCGATATCGCCCTTAGTGTCTTTAAAGAATGGAACGGGTCCAATATCTTTCATCTGGTGAACTGCAGGTGTTAATGGAATATGCGCACCGGCCATCGCAGCAAGCTTGGGTGACCAGCAACCGGTAGCGATGACTACGTATTCGGCTTCAATTGTGCCTTGATCTGTAACAACGGCTTTTACTACACCGTTTTCAACTGTGATGTCTTGAACTTCCACGTTAGCAAAAGATTGCGCAGCGCCCATTTCTTGCGCTTTTTCGCGCATGATTGTTCCGGTGCGAAGTGAGTCAACAACACCCACGGTTGGCTGGTAATAACCACCAAGAATGATTGTTTCATCGATGTAGGGCACTAATTTCTTTACTTCTGCAGGAGTAAGGATTTGACCACCATCAATTCCCCAAGACTTTGCAGATGTAATGCGACGTGCCAGCTCTTGCATGCGCTCAGGCGTACGAGCTACTTCAATTCCACCAGTTTCAGTGAAAGTTCCAAACTCTTTGTACTGGCGCATGCTTTCGGCAGTAATCGCGGTCATTTCTTTTGAATGATCGACAGGGAAAATGAAGTTTGATGCGTGACCAGTTGATCCACCAGGGTTAGGAAGAGGTCCTTTATCAATCTGAACTATGTCAGTCCAGCCTAACTTTGCAAGGTGATAGACCATACCGTTGCCGACGATTCCAGCGCCGATAACAACGCACTTTGCCTTTGCAGGTAACTTACTCATATCTTCATATCCTTTTTTTCGTTGGTGGTGGTTATAGTGATTTACGAATTTCAGATTCAAAACCTTCGACGTGCTCTTTCATTGCCTTAGATGCGGCCTTTGGATCATTGCTTGCAATCGCTTCTAGTAAAGCTCGGTGTTCGATGATTGCATCTGCTAAGTGCTCAACTCGATCTAATGCCAAGAACCAGATGCGCAATGCATGCGCGTAATAGTTATCTAACGCGGCCGTTAGAAACTCATTGTGTGTGCATTGATAAATATGGTGATGAATCCGTTGATCTAAACCAATAAGGGTTGGCATATCTAAATCACCTTTAATGGCATTAATCTCTTTAATCAAAGCTTTTGTAATCTCTTGGTCTGCCGCAGTTGAACGCGTAGCTGCAAGTTCTGCCGCCTTAATCTCAAGGACTGCTCTGGTTTCAGAAAGCTG
>CANFUR010000053.1 GCA_947450175.1 Actinomycetota bacterium | reverse complement strand
GCACCAGTGATGGTTGCAGATAAAAAGATTGCGTGGCCAGCACAGTTGGCATTGGGTGGAGATGGACTTGGTAACTCTCTCAACCACATTCGCGAAATCATGGGAACCTCTATGGAATCTTTGATTCACCACTTCAAGTTAGTTACCGAAGGTTTCCATGTTCCTGCAGGTCAGGTTTACGCAGCAATTGAGTCTCCACGCGGTGAGCTTGGTGCACATGTTGTTTCTGATGGTGGAACTAAGCCGTATCGCATGCACTTTCGCGAACCGTCTTTTAATAACTTACAAGCAACTTCTGCAATGAGTGAAGGCGGAATGATTGCTGACATCATCGGCGCAGTTGCTTCAATTGATCCAGTTATGGGAGGCGTTGACCGCTAATGGCATTCTCAAACGAAGATCTTGCGATCATGGAAACAATCATTAAGCGTTACCCACGCCCACGTTCTGCGATCATGCCTTTACTGCACTTTGTTCAATCCCGAGATGGTTATGTAACTAATGAAGGTATTGAATTAATTGCCCAGCAACTTGATCTAGCTGCGGCTGAAGTCACTGCGGTATCTACCTTTTATACCCAGTACAAGCCAACACCTGTAGGTGAATATCACGTAGGTGTATGTACAAATACTTTGTGCGCAGTAATGGGTGGGGACGCAATTATGGATGCACTCAAAGATCATCTTGGAATTGAAAATGATGGAGTTACAACTGATGGCAAAGTTTCACTTGAACATATTGAGTGCAACGCTGCATGTGATTACGCACCTGTTGTTATGGCTAACTGGGAGTTTTACGACAATCAAACTGTGCAATCGGCAAAGGATTTAGTTGATTCAATGCGCGCAGGAAATCCAAAGCCTCCAACACGTGGGCCGAATTCTTTAGTTACATGGAAGCAAGCATCTGCAGTCTTGGCTGGTTTAAATGATGGAAAAGCAAATGAAGGCGTGCAAGCCGGAGCACCAACACTTCTAGGTTTAAAAATTGCTAAGGGAGAAACTAAGTAAATGACTAAGTTAACTCCGATTCTTTCTGCGCATTGGGATGAAAAAGATTCATTCACAATCGAGGCATACAAGCGTCATGGCGGATACACAGCATCTGCAAAAGCACTTGCTATGGATCCTGATGCAGTTATTCAATTAGTTAAAGATTCAGGTCTTCGCGGTCGAGGCGGCGCAGGTTTCCCAACTGGCATGAAGTGGGGATTTATTCCACAGGGTGACGATAAAGATCACTACCTGGTTGTTAATGCCGATGAATCAGAACCTGGAACATGTAAAGACATGCCTTTGCTAATGGCTAACCCACATGTACTTATCGAAGGTTGCATCATTGCCTGTCATGCAATTCGCGCAAAGCATGCCTTTATTTATATTCGTGGTGAAGTAACACATGTTGCCCGTCGCTTAAATCAAGCAATCGAAGATGCGTATAAAGCTGGTTTGCTTGGAAAGGGAATTGACGTTGTTTTACACATTGGTGCAGGTGCATATATCTGCGGTGAAGAAACAGCTTTGCTCGATTCACTTGAAGGTTTCCGCGGACAACCTCGTTTGCGCCCACCGTTTCCAGCTATCGCCGGTCTTTATGCACGCCCAACCGTTGTAAATAACGTTGAATCTATTGCTTCTGTACCAGCCATTATTGCAAATGGTGCGGAGTGGTATCAGGGGATGGGAACAGAAAAAAGCAAAGGCGCAACGCTTTATTCATTGTCCGGCCATGTAAAAAATCCCGGACAGTTTGAGGCACCTCTAGGAATTACTTTGCGCGAAATTCTTGAACTTTCAGGTGGTATCCGTGCTGGTCACACTTTGAAGTTCTGGACACCTGGTGGATCATCAACTCCAATTTTCACAACAGAACATTTAGATGTCCCTCTAGATTACGAAGGCGTTTCTGCAGCTGGCTCAATGCTTGGAACTAAAGCGCTACAAATTTTTGATGAAACTACTTGTGTTGTTCGCGCAGTATTGCGTTGGACTGAGTTCTATAAACACGAATCATGTGGAAAGTGCACACCTTGTCGCGAAGGCACATGGTGGTTGGTACAACTATTGCGCGATCTTGAAGCAGGCAAAGGCACTGAAGCAGACCTTGCCAAGTTGCTCGATCTTTGCGACAACATTATGGGACGTTCTTTCTGTGCCCTAGGTGATGGTGCAACCAGCCCAATTACATCTTCGATTAAATATTTCCGTGATGAATACATCGCACACATTACAAATGGTGGATGTCCATTTGATCCAGTTGCATCAACTCTTTTTGCAGGGGCAGGTGCATAAATGACTACTGAAGTTGTAGACATGATCACTGTTGTAGTGGATGGTTTTGAAGTAAGTGTTCCAAAGGGAACTCTTGTTATTCGCGCCGCGGAAAAATTAGGAATTCAAATTCCTCGTTTTTGCGATCACCCACTTCTTGATCCCGTCGGTGCTTGCCGCCAATGTCTTGTTGATATTGAAATTAATGGCCGCGCTTTTCCTAAGCCTCAAGCCTCATGCACAATTCCAGTTGAACCAGGCATGATTGTAAAAACACAGTTAACTTCACCTGTTGCAGAAAAAGCACAGCGCGGAGTGATGGAACTTTTGCTTATCAATCACCCACTTGATTGCCCAGTGTGCGACAAGGGCGGGGAATGCCCATTGCAAAACCAAGCAATGAGCAACGGCCAAGGAGAAACTCGTTATGAAGGCGTAAAGCGCACTTTCCAGAAGCCAATCAATATTTCATCACAGGTATTGCTAGATCGTGAACGCTGCGTATTGTGCGCACGTTGCACACGCTTCTCAGAGCAAATTGCATCAGATCCATTCATAACTTTGAACGAACGTGGCGCTTTGCAACAAGTGGGAATTTATGAGAACAAACCTTTTGAATCATATTTTTCAGGTAACACTGTTCAAATTTGCCCAGTAGGTGCATTAACTGGAGCTGCATATCGATTCCGTGCACGTCCTTTTGATTTAGTTTCAACTCCTTCAGCTTGTGAACACTGTGCATCAGGTTGCGATATGCGCACCGATGTTCGACGCGGAAAAACTCTACGTCGCCTTGCAGGTGATGACCCAACTGTTAATGAAGAATGGAACTGCGATAAGGGACGTTGGGCATTTAAATATGTAACTTCTGTTGATCGTCTAACTACTCCACTTGTTCGTAATGCTTCGGGTGAATTAGTAGCAGCATCTTGGCCAGAGGCATTAGCCGCTGCAGCTAAGGGGCTAAAGGCAGCAAAGGCGGCAGTTCTAGTCGGTGGCCGTGCAACACATGAAGATGCTTACGGTTACAGCAAGTTTGCTCGAGTAGCACTTAGTACAAACGATATTGATTTCCGTTCACGCGTTTCATCCGATGAAGAGCGTGAATTCCTTGCAGCACGAGTTGTTGGTTCATCAACTACGTACATGGATATCGATCGTGCAGATCACGTTCTGTTGGTTGGCTTTGAACCCGAAGAAGAATCTCCAATTGTTTTCTTGCGTTTGAATAAGCAAGTACGAAAGCGCGCACTTAAGGTCAGTGCAATTGCAACTAAACTTTCAATCGGAGTTGAAAAACTCAAAGGTAAGTTTGTAAAGGTTGCACCAGGACAAGAAGGCGCAGCTATTGCGGCACAATCATTAACGTCAAAATCAGTAATTTTGGTAGGCGAACGAGCAGCAGAAAGTGCTGGAGTGTTAAGCGCTGTTGCAGCACTTGCAGATTCAAGCAGCGCAAAGATTGCATGGATTCCACGTCGTGCGGGAGAGCGCGGAGCGCTAGAAGCTGGCGCAATCGGTAATTTATTACCGGGCGGTCGACCAGTTGAAGATGCAGCTGCCCGCGTAGATATTGCCGCTTTATGGGGCGCTGATTCACTTCCATCTGCAGTTGGCAAGAGCACCAATGAAATTTATGCAGCAGTTAACGCCGGTGAAATCGGAGCATTACTTGTTGGCGGCGTGGATCCTTTGGATAGTGATAACTGTCAAGCCGCACTAGCTGCTTTAGATAAGGCGTTTGTTGTTTCTTTAGAGATTGCAAGCAGCGCAGTGACACAACGTGCAGATGTGGTTTTGCCCGTTGCTGCAGTGACTGAAAAGAGCGGATCGTTTTTAAACTGGGAGGGTCGTCCAAGATCATTTGATGCAGCCGTTCATGACTCACTCAATCGCAGCGATCTTCGAATTCTTTCAATGATTGCCGAAGAAATGGGCACATCAGTAAATCTGGCAACAGTCACCGCAGCAATTAAAGAGATTTCATCCATTGGCAAATGGGACGGCGCTCGCGCTTCAATGAACAAAGTTTCTGTTTCTTCACATCCTGCAGTAACTGGTGATCAATTTATTCTTACTTCATGGCGTCGATTGCTCGATCTTGGAACTTTGCAGCAAGGTGAAGAAAATCTCGCCGGTACGGCTCGCAAAACAGTTGCAGTTATCTCACCAAAACGTGCGCAAGCAATGGGTGTTACTGATGGTGATCAATTAAAGATTTCAACATCGCTGGGTTCAGTAACTTTAAGCGCACTAGTTGAAGATATTCATGACGATGCAGTGTGGGCCCCTCGTAACTCACGCGGTTCTCAATTGCTTGTAAATCTAGGCGTTGCACATGGCGCAGTAGTGACGGTGGTGAAAGCATGACAACAGCAGAGCTCATTGGGGCAGATTCTGGCGCCATCATTGCGATTAAAGCCCTATTAGTATTCATTTTCTGCGTTGTCTTAACGCTAATGTCAGTATGGGGTGAACGCCGCTTAGTTGGTCGCATGCAAGAACGTCCAGGTCCTAACCGTGTTGGTCCATTTGGTTTAATTCAAGCCCTTGCTGATGGTGTGAAGTTAGCGCTAAAAGAAGATTTAATTCCAGCTGCTGCTGACAAAATTGTTTTCGTTATCGCACCAATTATCAGCGCTACAACCTGTTTTATGTCCTTTGCGGTAATTCCAATTACTGGCAAAGTTTCATTATTCGGTCACACAACTGCGATGCAACTGACCGATCTTCCAGTCGGTGTTCTATATGTATTAGCTATTGCATCAGTTGGTGTGTACGGAATCGTTCTTGCTGGTTGGTCTTCAGGATCTACCTATCCGCTACTCGGCGGTTTGCGTTCAAGTGCGCAAGTAATTTCTTATGAAGTTGCAATGGGACTTTCACTTGTTGCCGTATTTATCTATGCCGGTTCAATGTCTACCTCTGACATCGTGGCTGCACAATCAACGTGGTGGTATGGCGTTGTTTTGTTCCCATCATTTGCGATTTATGCAATTTCAATGGTCGGTGAAACTAACCGCGCACCATTTGACTTAGCTGAAGCTGAAGGCGAACTCGTTGGTGGATTTCATACTGAGTATTCATCACTTAAATTTGCACTCTTCTTCCTTGCTGAATACGTCAACATCATTGCAGTGTCGGCACTTGCTACAACGTTATTCCTTGGCGGATACCACGCATTGCCTGGCCTTGGCTTTACTGAGGCGTGGCTTGGTGGTTGGTTTACTGGAATTTGGTTCTTCTCAAAAGTCTTAGTTTTCTTTTTCGTATTTGTTTGGTTACGTGGAACATTGCCTCGACTGCGCTATGACCAGTTCATGCAATTTGGTTGGAAGATTTTGATTCCAGTTTCTATTCTCTGGATCTTGGTAGTTGCAACACTGCGCACACTTTCACTGCAAGGTGCACCTCGCGTTGTAATTGTTGGTTTCGCAAGTTTTGTAGTTCTTCTTGTTATGGCAGTAAACCTGGGCTTTGACAATGCTAAAAAGAAAAAATTGATCTCCCTTGAAGTTGAAACTACAACTCCAACTTTTGCTGTTCCAACGGTTCCAATCAATGTTTCAACTATCAATGTTTCACAAGCTGGCAATGGAGGCGATCATGTCTGAGCAACTCGAACCGCTTAAGAAGAATGAGATCTCAGTTAATGATGTTGCCTTTACACAGATTGAGACTGGCGAATCAGTTGGCTTATTGGGACACCTCAAGGGCTTTTGGATTCCTTTTTCAAAGATTTTTAAGAAGACTCTGACGGTTGAATATCCAGAAGTAAAAGCGCCAACTGCAGAGCGTTTCCATGGTCGCCATCAACTTAACCGTCACCCAGATGGTTTAGAAAAATGTATTGGTTGTGAGCTTTGTGCATGGGCATGTCCGGCAGATGCAATCTATGTCGAAGGCGCAGACAACACAAAAGATAATCAAATGTCTCCTGGTGAGCGTTACGGCAAGGTTTATCAAATTAATTATCTGCGTTGTGTTTTTTGCGGCTTGTGTATCGAAGCCTGTCCAACACGTGCATTGACCATGACAAATGAATATGAATTAGCTGATGATTCACGTACGAAATTAATCTTCGAGAAGGAAGATCTTCTAGCTCCACTTCGTCAAGGAATGTTGATGCCTCCCCATCCAATGTATCCAGATATGGATGACAGTAATTACTACAAGGGTGATGTGACCCACGCGCACCCTTCACAGGATGTGAAGTAAATGATTGATTTAGCTCTAGCAGTTGGTCAGACGCAGACTCCAGAAGCCGTAATGTTTTGGATTCTTGCGCCATTAACAGTTGCAGCAGCTTTTGGAATGTTGCTAGTTAAAAAAGCGGTTCACTCAGCGATTTTGATGGCCTCTGTAATGATTAATCTTGCATTCTTTTATATTGCACAAGATGCGCTTTTCCTTGGAATAGTTCAGATTGTTGTTTATACCGGCGCAGTGATGATGCTCTTCCTCTTTATTCTTATGCTGGTGGGTGTTGATTCTTCAGATTCATTGACTGAAACAATTACCGGGCTACGACCTATTGCAATCACAGCAGCAGTTGGTTTTGGCGGACTAATGGTTTCACTTCTTGGACGCGCAACTTTAGGTCGCCCAGCAATTGGATTAGAGAGTGCGAATGCAAATGGAAACGTAAAGGGATTAGCTCAACTCCTTTTCTCTACATACGTATGGCCATTTGAAGTTGTATCTGCACTTCTCATTACCGCTGCCCTTGGTGCAATGGTTCTAGCGCATCACCAACGAATTCAAACTCGTCCAACTCAGCGCGAGCTTTCAACGCAGCGTTTCCGTGGAATCTCACTTGCAAATGCAGCTGGACTTCCAGCTCCTGGAGTTTTTGCTCGCCACAATGCAGTTGATGTTCCTGCATTACTTCCAGATGGTTCACCTGCAGCAAACTCAGTGAATGCAACGCTTGAGGCACGCGGGGACATGCTGGCAACTGGCGTATTTGAACTTGGAAAAATTGATACGAGCGCGGGGGAGGAGAAGTAAATGGATGCAGCTAATTATCTATATCTATCAGTCCTTCTTTTCACAATTGGCGCAGTCGGTGTAGTTGTACGCCGTAATGCAATTGTTGTTTTCATGTGTATTGAACTCATGCTTAATGCAGCAAATTTAGCTTTTGTAACTTTCTCAAGAATCAATGGCGATCTCAATGGTCAAGTCGTTGCTTTCTTTACGATGGTAGTTGCCGCTTGCGAAGTTGTAGTTGGCCTGGCAATTATCGTGACTATTTACCGCTCACGCCGTTCAGCATCAGTTGATGATGCTAGTTTGTTGAAGCGATAGCCATGACAACTTCAAACAGCTTGGTTTACTTAATCGCACTTCCGTTATTTGGTGCTGTCATTTTGCTGCTGGCGGGTCGCCGCGCAGATAAGTGGGGTCACATTCTTGGCACATTGATGTCTGGATCTTCATTTGTAGTTGGTCTATATCAACTCTCACAAATGCTTGGGCGCTCAAATGAGACCCGCCCAGTTACTCAAAAACTTTTTGAGTGGATTTCTGTTGGCAGTTT
>CANFUR010000052.1 GCA_947450175.1 Actinomycetota bacterium | reverse complement strand
GGGGGCTTCTTTAGCTGAGCTTGGACGTCGTGTTTTGCTAGTCGACTTTGACCCACAAGGTGGTTTATCCCTTGGTCTAGGTGTTAACGCGCACTCGTTGCCGCTAGAACAAACTCTTTACTACGCACTGATGACTCCTACGGCTAACGTAGATTCAATTGTTTTAAAGTCTGCAGTTCCTGGGCTGGACTTCTTGCCTGCTAACCGCGATCTTGGTACAGCAGAAACAACTCTTGGTGCCGAGATTGGTGGCCAACAATATCTCAAGCGCGCTCTAGCATCCTTGCGCGATTATTACGACGTTATTTTAATTGATTGCCAACCAACAATGGGGCAGTTAACAATCAACGCACTTGTTGCTGCAGATGAAGTTATCGTTCCTTTGCAATGCGAATACTTTGCACTACATGGGTTCATCGAACTTAAGGGAAACTTGGACAAGGTCAAAAATTTCCTAAATCCCAATCTTCGCTTGATCGGTATTTTGGCAACAATGTATGACAAGAAAACTTCACACAATCGCCAAGTGCTAGAGCGAATTTTGGAACAGTTCCCAGCTGATGTTTTTGAAACTATCATCGCTAAGACAATCCGTTTTCCAGAAACGACCGTTGTTGGTGAGCCAATCACAACGTATGCAACATCATCAGGCGGCGCAGCTTCGTATCGCCGCTTAGCCCGCGAACTGATTGCCCGAGGAGGCGCACGATGACACGCAGAGCAAACCTTCCAGGTGCCGACGAACTATTTCGTTCAACAGCTCCAGCATTAAGTGCAGTTCCCGCTCAAAATGAAGCACCTGCCCCACTAGTTCCTCCAGCCATCGCAACACCAAAGGCTGCTTCAAGCAAAAAAGGTGTTCGCACAATTGCACGTAGACGCGTTACTACCGTTGATCGCTCACCCTCAGGACGTGAGCGCCATGATGAAAAAATTACGGTCTACCTATCTCCTGATGAACTTTTTGAATTGGATCAGGCACGTTTGCAATTGCGGGGCGATTTAGGTCTAGCCGTTGATCGCGGTCGCATCGTTCGCGAATCAATAGCCGTGATTATCGCTGACTTAGAAGCAAAAGGCGATCAAAGCATCCTTGCAAGACGCTTGCGCGGTCTATAAAAACTTAACTCCGCGCACGTGGGTGAGCTAGTGAGTACGTTTCGCGCACTTTATCAATCGTAATAAGTGTGTAAATCTGGGTTGTCGTTACCGAGGAATGGCCCAGAAGTTCTTGAACTACTCGAATATCGGCACCACCATCAAGTAAATGAGTTGCATATGAATGCCGAAATACGTGCGGTGATACTTTTTCACTTATGCCTGCATCGTTAGCAGCGCGAATAACGATATTCCATGCGGACTGTCTACTAATTCGCATACCGCGCGCATTAAGAAATAGAGCTGGGTTAACTTTAGAACTCTTAGCAGCTAATCCTGGTCGAATTCTGACCATGTAATCATCAATGGCCTTTGAGGCAAAGCTTCCAAGTGGAACTATCCGCTCCTTTGAACCTTTACCTCTTAGTTTGAGTGTTGTTATCTTGCCTTCATCAGTCTGTACTTCATTAAAATCGGCGAGATTTATTCCGATGAGTTCTGACACCCGTGCACCACTGCTGTAGAGCAGTTCAATCATAGTTTGATCACGAAGGGTGATCGGATCGCCTTCCCGGTAAGCCGCTGAAATCATCTCCATTATTTGCTGGATTGATAATGCTTTAGGTAATCGTCGATTAGCACGTTGTGGCAACATTTCAAATGTTGGATTGGCGATTCCAAACTCACTATTGGCATGCTTGAAAAAACCTCGCAATGTTGAATCAATACGACTAATACTTGCTAAAGAAAGCTTTTGTGACTTCATTGATGTTTCAAACTCGGAAATCTTTTCTGGCGTAACTTGCGCTAGAGAAGTTCCTTCAAGAAATAGTTGAAATTTCGCTAAATCCCGACGGTACGCCGAAAGTGTATTAGCAGCCAAACCCCGCTCGATTGTTAAATGATTAAGGAAAGAAGTTACAACTACATCAAAGTTTATGACTTGCATAACCATGTGTCTTAGCAACTTCTGCATAATATATTTTGCCATCATGAACATTTAAACCCTTAGCTAAGTTTTCATCTGCACGACAGGCCCCAGCCCAACCATGTTGAGCTATCGCTAACGCGTACGGCAAAGTGGCGTTTGTGAGCGCGTAAGTGCTGGCAACTGGTACAGCACCTGGCATGTTTGCTACGCAATAAAAAACCGAGTTGTGAACCTTATACGTTGGTTGCGCATGCGTTGTGGCGTGTGAGTCCTCGAAACAACCACCTTGATCAATAGCTATATCTACTAAAACCGAACCGAATTTCATTTGCTTTACTAAAGAGTTCGAAACCAACTTCGGAGCTTTGGCCCCGTGAACCAATACTGCGCCGATAACTAGATCCGCGGCTTTAACTTCGCGTTCTATCGCGTGTTTGGACGCAGTAAGTGTTTTGATACGGCCAGAATAAACCGTATCGATATATTGCAATCGGCTGACGGATCGATCAATAATTGTTACGTCAGCACCCATGCCGATAGCGATTACTGCCGCATTTAACCCCGCAACTCCACCACCAATTACAACAACTTTTCCGGGAGCTACACCTGGCACTCCCCCAAGCAACACTCCACGACCTCCATGAGGTTTTTCTAAAGCCGTAGCGCCAACTTGTGTAGCTAATCGACCAGCAACTTCACTCATTGGGGCCAACAACGGTAGCTGACCATTTACTTCTACGGTTTCATAGGCAATAGCCGTAATGCCACTTCCCACTAGTGCATCCGTGCACTCTTTAGACGCAGCTAGATGCAGATAGGTAAATAGCACTTGATCTTTGCGAAGTAATGAATACTCACTTTCTAAAGGTTCTTTTACTTTGAGAACCAAATCGGCTTTACTCCACACGTCATTTGCATTTGCGACGATCGAAGCTCCAACGTCTAGAAAATCCTGGTCGGTCAATGATGAGCCAAGACCTGCTGTGGTTTCAATTAGGACGCTGTGGCCTGCTGAAATAAATTCAGAGACGCCTTCGGGGGTAATTGCAACGCGTGATTCGTGGACCTTTATTTCCTTAGGCACTCCAACGATCATTTAATTACCTTTCGCTGCTACCGCCGCTTTGATTAATCCAACAAAGAGTGGATGAGGTTTAGTAGGGCGAGAACGGAGCTCAGGGTGAGCTTGAGTACCTACGTAGTAAGGATGTACCTCTTTCGGCAGTTCTACAAATTCGACTAAATCGCGCTCCCTATACATCCCTGAGAAAACTAAACCTGATTGAGCTATTTGGTCGCGGTACTGATTATTAACTTCATAACGGTGTCTATGTCGCTCAGAAATCTCCAACGATCCATACGTTTGCGCAACAACTGAGCCTTTGAGTAAATCAGATTTGTACAAGCCAAGGCGCATGGTGCCGCCCATATCGCCATCACCCTCTACAACATGCTTTTGATCCTGCATTGTCGCAATTACAGGTGTACCAGAATCTGAAAACTCAGCAGAAATCGCGTCGCTGATTCCGGCCAGATTGCGTGCAGCTTCAATCACCATGCATTGTAATCCCAGACATAAACCAAGTGTTGGAATTCTATTTTCGCGAGCAAACTTTAGTGCGCCAACCTTGCCTTCAATTCCGCGAATTCCAAAACCTCCTGGAACAACAATTGCATCTAACCCTTGTAGATGTTTTGCGGCACCTTGTGCACTTTCACATTCATCGCTTGGGATCCAGACAATTTCAATTTTAGTTTCATTAGCAAAACCACCTGCACGCAAAGCTTCTGACACAGAAAGATAAGCATCTGGTAAGTCAATATATTTACCAACTAGACCTACTCGGACATGGTGCTTTGGATGATGCACTTTTTCGAGTAAGGCATCCCATTCACCCCACACGACATCGTGGCCACCTAAATCGAGGCGTTTAACGACATATGAATCAAGTCCCTCAGAATGCAAAACTTTAGGGATGTCATAAATGGAAGGCGCATCCATTGCGGCAACGACGGCTTCAAGGTCAACGTCACACATTAATGAAATCTTCTTTTTAACACCTGCAGGAATTTCACGATCAGAACGTAAAACTATTGCGTCAGGGGCTATTCCAATACTTCGTAATGCCGCAACTGAGTGTTGTGTTGGCTTAGTCTTCAATTCTCCAGATGGTCCAATGTATGGGACTAGCGAGATATGTAAATAAAAAACATTGTCACGACCAACTTCTTGACGAATCTGTCTAATAGCTTCTAAGAACGGCTGAGATTCAATATCACCAACAGTTCCGCCAACTTCAGTAATAACAACATCAATCTCTGGCGCTGCCATTGCTCGAATACGTTCCTTGATTTCATTAGTGATGTGCGGAATGACTTGTACGGTTTCGCCCAAGTATTCGCCGCGACGTTCACGAGCAATCACACGTGAATACACTTGGCCAGTGGTCACATTCGCTGAACCGTGAAGATTAGTATCGAGAAATCTCTCATAGTGGCCAATATCCAAATCAGTTTCAGCCCCGTCATCTGTCACAAAGACTTCGCCATGCTGAAAAGGGTTCATGGTGCCAGGGTCAACGTTGAGGTACGGATCAAGTTTCTGCATCGTTACACGGATGCCACGAGCTACCAATAATCGGCCAAGTGAAGAGGCTGTGAGTCCTTTGCCAAGTGAGGAGGCGACTCCGCCAGTTACGAACAAATGCTTAGTTACATGAGGTTGGCCCATGGGAGACGAACCTATCATTTCTTTGGCTATCGCGATGACAATGGCAGTGCGAGCAGTTCGGTGGCGTGTTCTCGAGCGCTAAGAGAGCTCTCCATACCGGCCAACATGCGGGCAATCTCTTCGATTCGTTCTTCCTGACTTACCTTCACCACATTGCTTTCAGTGACAGAACCGTCAGAATTTTTAGTGACGACAAAGTGCGAATCGGCCCACGCTGCAACTTGTGGCAAATGTGTAACAACAATGACCTGTGCATGTTGTGAAAGTGCGTGCAGACGTCTTCCCACTTCAATCGCAGCCTTTCCACCAACCCCAGCATCGACTTCGTCAAAAACATACGTACCGACTGGATGACTAGCTGCAAGTACGACTTCCAAAGCCAACATAACGCGTGACATTTCTCCGCCACTAGCACCTTTGGCAAGTGGTACTAACGGAGCATCTTTGTGGGCTTGAATCAACATCGAAATCTCATCACAACCAAAAGCGGTGAAGTCGGATTCCTTGAGTGCTGCATAATCCGCACTTTCTACAACACAGTGAAATGTTGTGTGTGGCATTGAAAGTTGTGCAATTTCTGCCGTGGTTTTCTTGCCAAGTGTGATCGCATTCTCACTACGAACTTTGGTGAGCGATTGCGCGCTAGCAACCAACGATTTCTTCACCGTGATTAACTCGGTTTCTAACTCTTTTAATCGCTCATCGCCGCCTTCAAGATCGGCTATATCACTCTTTGAACTTTCAAATCGTTCAATCAATCCAACTAATTCCTCATCAATCGTCGCCCCGCTACCATATTTCTTGATGAGTTCATTAATTTGTGCTTTGCGAGAATTGAGGTAATCAAGGCGAGAAGGATCGGCTTCCAAGTTTGCGATGTATGAAGACAGTGAACTTTTGACGTCATCAATTAAGAAAAAAGCTTCGCTGACTCGTTGATACAGATCTTCGATAAGAGGATCTTTTGTGCGCACAGAATCAAGGGACTTTCTTATAATTCCAATGGTGGTGAGTGAGCCAGACTCCTCTTCTTCTAAAACCGATGTCGCCGATTGGGCGGCCAAACGCAGTTCTTCAACACTAGATAAACGTGCAATCTCGCTTGTAATCTCGGCGGATTCACCTCTAACTAAGTTAAGTTTTTGCATGACTGATACGAATTCGCGTAAAGCGCCTAACTGGGCTTCACGCGAATCGATACTTTTTTTCATCGCCACGATGCGGTTCTTCAAGTCGTGATAACTGGAAAGGGCTTCTTGGTAATTGCATAGCGACTTCTTCAGTGGTGCGCCACCGAAGCGGTCCAACAAGTCGCGTTGTTTTGCGGCTTTGGTCATATTTAGATTCGCAGCTTGGGCATGTACCTCTACAAGATTCTCGCTGGCTGCAAGCAACGCACTGGCAGGAACGGTAATGGAATTGCACATCGCTTTACTCTTGCCATCACTATTTACCGAACGTGTCAAAATCAATTCGCCATCTTCAAGCGACAAACCAGCTTCATCAAAAACCTCTGACAACTCTGGCGGAACTGAGAAGCGACCACTGGCTACTAGTCGTTCACTTCCCTTTCGAACTAATGCACTGTCACTTTTGCCACCGAGAATCAAATTTAACGCTGTAAGGATCATCGTCTTTCCAGCACCAGTTTCACCGGTCAAAACGGTTAAACCTTTCGAAATTTCTAACGTTGAATGTTCGATTACCCCGATAGAGCGAATTGTTATTTCTTCTAGAAAGGTACGATCACTCACCGCGCCAACCCTCTACGGGAAGTTTGAACTTAGCTACCAATCGATCACTAAAAACGGTGTTCACCAAATGTGCCAACTTCACCACATGATCATCTTTAGTTATGTGCACTCGGTCACCAGAACGCAATTGAGATTTACGTAATGAATCAGCAGATAACACTGCTTCTGGAGAATCAACAAGAACAACAATTTCAGATTGGGGAGAAATTACCAGCGGACGAGAAAACAAAGCATGTGCCGAGATTGGTAGCACAACTAAGGCATCTACTTCTGGCCACACAACAGGCCCTCCAGCAGAAAATGCATACGCAGTTGAACCGGTCGGAGTTGAACAAATCAAACCATCACATCCCCATCGAGATATTGGCCGGCCATCGATTTCAAGAAAAAGTTCAACCATCGTCGACAGTTCTCGCTCCACCGTTACTTCATTAAGAGCCCATCCTTGGGAAACAACTGCCCCGTGCCGTTTGATCGCATACTGCAAAACCATTCGTGTATCGATGACGTATGCTCGACCAGTAATTGCTGAAACAATTGTTGCTAGTGGCGGCTTTTCTACTTCGGCTAGGAAACCAACATGGCCTAAGTTCACCCCCAGCAATGGAATTTGTTGCTCACGCGTGGCTTCGGCAGCGCGCAACATTGTTCCATCGCCCCCAAGAACGATAGCTACTTCTAGTGGTGGAAGAGTCTTAGCATCACAATTAGTGACCTTGTCTATTTTGACATCTGAAATAGTGAATAAAGTGAATCCTAATTGAGAAAAATTTTTTGCTAATTCAGTTGTCGCATGTACAGCCTCTTGCCTTGATGGATTGCACACCAGTAATAAATTGCGAGCACCCATTTATTGCGGTCCAATCGCTATTGCTTGATCTAGTGCAGAATGATTGATTTCAGGAGCACCGCGTCGTAACCACAAAAAGTATTCAACATTTCCAGCTGGTCCAGGCAGTGGACTCGCGGCGATTCCTAAAGTGCCAAGACCAACATCATAGGCAGATTCAGCAACTTCTATCACTGCAGCTTTGCGAAGAGCGGGATCGCGGACAACGCCCCCAGCACCAAGTTTTTCGCGCCCTACTTCAAACTGAGGTTTAACCATGACTACGAAATCAGCATCTGATTTGGAAACTGCCGCGAGTGCCGGCAAAACTAAAGTGAGTGAAATAAATGATAAATCGGCAACAACAAGATCGATTGGATCCCCGATTATTTCACCGGTTAAATGCCGAATATTGGTTCGATCGTGAATAGTCACGCGTGGGTCTTGTCGTAGTTCCCAGGCCAACTGCCCATAGCCAACGTCAACTGCAACGACACGATCTGCCCCGCGTCTAAGCAATACGTCCGTAAATCCCCCAGTCGATGCTCCTGCATCGAGGCAGCGCTTGCCTTGAACAACTACCCCTGCAAATGTATCGAGCGCCCCAGCTAATTTATGACCACCTCTTGAAACAAAATCATCTCTCTTGCCATGCAACTTAATAGAAGTTTCGGCATCGACCATTGTTGCTGGTTTAGATGCGGGTATTCCATTGACTAAAACCGTACGAGCTTCAATTAGGTCAGATGCGTGATCGCGCGAACGGGCTAATTCACGCCGCACAAGTTCAGCATCTAAGCGAATTTTCATTACTAATTCTTATAGACCGTCAATGGAAGAAAGGGCAGTTGATAGTTTTTGGTAAAGCAGCTCGTAACGATCGCCATGATCATTAACTTGCATGGCATCGATTTCTACGAGTTCATTGCGAACTTCTTCTACCAAGTTTTCACCCTGCGCGTGTTCTGGGGCAGTGGACATTACTTACTCGCTTTCTTCGATGGAGCCTTTTTGACTGGAGCCTTTTTGACTGGAGCCTTTTTGACTGGAGCCTTAGACGATGTGTTCATACGCAAACGCGCGACTTCTTCTTTCAACGCTTCGAACTCACCACGTTTAACAAAACCCATCTTTGAAACGGAGCGTTCGACCTCGTCTTCAATTTTGATCTTTAACGCTTCTCCACCTTCACGCAACCATTGGTTGACAGTGGAT
>CANFUR010000051.1 GCA_947450175.1 Actinomycetota bacterium | reverse complement strand
GGGCAATACGCCGATTAGTGCCACAGTTTGCAGATAGCGATGTATACATCTGCGGACCAGAGCCATTGGTAACGGCCGTGCGTAACGCTTTTGAAGATGTGGGCGGGCCTAAGAACCGATTCCATGACGAGGCCTTTGCTTTCCACCGCGAGTGAGTTAAACACTTATCCACCGAGCTACCCATAATTATGGGGTACACAATTAAAGGTGTCTGTGTTACGCTTTAGATTACCGAAATGGAAATTCGGTATACACAATCGGCGCGTAAGCACCGAATAGGTAAGGCGCGAGCAAATTTTGTGATGGAGAATTTCCCTTTTACGTTAACCACTGGCGAAGAAGGAGAAAGTTCCCAAAGAGTTTGGGTCGGCAATGACGATCGAGGGCTAGAGCTAGAAATTGTTGCGGTAGTTCTAGAAAGATATTTACTGGTTACGCATGTGATGCCCACAAGTTTGAGAAGGAGGAAAAAGGATTGGCAACAAAAATGAAGCGCAAGTACACAGTTGGCCCTGATGTTGATTTAAAGCGTGAAGTGATTCGTCTAAAGAGCGGCAAGCGTCTGACCGATCCCCTGGCTGCAAAAATGGCAAAAGATGCAATCAAAGAGGCGGTTGGTCGACCTTCCTTGACTGCAAAGTCAGTTGAGTCTCCACAGATTAAAGTTCGAGTGCCCGTTAAGCTAAAAAAAGCGCTTGATAAAGAGGCCAAGCGTCGAGGAGAGACGAATTCAGCGATTGTTCGAGAAGCACTAGAGAAATATCTCAAGAGCGCGTAAAGATTGGTATTTTCATTGGTGGCTCTGTGTCCGTTCTCAGACACTCCTCAGGTAACTCGGCTTATATAGGGCATGTAAATCCTTTCGTGGGAAATACAAATGGAGGTAAGAGATGAAAAGAGCGTTGTTAATCGCAGGAGGCACCTTAGGTGGACTCGGTGCGGTTATGGCAATAACACCGCCGCAGCTTTCAACTTCTACTACCGCAGGTATCGGTGCGGGTATGGGTGCAATTGGTGGTTCAACTTCTACCCCAGCTGCTTCATCAACTCCTGCAACTAGTGCAACTGCATCGGCTAGTGCTACAAAGCAGGCAACATCAAAGCCAGTTGTGACTAAGAAGCCAAAAGCAACTAAGTCTGCAACTGCTAAAGCAACAGCAACGGCAACTGCCACACCAACTGCAACTAAGACAACAGCAACAGCAACGGCAACTGCCACACCAACTGCAACTAAGACAACAGCAACAGCAACGGCATCTGCTACACCAACTGCAACTAAGACAACAGCAGCTCCTGCACCAAAAGGTGTAACGGGAACATTTGTAGGGCCAACTGTGTTTGTTAATTATGGAAACGTACAAGTTCAGATCACTGTAAATAATGGAAAAATTACTGATGCAAAAGCGCTACAAGCGCCAAACGGTCGAAGCCAACGTTGGACAGATATGGCAACACCAATTTTGCGTCAGCAGACTTTGGCAGCACAATCCGATGCGATTCAAGGTGCATCTGGGGCTTCTTACACCTCATACGGTTGGTATAAATCATTGCAAGGAGCTTTGGCTAAAGCTGGTTTGTAAGGCTTTGGGTAGGCTCGCGTAATGAATCATTTACGTTCGCAATTTCCTGTGTGGGGAACGATTGTAGATGTGGATATTGCATCTAACACCGTTAGTACTCAAATTTTACAAACCGCAATGCACACTGTTCAGGAATTCTGCCGCAGAGTTGACCAAGATTTTTCTACCTATATCGATTCTTCGTGGGTTACGCGTTTGCGTAAAGGATTAGTAGAGATTTCCGATTGCCCAACATCTGTGCAAGAAGTATGGGAATTATGTGTGCAGGCAAAGTATTTAAGTGATGATGCATTTGATCCCTGGAAAGTTGAGGGCGGATTTGATCCGTCAGGAATAGTAAAAGGATGGGCTGCCGATATTTGTGCAGATTTGCTAGTAGGCGCAGGTGCTGAGCACGTACAAGTCAACGCAGCTGGAGATCTTGCGCTACGCGGTGGTTACTTTGATAGCGCAGATGGCGTTATCAAACCTTGGAAAATTGGTGTTGTAAATCCCGATAAAAAAGATGAAGTTTTGCAAATTTTCGAAATAGTTGATGGCGCAATTGCAACATCTGGAACTTATGAACGCGGCGCACACATCACAGATCCCTACACGGGCATGATTGCTATTGGAGCAAAGTCGGCAACAATTGTCGGCAGACAAGGTTGGTTATGTGATGCATTGGCAACTGCCGTTATGGTTGCTGGAAAAGATGCTGCACGATGGTTTGCTCAGCCCGAATTAAATGGATATCAAGTTTGGGTAATCGATCGATATGAAAATTCTGCCTGGACTATCTAAGATGCTCACCGTGCGCAAACATATTTCGATATTTATCGCCTTGGTATTTGGCTTTGTTGGCCTTGGTCTAAATCCCGCCTTTGCACTTGATGAGCGGGTTATCGATATCGTTTCAGTTAAGTGGTCCGGATCAGCAGCTTTACCTGCAACCGTAAATGAAATTGCAGCAACTGTTAATGGAGAAGTTAATGCACGGTGGATGGCATTAACAACTCTCGTTGGCTCACCAACAGATCGAGTAATCTCTTTTAAATCCGGAAAGATTTTGACTACACCGATCACTTCGCAAATTCGAATGCCGTGTTCAGGTACTGGAGCTACAGATTTCATTAACACAATTCGAATCGAGGCTTACAAACAATTAGGAATTTCTGATTACAGTAAGCGTTATCTAATTATTGCTGCACCGAAAGCCGGTTGCGTCTGGTCTGGTCGTGCACCAATAGGTGATGCCAAATCCTTAAGTGGCTCTTTGGTTTTGCATGATTCGGGATCAGCTTTTGTTATCGCTCACGAACTCGGTCACACTTTTGGTTTAGGTCATTCAAACTTTTTGCGCTGTGATTCAAATAAATTAGATGGCCCTTGGGGTGAAGATTGCAAAGCCGTTGAATACGGTGGGGTTATCGACCTTATGGGTAACGTTGATACATCTTCAACGCTTAATACGTATCACCAATGGCGCATGGGCTACCTAGATGATTCACAAGTTAAACAAGTATGGCAAAGTGAAACTCTTACTTTGTCTCCCAGTGATTTTGCTACGGGTCTGAAAGCAATATATCTACGAGATGGCAATGCTGCTTACTGGATTGAATATCGACGAGCGAACCCGGATCTACTATATAAGGCAGGTTTAGTTGTATTTCGTTTAGACCCACCACCCATTTCCTCTGTTGTGTCCCCAAATCCTGAAGATGCTGCCGCGGCTGAATTTAGTGATGCACTAGGTACTGACGTGTGGATGCTTAATATGGATAACTACAAATATGTTTTATCACGCGCTTCTGGCTCCATGACTACAACCAACGCAGCCCTTTATTCAGGGAATGTGACGATCACTGCTACAACTTCAGATACTGGTGCTGTTGTAACAGTTAAACGAAAAGCAGATGTAACTGCGCCTCCTACTCCGGTCTTGAAGGATTTTAGCGAGTGGAAGTTTCCTGGAATTGAAATTACTAAATCGGGCTTCCAAGATGCCGATACTGCTATTGCAAGTTATCAGGCTTTAGTTGATGGGGTAGTTACCGATCTTCCAGTCTCGGATGCTGATAACTGGTATCCAACATTCTTAAATCCTTTTTCTGCGCCTAAAGCAGTGCATGTGCGTGATTTGCCTGAAGGCTCTTATATGTTTTCACTACGCGCCATAGACATTGCAGGTAATAAAAGTGAGTGGTCAACGCCAACCAAAGTAACCATAGATCGCGGCCGTCCAACAGTTGCCAACGATTTCAACGTAGTCGCAGTAAGCGCTGACCAAATAAGTGCGGCCTGGAGCGGTGCGAAAGATGCGGGCAGTGGTTTGTGTCAAACAAATGTAGTCAGCGATGAGGGATTAGTTTTACAAAGCAGCACTGCCAAAACTGCCCCTGTTATTAAATTAACTAATGGAGCAACACTCAACGCAAAGGCACAGATTTTTGACTGCCTTGGAAATGGTGTAACTGGAGATTTATCTGTTACAAACTCTCTAGCCCCAGCCGATAAATCTTCGCGCACGGGCAAGTGGGCAGCAGCCGGGAATACATATGGTGTTGGCGCGTTGAAGTGCACAGGTAAGTGCACCGCTAGCTTTAGCGTGAAGGGACGAAACGATGTCCTTGTAGGTTCAGGAAGTGCTGTTGTAACTCTGGGCACTAAAAACATAGCTACCATTTCAGATTCTAAAATATCCAAACTACGGGTGGGTGCAAGTTTTGATGTTGGTAATGTTAAAAAAGTTGTGCGAATCACGGGAACTAACTTTGTTTTAATTGCTCTAGCTTCAGTAACTGCAAACTTTAGTAACCAAGCATCCCTTGATCGCCTGCCAGCAGTGAGTGATCCATCGTTAGCTGATGAGAAGCAAGTAGCACTTGGAAAGTTTGGTTTTAGTGCAAGTGATTTCAGCCAGGAATGGACTGTTCTGCCAATGGGTCGTGGAACCACACTTGATGACCCAACCCTTGATCTTTGTAATGGAACTTATGCTTCTGAAAAAGATCGCGTAGAACGACGTCAAGTAGTTGCCTCAAAAGAGGGCACTCAGTATTCATTTCTTTCAACCGAAGTTGTTAAATACTCTTCGGAATCGGCTGCCCAAAGTGCACAAAAAGAGCTAGTAAAAGCGTTAGCACAGTGCCAAATTGATAAAGGATTTACAGACGATACCGGTTCTTTAATTCATTATACATTTTCAGAATTTAAAAATATTCCAACTGGCGTTGCCCCTGAAGGCTCACGAGTATTTGTACGAGCCACGATTGATTCAGGAACTCGTACACGTCAACTACTTGGTTTGTATCAATTTAACGGAGCGATGTTTACTGGCTTATATGTAATGACTGCCAGTGAAACTCCGTTTAACGACGCGCAAGTTTCTACGTGGTTACAAGTAGCGACCACTATGGCTAGCCGTTTGAAGAATTAACTGCACACTTTCGTCTAAGCGGAAATTGCGTTAAGCGTTTCAACTTCTTCCGTGCTCAGTTCAACAACCTGCATAATTTCCTTGAGTTGTTCCACCGTGCGTGCAGAAGCAATTGGGACACTCACAGTAGGTTGAGCGCGCAGCCAACCCAAAGCAATTGCAGATAAAGAAGCATTATGTGTTTTTGAAATAACATCCATGGCAGCAAGGACGGCATAGTTTTTATCATTGGCGTATTCGAGTGCGCCAGCTGCGCGCATTGAATCTACTTCTGTTACCCCTGAGCGGTATTTACCTGTAAGAAATCCTCGAGCAATTCCATAGAAAGGAATATTAGAAATCCCAAGTTCTGCAACAGTCTTTGACATCTCGCCCTCGTATGAAGTGCGATCAACTAGGTTATAAAGATCTTGCACGGCTATGTACGCGGGAATGTTGTTATTTTCACTAAATTTAATTGATTCACGAAGTCGTGCTGGAGTGAAGTTAGATGCAGCGATATAGCGAACCTTTCCTTCTGCGATTAATTGGGCGTATGCATTCAGAACTTCATCTAAGGAGACGGTTTCATCATCTGCGTGGCTGTAGTAAAGATCGATGTAATCAGTTTGCAAACGGTTTAAAGATTCTTCACAGGCCGCAAATATGTTTTTAGCTGATAAGCCAGGGCGACTATCCATCTTTGAAACTTTTGTAGCAATAACCATAGATGCGCGGTTATTACGTGACTTCATCCAAGATCCGATAATGGATTCGGACTCACCTCCTATATGGCCTTCCACCCACTGGTTATACATATCGGCAGTGTCGATGAAGTTGCCACCATTGTGTGAGTAAGCATCCATAACTTCATGGGATTGAACTTCATTTGCATTGCTGCCAAAGATGTTGCTGCCAAGGCACAGTGGATGAACTACGAGGTCAGTTTCGGGAATAGTGATCATGGAGGCAAACTATCGCGTATATGTGCGTTTATTTGCAGTAAATCCTGTGAACTGAGTTACTGAAGTTGCACCAGGGATAATTTCTACGGTTAATGAATTATCGGCATTTACTTGCAATGCAACTATTCCAAGTGGTCGACCAGGGCCAACCGTGTATCCAATCGGCCAAGGTTCCTGACTTCCTGGAGTTCTTGCAGCAGAACCGGCAGGAAGAATTGGACTAGCTTGAGCAAGTTCATAGACAACAACTCCGCTGCTGCTGGTTAATTTATCTGGCTGCACTTGCGATCCAGATATCACCATAAGTGCCTGAGTAGCATCACCTTTCGGATCAGCGAACCATCCAGTTGAAAATATCCAATGCGCAGTATCAACTTCATGTGGAGCAATTGCTAAGTGACTCCACGAATATTCATTTTTGCCAGGAATAAAACCTGTTGGGACAAAGCTTGTGGCATTTTCATATGCAGAGTTGAAATTTCCTGCATATCCATTTGTGCCATCGAGAAACCAGTTACCTGCCGCAGCGCCAATTACATCGTGATCAATCTTTCCAGAGCGGGGGGCCAATGTTCTTTGCATAAATCCTTCAAGCACGGCTCTGATATCGGATTTAAAGAAAGGTAAGAAATCGGCGGTGTAGGGCTTAGAAGTCTCTGCCGAAAGGTATGAACCAGGATTGGCAAATCCAGAGAGCCATGTATCAGCAGCAAATACGTTGAAATCAAGCATTGTGTCGCGTTGAGAGCCAAACTCTTCGCCAGCCTTTATTGCAACATTAAGTTGAACATAACCCTTAGTTGCTAATTCGCTGGCATATTTAGCTAAGACGCCAGATGGTTTGTTAAGAACCATGTAAACGGTATAAACACCACATCCATGGCTAATTCTTACTCGATTGCTATTGGGTGATCCTAGATTTGAAAGTTCGGTGATTACACCATCGGCCGGTGCTGTAACTTTCACATAATCTGCATCGGTTAACTGTGATGGCGATTTCGATAAAGCTCTAATTCCAAAGTAACCATGGTCAATTGGAGTGACGTGACCAGAGACCATCATTCCGTAAGGTATTGAAGGTGCCATTTCTGCAAGAGGTACAACTGGATGTGTAAATGTAATAGTCGATGACTTACACGTTGGCTCTGTCGAAGATCCTCCATGCATAACTTGTGTCAACGTTGGGTACCAACTTGGGCGAGATTTAAATCCGCCAGCTGGTGCTTTAGGCACATCAGATGAGATTGCATATTTCACAACGCCGTTTTTGCATACAGCGACAAGATTTCCATTCCATGCAATCTCACCATTTTTTGAACACGCTGCTCCTAGTTGTCCTAAGAGAAAATTTTCCTGTTGTTTTTCTTGCTGCTGACCCGATTCTTGCGATGGTTTTGGTTGAGTAGCAGGAGTTTGTTTTGTTTTTACCCAGATTAATTTCTTGCCAGATTTAGTGCACACATACTCTGCACCTGCAATCTTGGTCTTTTGATTTACTTTTGCGCACACGCCTCCTGCTTTAGGGGTTGCAGCCCAACTTTCAAGTGGACTCACCAGCAAGGCAATCACAACGAACAAAGCACCTAATCTGGCAGCAGAGGCGATTTTCATGGGCCATACGATAATGAGTGAAGTGCTTATTTGGAAGATATTAAAACCATCAAAATAAGGCACAATTAGAGCGTGGTCGAAACGACGGGTGGCTTTACAAGTGCGGGGTTGGCGTTAGAGGCCAAGACCCTTGAACTGCCGTCGTTATCGCAGAAGGAAGCAATTGAAATCGGTGAGATCGCTATAGATCTTGGCTTTGAACGTGGCGTACCAATTGCCGTTGAGGTTCGGTTAAAAGATTGGACAGTTTTTCACGCATCTTTGCCAGGATCAAATACCGAAAATGATGCATGGATAGCGCGCAAAGCTGCAGTTGTTTTAGCTACTGGTAATTCAACGATGTACGAACGAGTACTGGCTGAAGAACAAGGCATCGATTGGTATTCGGTTAAGGGTTTACCTGAAGCAACGCATGCAATTCATGGTGGAGGCTTACCTTTAAATGTTTCAGGTTTTGGTTGCATGGGAATTTTATTAATTAGCGGTCTGCCACAGGTTCAAGATCATTTATTAGGTGTTGAAGTATTAACTGAGTTTTTAGCGCGCAAAGGCGAACTACCGTGAGCATCTGGGTGTGTGGAGAAGTCTTAATCGATATCTTGCCAACTGGTCCCGTAGTTGGGGGAGGGCCTGCAAATACTGCAAAAGCTTTAGCCCGATTAGGTTACGAGGTTGATTTTATTGATGGAATCTCAACCGATGCTTATGGTGTCAGCGCACGCAAAGAATTAGGCCGTGATGGTGTTGGTTTAGATTTATCATTAAGTAGCGACAAACCAACCTGCACAGCAACAGTGACATTAGATTCAAAGGGTTCGGCTAGTTATGAATTTCTTATCGATGGCACGGCCACTTTTGATTTTAGTAAATCATGGCTGCCAGATCCTGAACGGTTAAAACCTTCGGTACTACACATCGGCACTTTGGTAACGATTATCGAACCAGCAGCTAGTGTCCTATTTGATTGGGCCATACAAGTAGGTGAATTTGCACCGATAGTTTTTGATCCCAATATCCGCCCATCTGTAATGGATAACCGTAATATTTACGCTGCTGCAGTTGAAAAATGGGTCACAATTTCATCGGTCGTAAAAGTAAGTGATGACGATATTAAGTGGCTGTATCCCGATGAATCTTTAGATGCTGTTGCGAACCGTTGGATTAGCGCAGGTGTTAGCTGTGTTGTTGTTACACGCGGAGCACATGGACTCATTGGATTTACCGAACTCGGTATGGAAGAAGTAGATGGTGTGAAAGTAGATGTCATAGACACAGTTGGTGCTGGCGATACGGTTGGTGCAATTGTTGTCGAAGGCATTATTAATCATTCGGTACATGGCTTAACTGGGCATGTACTAAACGCAGTTCTGCACAAGGCAGCAATTGCTGCTGGTATTACATGTTCACGTGCTGGCGCACAGCCTCCACGAACGCACGAACTATTAGAAGCGATGGAAAAATAATGCAGTTTATTGATGACGCTGAATTCCAAATTGCAATTGATGACGATAACGGTGCGCGCATTACTTCGATTAAATGGCGCGATAACGAATTTGCGGT
>CANFUR010000050.1 GCA_947450175.1 Actinomycetota bacterium | reverse complement strand
TTCTTGCAATGACATGAAGTTTGCTGATGCCTTCAAATCTGGATACGCCTCTGCAACTGCAAGCAGCCCACGCAGAGCTTGTGTAACCATTCCATCGGCGGCGGCAGTATCTGCAACAGTTGTTGCACTTGTTGCCTTTGCGCGTGCAGCAACGACCGCATCAAAAGTAGATTGTTCGTGCTTTGCATATCCCTTAACTGTTTCAACAAGGTTAGGAATTAAATCTGCACGACGCTTTAATTGAACTTCAATCTGAGCCCATGCTTCGTTAACGCTAATGTTGAGGCGAACAAGGCGGTTGTATTGAGCAATGAAAAACAGGACGATTAATGCAACTACACCAAGAACAATGATTGTTTTCATACCTAATTAAACCCCCCTTTAGGCGGTTTCATTCCTTCAAAGTTACTGAATTTTTGATTTATGGAAGTTCAAATATGAGCGTGAAGGTGTTGGGCCACGCTGGCCTTGGTAGCGTGAACCATATTTTTCGCTTCCATATGGGTGATCAGCCGGGGAAGAAAGTCTGATCAAACAAAGCTGACCGATCTTCATTCCTGGAAAAAGTTTGACGGGTAAGTTAGCAACGTTTGAAAGTTCTAGCGTGATGTGACCGCTAAATCCCGGGTCGATGAAGCCAGCGGTTGAATGGGTAAGAAGACCTAGGCGTCCCAGCGAAGATTTACCTTCGAGACGGCCTGCAATGTCATCGGGCAAAGTTATAACTTCATAGGTGCTTGCTAAAACAAATTCGCCAGGGTGCAAGATAAAAGGTTCATCACCTTCTGCGATAACTTCGCGTGTTAGTTCTGGCTGCTCGGTTGAGGGATCAATAACGCTGTACTTATGATTTTCAAAGACTCGAAAAAATTTATCCAGGCGAACATCAACTGATGAGGGTTGGATCATCCCTTCATGGAAAGGTTCGCAGGCGACCCGGCCTGCTTTGATTTCCGCAAGAATGTCGCGATCACTTAGTAGCACGCGCAGAACCCTATCTCGCTTTGTCGGGCTAATAGGGCAGCGAAATACGCTCGTCAGGGTTGCATAAGTTACTGGTCAGTAGCATTATTTGCCCATGAGCCATTACACCGCCAACTTACGCGATATTGAATTCTGCCTATTTGATCTTTTGGGGCGAGAAAAAATTATGGGTACATCTTTGTACGCAGATGTTGATCGCGATACTGCAATGGGCATGTTGGAAGAGATGAAGCGCTTGTGTGAAAACGATCTGGCCGAATCATTTGTTGAAGGCGATCGTGTTGGTGCGGTGCTCAATAAAGAAACTGGAAATGTAACGTTGCCAGCATCTTTTATTAAATCGTATAAAGCATATGTTGATGGTGAATGGTGGCGTTTAGATGCACCAGTAGATCTAGGTGGAATGAAAGTTCCTCCTTCGGTGCGCTGGGCAATTGCTGAAATGGTTTTAGGTTCAAATCCTGCAATTCATATTTACGCATCCGGTTATGCATTTGCTCAAGTTGCATATGTGCTTGGAACACCAGAACAAAAGAAGATTGCAAAGCTCATGGTGGATAAGCACTGGGGCGCAACGATGCAGCTGACTGAACCTGATGCAGGTTCAGATGTTGGTGCAGGTCGTACTAAGGCGGTGCAGCAGCCAGATGGAACATGGCATATCACCGGAACAAAGCGTTACATCACATCGGGAGATGCCGATTTCTATGACAACGTCGTCCACTTTGTTCTAGCACGTCGCGAAGGTGGCGGCCCAGGAACTAAAGGGCTTTCGCTATTTCTTATTCCTAAATTTATGTTTGATTTTGAAACAGGTGAAATGGGCAAGCGCAACGGCGTATTTGTAACATCACTTGAAGACAAAATGGGTCTTAATGTTTCTGCTACATGTGAAGTTAATTTGGGAGAACACGAACCTGCAGTTGGTTATTTGTTGGGTGATGTTCACGAAGGCATTGCACAGATGTTTAAGGTCATCGAATTTGCCCGCATGATGGTAGGAACTAAAGCTATTGCAACGTTATCTGCTGGATACATGCAGGCTTTGGCTTATGCAAAAGAGCGCGTGCAGGGCGGTGATATGAAAGTAATGAATGACAAGGCTTCACCACGTGTCACCATTATTAAGCACCCAGATGTGCGCCGTTCTTTGATGGTCCAAAAGTCTTATAGCGAAGGTATGCGAGCGTTAGTGCTTTATACCGCCTCTATCCAAGATGAGATTGAGTTGGCCGAAAAAGCTGGCGATAAAGATCGCGCAGCAGACATGATTGCACTCAATGATTTACTACTTCCAGTTGTTAAAGGTTACGGTTCAGAAAAATCGTGGACACTTCTTGGAACAGAATCGCTACAAACATTTGGTGGTGCAGGTTTTACTCGCGACTGGCCGCTTGAACAGTATGTGCGCGATGCAAAAATCGATACCTTGTATGAGGGCACAACTGCAATCCAAGGTCTTGATTTCTTTTTCCGCAAAATTGTTAAAGATGGCGGACGTGCAATTGGATTACTCGCAAAAGAGATTGCAACATTTGCAGAAGCAGGTGGGGCTAACGCACCAGAAAAAGTAGCACTTTTAAAAGCCCAAGCAGATCTCAATGCCATTATCGGCGTCTTGGTTGGTCATGCAATGGAATCACAAACTGATCCTGCAAAGATTTATGAAGTTGGTCTAAATACATCTCGCTGCTTAATGGCAGTTGGCGACATTATTACTTCATGGTTATTGCTACGCCAAGCAGATATTGCAGTTGCAAAACTACCTACTGCTACTGGAAAAGATAAAGATTTTTATACTGGCAAGATTGCAGCTGCGCAGTTCTTTATCAAGAACTACTTACCTCATATCAGCGCAGATCGCGCAATTGTTGAAGCAACTGACGGATTCATCATGGACATACCCGAAAGCGCCTTTTAAACCGCTATCCTTGCCGGATGCTTACGCGCTATAAAGGAGAAATCCTCACATTACTTGGCGCTGTCTTCTTTTCTTTTAATGGTGTCGTTGCCAAATTAGTTTTAACTTCTGGTCTTTCATCAATGCGCCTGACACAAGTGCGCTGCGGTGGGGCATTTATATTTCTCGGGGCTTACATGTTTCTGCGCCATCGCGATAAATTGAAAGCTAAAAGAGCCGAAATGCCACAGCTTTTTGCTTATGGAATAATCGGTTTTCTGGCAGTGCAGGCGCTGTATTTCGTAGCTATTACCCGCTTGCATGTGAGCATCGGATTAATCCTTGAATTTACTGCGCCAATCTGGATCGTGCTGTGGTTGCGATTTGTTAAGCACAAAATTGTTCCGCAGTTGATGTGGGTAGCGATCTTTTTAGCCTTTGGTGGCCTAGTTCTTATTGCCCAGGTTTGGAAAGGTAGAACCTTAGATCCCATTGGAGTTGCTGCAGCGCTACTAGATGGAATTGTTCTGGCCGCATTTTTCTTGCTGGGCGAAAAACTCACCGCTAAGCGCGATGTGGAATCGCTGATGGTTTACGGATTTGGTTTTGCATCCCTTGGCTTGGCTATTGCGATGCCATTGTGGTCGTACCCAACCGAAATCTTTACGCAATCAATGAACTTGCAAGGCCGTTTTGCTGCCTACAACATGCCAGGGTGGGTATTGATTGCGTGGGTAATAATTATGGGAACAATCGTTCCTTATCTATTAGTTGTTAATGGTCTCAAACTCTTATCAGCATCAACCAGCAGTGTTATGGGAATGGCAGAACCTGTAATAGCCGGAGTCTTTGCATGGATCTGGTTATCTGAAAAATGGAACTTCATTCAATTAGTTGGTGGAGTAACGGTAATCATTGGAATTATCTTGGCTGATAAAGCCCGTTCTGCTGCGCATTAATTACGCGCCGAATACAACACCATCTGTTGGAGGTGCTTCGCGCTGTTGGGTCCAGTCTTGTCCTCCACCCGGATTTTGTGGCATGTCGTAGAAACGTGCATAGTGCAGTTGAGCTGAAACTGTAATTGTTCGCGTTGGTCCGTTACGGTGCTTAGCAACAATTAAATCAGCTTCGCCAGTTCGGTTTTGTGAGTCATACATATCATCGCGGTGCAGCAAGATAACTACGTCAGCATCTTGTTCGATAGAACCTGATTCGCGAAGATCTGAAAGCATTGGTTTTTTATCACTGCGTTGTTCAGGTGAACGGTTGAGCTGAGAGATAGCAATAACAGGGATATTGAGCTCTTTTGCCATCAACTTCAAGTGACGCGAGAACTCAGATACTTCCTGTTGACGGTTTTCAACGCGCTTACCCGATGACATCAACTGTAAGTAGTCGATAACAATGAGTTTTAAATCATGACGCTGTTTGAGGCGACGGGCCTTTGCGCGAATTTCCATCATAGAAAGGTTTGGTGAATCATCAATAAATAAAGGTGCTTCAGAGATTTCACCCATACGGCGCGCAAGGCGTGACCATTCATCATCGGATAATGTTCCGGCGCGAATATTATTTAAACCAACGCGGGCTTCGGCAGACAACATGCGCATTGTGATTTCAGATTTAGACATTTCAAGAGAGAAGATAACGGCGGCTTGGCCTTCGTGAATTGATGCATGACGCGCAATATCAAGACCTAAAGTTGATTTACCAACTGCAGGACGCGCAGCCAAAATAATCATGTTACCTGGGTGGAAACCATGGGTAAGTGAATCAAGATCTTTAAACCCACTCATTACACCTTCAACGCCAACACCTTTAGAAATCGCTTCAATCTCATCGAGGGCTTGTGGGAGTAATGTAGAAAGTTGTACGTAATCTTCGGATGCACGGCGTTCGGTTACTGCATAGACCTCGGCCTGTGCTTGGTCGACCATGTCATCGACTTCACCTTCGGCTGTATAACCGAGTTGAACAATCTTTGTACCGGCTTCAACTAAGCGGCGCATGATTGCATGTTCGCGAACAATCTTTGCGTAGTAACCAGCGTTTGCAGCTGTTGGAACAGATGAAATTAATGTGTGTAGATATGGTGCACCGCCAGCACGTGCAATGTCTCCGCGTTTTGTGAGTTCGGATGAAACGGTAACCGCATCAACTGGTTCGCCACGACCATATAAATCAATAACTGCGTCGTAAATTAATTCATGCGCTGGGCGATAAAAATCGCGATCGCGAATAATTTCGATGACATCTGCAATTGCATCTTTAGATAACAACATTCCGCCGAGAACAGATTGTTCTGCGATTAAATCTTGTGGTGGGGTACGTTCGAAATCAGTGCCAATTGATGAAACGTTGGAATCTCTCGATGGGCGATTATTTGGAAGTTCGGCGATGCTCACGCGTATAACCTCCCATTAGCCACTGACAAGTGAATTCCTTGTAGGCGTAACTTATGTGGATGCCCCTATCGCACGCGAGAAACGTTGCAGCTTGCTGGGGATAAAGCTGTGGGTAACTGGGTGGATAAGCGTGTTTTTCTGTGTACAAAGCGGTGGATGAAATGTGCGCAACTGGTTGCGTGCCACATCTCAACTGCAAAAGTGCAGGTCAGTGGAGGAATTTTTTGCGGGGGGCTGTGTACAAAAGTATTTTGGTGCATCTTAAATCGTGAGATTTATAAACGGATGCGTTCATTTGTTGGATCAAATAATGGTTCTGCACAAATTGTTCCGGTGCGCCAGCTACCAAAGAACTCAACATCAACCGTTGTCCCGACTTCGGTATTAGTAATTGGTAAGTAGGCATAGGCAATTGCTTTATTGATTGTGTAGCCCTGGCCCCCAGATTTAATTCGGCCAACAATAGTGTTGTCTATGCGAATAGGTTCAGATCCAAAAGGAACACACGTGATGTCATCGAAAGTAATGGCTACTAATTTGCGCTTTAAATTTGCTTGCGCTGCAATAGCTGCAGCTTTACCGTGGAAGTTTTCTTTCTTGAGTGAGACTGCAAAACCTAATCCTGCTTCGTAAGGGTTGGTCTCTGTATTAATTTCACCAGCCCATGCGCGATAACCTTTTTCAAGGCGCAATGATTCGATTGCACGGTAACCACAGGCTTTAATACCATGTTCTTTTCCTGCGTCCATAATCTTTTCCCATAAAGCTAAACCATCAGCAACTGGTGCATAGATTTCCCAACCTAGTTCACCAACATAAGTCAGTCGAGTTGCACGTACTTTTATACCGCTAATCGATATTTCTCGTGAGTTCATAAATGGGAATGCACTATGTGAAAGATCAGCCTCGGTTAGTGATTGCAAAATCTCTCGAGTTTTTGGACCCATGATTGCAAAGCAAATAAGTTCGCGAGTGATATTAGTAATTTCAACATCATCGTATGAATGTTCTCGACGCATTTTTTCTAGCCAACCAAAGTCATGTACGGCAAATGCGGTTCCAGTAATAATCAAAAATTCATTCTCACCAGTTTGGGTAACTGTGTAGTCAGATTCAATCCCAGCTTTAGAATTTAGGGCTTGTGTGTATGTTGTTTTACCAACGCCTTTGACGACGTTATTTGCGCATACATAGTTAAGAAATTCTGCAGCACGAGGCCCACTTATTCGCGCCTTGGCAAAGCTAGATTCATCAAATAAACCAGCGTTTTCACGGGTTGCACGGTGTTCTACTTGCACAGCACTAGACCAGTTTTTACCGAGCCAATCCTTTGGACGCAATGCATCATCACCAATGTTTGTGGAATAAAAGTTCACGCGCTCCCATGAAGCTTTTTCTCCGAATACTGCGCCATGTGCTTTATGCCATTCATAAACCGGAGACATAAATTTTGGACGCGCAGATTCGCGTTCTTCGCCTGGGTAATGAATGTCGTAGTACTGCTCATAGTTTTCAGTAATGCGTTGCAAAGTAAAGTCAGGGGATTCATAAGATGAACCAAAGCGTTTAATATCCATATGCCACAGATCCATTGTTGGTTCACCAGCAACAATCCATTCGGCAACTACTTTGCCGATACCGCCAGCACCGGCGATTCCGTGCGCGCAAAAACCTGCAGCAACAAAGAAACCGCCGACTGATGTTTCGCCTAAGCAAAATTCGTTATCGGGCGTGAAACCTTCGGGGCCATTTATAAAAGATTTAATTCCAACTTCAGACATCTTTGGCACTCGCTTTTGGGATGCTTCGGCGATATCAGTAAAACGATCCCAGTCCTCGGCTAAAAGCGAGTTGTTAAAGTTTGCGGGAATATCGTCGATGGAGTTGTAATCGGCCGACCACGCCTTTGATGTGCGCTCATACCCACCCATTAGCAATCCTGATACTTCTTGGCGGAAATAAATGAGGTTGTCGGGATCACGCAATGAAGGAAGCATTGGTGCATCAGCTGGCATAAAGTTTTCAGTAATTAAATATTGATGGCTCATAGGAACAATCGGAACGCGTACATTCACCATGCGCGCAATCTGCGGTGCATACATTCCGCCACAGTTAACAACGATTTCGCATTCAATCTCACCTTTATCAGTGACAACGCTGCTGACTCGACCATTCGTTGTTTTAATTTCAAGAACACGAGTGTGAGTAAATATCTGTACTCCTTGTTTGCGAGCACCTGCAGCTAACGCCATCGCTAACTGCGAAGGATCAACTTGTCCGTCAGAGGCCATATAACAAGCGCCAACAACACCTTCTAAATCAATGAGTGGGAAAAGGTTTTGGGCTTCTTGTGGCGAAATCTCTTTTAAATCTAAACCGAAAGTTTTTGCCCAACCGATTTGGCGGCGGATCTCTTGCATACGTTCGGGGGTTGATGCCAATTTAATACTGCCGCATTCGCGCCAACTTGGCGGCGTATCGCTAGTTTGTAGTTTTCGATATAAATCAACGGAGTGCATATTCATTAACGTCAAGGTTGGATCTGCGCGGAGTTGACCAACTAAGCCTGCGCTATGAAAAGTGGATCCACTAGTGAGTTCGTTGCGGTCTAGAAGAATGACATCTCTTTCGCCGAGTTCGGCTAAATGATAGGCGACCGAAGTTCCGCCCACGCCTCCACCAATGATGACAATTTTTGCTCGGGTTGGAACTACTGACACGGCCACATATGAAATGTATCCTGAATGCGTGTCCGATGACAGTCTCCTTGAGCAGGAGTTAGCACCGCTTTTTAATAAAGTCGCGCTGCTTAAAAATCGCTCGTCCATTACCGAACTTTCCGGTGGTTTAACTAATCGAAACTTTCTTATAGAAACCCCGGCCGATAAATATGTGGCCCGAGTTTCAAGTAATTCATCCTCGTTATTAGCCATTGATCGTGGCTCTGAGTTTATAAATACAACCATTGCAGGTAAAGGTGGTGTTGGAGCCGAGGTGTTGGATTACATACCTGGTGAAGGTTTATTGCTTATTTCTTATATCAGCGGAAAAACATATGGTGCCCAAGATGTCGGCGCTAATTTGGGGCGCATTGCCACAAGTTTGAAAGCTTTGCACTCACTAGAAGCCTTTGATCACGAGTTTAATATGTTTTCTACACAGAAAAACTATTTAACAATTGTGCAGGAGAATGGCTTTCGGATCCCGGATGGTTATTTAGATTTTGCACCCATGGTTGCCCAAATCAAAAAGGCATTCGAGGTTTTATTTGAAGGGCTAGTGCCGTGCAATAACGATTTGTTGCCCGGTAACTTCATTGATGATGGCCGCAAGATCTGGCTCATTGACTATGAATATTCAGGAAATAACGATGCCTGTTTTGAGATTGGAAACGTATGGGCCGAAGCGTTCTTGCCTTTGGAGGCACTCGAAGAGTTAGTTACTGCTTATTACGGAACTTATCGTCCCGACAAAGTTGCACGTGCTTGGTTATGGGCGTTGATGGCAAAGTATGGATGGACTTTATGGGCTTCGATTCAAGACTCAGTGAGCGAGATTGATTTTGACTTCTGGGAGTGGGGAATGTCTAAATACGATTTAGCACGCGCAGAATTTACAAGTAATTATTTTAATAAAGCCTTGAGTGCGGTAACGAGTAAATAAAAAAGCCCGCCGCATAAGCGACGGGCCTTCTTAGTACTGACTATTTATTCTGGGACTACAGAAACTGTAATCTTTGCAACAATGTTGTGGCCAAGTGAGACCTTTACATCGTGGTTACCAGTCTTCTTGATGTGTCCGGCAGTCTTAATTGAGTGACGGTCGATATCTAGACCAACTGATGCCTTGATTGCTGCAGCAACATCTTTATCTGTTACTGAACCAAACAGAGCGCCCTTTGCGCCAACCTTTGCCTTAGCAACAACTGCTGCTGACTCAAGTTTGGTCTTGATCTCTTTAGCGTGGTCGATATCGCGGACTTCACGAGCTGACTTCGCGCGGCGAATGCTCTGAATCTGCTTTTCTCCACCAAGTGACCAAGCAATTGCATTTCCGCGAGGCAACAAGAAGTTGCGTGCGAAGCCATCTTTAACAGTTACAACATCTCCGGCAGAACCAACGCCTGCAACTTCACGTGTAAGGATGAGTTTCATAGTCAGTTCCCCTTAT
>CANFUR010000049.1 GCA_947450175.1 Actinomycetota bacterium | reverse complement strand
GAATGATTACTCACTTGGCGACCAAGGTGGGGCAGAAGACTTGTTCCGATTTTGTGGAAAGCACGCCAAGCCTTGGAGTCGAGATCCTTCATACCTTTTTGTGCCACGGGTGAAGTAAATCAGATATACTTGATATGTCAAGTAATAGAGTCCCACAGAATTTAGGTGTTAAATGAATAGTTATATGGTCGTTGCTGCATTTAAAGATGGAGTCACTCCAGAAGATATTCGTGCGCTAATTCCATCGGAGCAGGCGCAGGCCAAGTCATTAGTGGAGAAAGGAGTTCTAGGATTTATCAAAGTTGCGATGCCTAAGCGCACGGTGTTTCTTGAAGCTTTCGGTGAAGATGATGCGAGCGTTTTATCAACTATTCAATCTCTTCCATTCTCAGCTATTTGGAATATCGAGGTGTTTCCAACAACTCCACCAGCGGGAGTGAACTTCTGACAGATCACCCTTCTATTCCGAGCGGCAAAATCTCCAGCCGTTGGGATTTGGCATGAAACTTATTTGATTGAACCAGGTAAATTCGAAAACATTTATGTAAACATGCCAGCTTTTGGTTTTGGGAAAGTGGGGAATTTACAAGCTGTAACAGGCAAGCTCAATTCTGCCCAAGAAAGGTTGAAGTGAAACTTGTTATGAATGAAGAACCCGGCTTATTGGACGGTACTTCTACTTTCAATTATAATTTCCACATGAAGTATTTAATTTCCGTAATCGATCATTTGGAGAATCCAGGTACCGCAACTGAAATGGTCGAAATCGACAAGTTCAATGATTCATTACGAGAAAATGGACAGTGGATATTTGCTTGGGGTTTACAACCTCCGGAGACTGCAACAGTTATAGATAACCGCAATGACGCAGGCATCAGCACAGGTAAACCATTATTCGATGCCAAAGAGAATTTCAGTGGATTGTGGTTGGTTGAAGTTGAAAACCCAGAGATAGCTGAAAGGTTGGCGTATTTAGCCTCAAAGGCATGCAACAGAAAAGTTGAACTTCGCCCGATGCATTAAGCGCTAGGTTAAAGCTTGCGGCTCATATGGCGGTTCTTCTATTAATATTGCCACATGCCATCACTTAGCCACATGCTTTGGTTCAATAATCAAGCAGAAGAAGCTGTAAATCTCTATACAAACCTTTTCGAGAATTCCAAAATTCATAATGTTTTTAAGCAGCCAGATGGTGGAGTTCTCACCATTGACTTTGAGCTATTGGGTTTAAAATATGTAGCACTCAATGGTGGCGACATGTTCTCTTTCACTGAAGCTTTCTCAGTAATTGTCAGGTGTAACGACCAGGCTGAAGTTGATAAGTACTGGGATGCACTGACTGCAGATGGCGGAACCCCTGGAAATTGCGGTTGGCTCAAGGATAAATTTGGACTTTCTTGGCAGATCATCCCAAAGCAACTAGGTGAGTGTCTCGGAAACCCAGATCCCCTAAAAGCTGCTGCCGCAATGAATGCAATGATGGGAATGTCTAAGTTAATTGTTAGCGAGTTAGAAGCTGCAGTTAAGTAAATCTGGCATGTAGGGCGGTTCTTCTTTGCATTTAGTTACTTTGCGTAACTTGTTTCTGTGCCATAATTCCATCACGACGGTTTGGTAGTAATTGGGACTTGGTTAATAGCCAGGTCCCTTTTGCTTTCTGAAATCAATTTTCATCCACAGGTTCGTTAGAGATCGCATTTCATTTATCGGCCAAGCCATAACTTCGCTCTCGTGATGGGGGCGTGTTGTAATTGGCAGCCTGATTGTTTACCAAACCGTCGGAGCGGGTTCGAACCCCGTCGTCTCCACCACAGTCTTAACTGATTCGACTCGACCTATTGGTAGTGGTCAAAAGAGTTGAATTAGTTATGCATGGGAGGGCCTCGAGATTTCGAGGCCCTTTCCAATTCTTCCGGCTTATAGGGCGGTTCTTATTCCCCCGATTATGATGCCACTATGACTATTGGACTTGAACGCCTATTAGCTCACATGGCATGGGCAAATCAGAAAACTATTGCCCATCTTCAAACACTTCCTGAAGCCTCCCTTGCTGCTTTTGCAACCAATCCCGAATGGCATGCTGCAGAGATTATTTATCACATAGTTGATTCCGCTGATCACTACGCCTTTCGCATCAGCGGGATACCGGCATTGACTCAACCGGGGGACCCTTGCATTGATGTTGTGAAAGTGATTGCCGATCTTGCACGACTTAAAGAGCAAGCAGCGATAGTGGACAAAGCGTTACTTGAGTGCGTGAAGTTAGATGACATTCAGATTGAATATAAAAACTTTGAAGACAAAATGGTGAAAAGGTGGCGCTCAACCATCCTTTCACAAGCGATACATCACGCAACTGAGCACAGGGCTCAGCTGGCTTCTGCATTGGAAGCAAAAGGTTTTAAGCCAATGGATCTAGATGAGTTAGATCTGTGGGCTTTTGAGATTGAGACTGGGTCTTAAATTTTCTAGTTCGACCCGCCTTTCCTAGATGTTGCATTAATGCTACATAGCATATATGCTACTTACCATGAGTCGCAATCCAGAAGAACCGGTCTATAACCGTATTGAAGAAGCACGCGCTGCCCTAGGACTATCTAGGCAGGATCTAGCCGACAAGGCTGGCGTGCACTACCAAACCATTGGTTATCTAGAACGTGAGGAATACAGTCCCTCACTTGTTCTAGCTATCCGCATTGCTAAATCACTCAACCAAGAGGTTTCAGAGTTGTTTTCGCTCACCCCATTTAAGAAAGGAAAGTAAAAATGTCGAAGAAGAATAAGTTTTATTGGTTTGAAGGCGTTACTGAAAAAGGAGTCAAAGCTAGGTTGAGCAATGAAGACTCAGATTTTAGATGGCTTCGTCCACAGCGAAACAGAAGAGTTCTAGTGCTCCTTATGGCACTTGGTCTAGTTCTCACTTCGATGGGAAGCTATTGGCCAACTTTGAAAATGAATATGAACTTAACTGATGGAACTTCAGTAGTTGTCTATTCCGTGACAGCGATATTTGTGATCTTTGCTGTTCTTGGTGGCTATTCGCTCTTGCGTATCAGTGTGAGATCTATTGCAGTTGCACCAGATGAACTGCTGGATGAGCGCCAAATTAAAGTTCGAAATACTTCAATTAGATTTGCCTACTACGGAATGGGTTATGTAGTCCTGGGACTCTTATTTGCAATATTTTTTGGTCCTGAAGTGAAATTGTTTCAAGCAGAAGGCAATAATGGAAGTTATCTCATGATTGCCACACTCTTTGCCTATGCCTCAATGCCATCCATGGTTATGGCTTGGCGCGAGAGGGATATCTAGGTAGTCTGCCCACTATGGCCTGGTTTCTACTTTCAATTGCAATTGTTGCTGAAATTATGGGAACCCTGTTCCTAAAAGCGAGTGATGGACTCAGCAAACTTTGGCCATCTCTTGGTGTTGCAGTGGGTTATGCAATTGCCTTCTCACTAATGGCTATCTCACTGAAGAAACTTGAAGTAGGTATTACATACGCCGTTTGGTCTGGCGTTGGAATTATGGGAGCTGCCATTGGCGGTGTTGTCTTCTTCGATCAGCATCTTTCTAAATTGAACATAATTGGCATGGCAATAATAATTGTTGGTGTGGTGGTTATGAATCTTGGAGGAGCAGCTCACTAATGCTTATGTCGATTTCGCAAAAAAGAAGCGGCATGTTCGCAATTACGGTTGCTCTCATTTCTGCTTTATTATTAGTCCTAACTTCTTGTTCTAGCAATTCACAAGAGTTGGTAAAAATTAGCCTTGCGCCAGCCCCTTACACAATCCAGGTGCCATCAGAAATTGCTAAGCGCTTATCAATTGAAAATATGGCTGCAGATGCTTCAAATGGGTTTTCAGCTCAGGCAAAAGCAGCTGGGGCAATAGCCCAGGTGCGTATAAATTACACAGCTGATGACGGATCACTACATGGTTTTGCTGGAGTTTATTATTTTGCAAAAGCTGATTTTGAAAAAGCTCAAAACCCTAACGAGCCACCTTTATATGGCAGCAAAGTTGTTGAAGAAAATTCAATGGTATTAGCTATTGCTGGACCTCAAGATTCAATATTTGAACCAGCTACTCAGGATGGAAAAAACGTGACATCCCTGTACTCGCTGATTTACGATCCACAAACATTTAAATCTTCTTAAATGTGGCTGGCCTTGCTGCAATTTGCACAGCGAACAGCCTGATTAGCTCACGTTTCTGGGTGATTATTGCGTAACCCCATTAGAATTAGTAAGTGCCTGGATCACCTTTATCAACGAAAATAGAGATTCGATCTATCTCTCAAGACGATCATCGGGCTTTCATTTCACGATTATCAAGCGCATCTTTCTTGCAACTTTCCGAATGGGGCGCAGTTAAAAACGACTGGAAAAGTAAATCCATCGGTATTTTCGATGGTGCAGAACTTGTCGGCGTAGCACTTCTACTTACGCGAGCACTTCCCATTGTAGGCAAATCTTTTGGGTACATTCCAGAAGGCCCACTGTTTGTGCCGAGTTTTACATTTAACGAAGCGGTTCTTGAATCACTTGAAGTTTTAGCAAAGAAAGAAAAGATCTTCCTGCTTCGAATAGGTCCAGCAATTCCTTTTCGTGATTGGGAAAGTGAAGTTATTAAGGCCGCCCTTGCATCAGATGAGGCCAGTTCTTTGCTACACACCCAATCGACAACCGAATACGAAAATGGTCGATTAGCGATTCAAAGTTTGAATAAAGCAGGTTGGCGAGAAGTTGTCTCTGAGAGCGGTTTTAGCGAAGGTCAACCAAACTTCGTCTTTCAATTGGACTTGCACAATCAGAATGAAGAAAGCTTGTCGGCAGGCTTTAATCAACTGTGGCGAAGAAATATTAAGAAAGCAGAAAAAGAAGACGTTGAAGTTGTTCGAGGAAGCAAAGACGATCTTGCAGATTTTCATAAGGTTTATGTAGAAACTGCAGCCCGTGATAATTTCAAGCCACGGCCGCTTCGTTATTTTCAACGAATGTGGGATGAATTAAATAGTCACGATGAACACCTCAAACTTTTCTTAGCAAAATGGCAGGGCCAAGTAATTGCATCGACAATCGCAATTCACGTAGGAGATCACTACTGGTATTCCTACGGCGCATCATCTGCTTTTGGTCGCGAGGCTCGTGGAAGTAATGCAATCCAATGGGCGATGATGAAAGATGCCATGGGCAGTGGCGCAAATTGTTATGACTTACGTGGGATCACTCCAACCCTTGATCCACATGATCCCCATGTTGGCCTGATTCAATTCAAAGTTGGCACAGGTGGTTATGCCCGCCAACTAGTTGGCGAATGGGAGAAGTCGATTAATAAGTTCTGGTCGCTCGCCTTTGCCACGTATTTACGAGTTCGCAGGTAACCTACGCATATGCCACTTTCACTGCACGTTAATGGACAGAAGTGGCGTTCGCATTTGAGCGCGATGGTGCGCGCTAAGCCCGGACTTGTGCCGGTAATAAAGGGCAATGGTTATGGATTTGGCCTGGAATTTCTTGCAGCCGAATCAACTCGACTTGGCGTTAGCGCAGTTGCTGTGGGGCTTGCAAGTGAAGTCGCACAAGTACGTAAAGCTTTTGCTGGCGAAATCATTGTTCTTTCACCCGATCACAACGCCAATGATTTTTCAGATTCTAAAGTTCTTCAAACGATTTCGAGCCTTGAGCTTCTACGAAGCATCGGTAGCAAAACTAATGTCATTGTTGAGATTTTGACTCCACTGAACCGTCATGGAATTAACATCGCAGATTTAGCTACTGCACTTTCCATCGTTAGTGATCGAGGATTAAATCTACGAGGCTTTGCTTTGCATCTGCCGATTGCCAGTATCGATAGCTCTTGGATCAGTTCAACCCTTGCCGCATTACCTGAGGCAAGCACGGTATATATCTCCCATCTTCATGATGGTGATCAGGTACGTAAGCAATTTCCAAAGCTCAACTTTTGCGAAAGAATTGGAACATCTCTGTGGCTAGGCGCGGATTCAGCGCTAGAAGTAACTGCCACCGTACTTGAGAATCGAAATATTCAAGGCACAGCTGGTTATCGTCAACGTCGTGTTCGCGGACATGTCATCGTTGCAAGTGGAGGAACTGCCCACGGCATAGGACTTGCAGCCCCTCAAAGTAATAGTTCACTTCTTGGCCGAATCAAGATCCTTGCAAACGCACTTGAATTAGCGCTTGGGAAAATACGCAGTCCTTATCGTTTGGATTCAAAGACGTTAAATTTCTTGGAACCACCACATATGCAGTGCTCACTTTTAGTTTGCAAGGGTTCACACCAACCTAAAGTTGGAGATGAGTTAAAAGTACGAGTTCGATATACAACTACGACCTTTGACCAAGTCATTGATAAATAAGGCAACTCAGGGAGCTATGAAATAAGCATGAGTGAGCCTTCAGTTTTAAGATCCTCAGCGGTGATGGCTGTTGGCACCATCATTTCGCGTATTACAGGATTAGCGCGCAATCTACTTTTAGTAGCAGCTTTGGGTACTGCAATCATCGGTGATACCTATCAAGTTGCAAACACGCTACCTACCGTCGTTTATATCTTGGTCGCCGGGGGAGCACTTAACGCAGTCTTTGTCCCACAAATCGTGCGAGAAATGAAGAATAAAGATGGCGGAAATTCATACGCTTCTCAACTAGCAACTGCGACATTCACGATTCTGGGCTTTGCAACAGTTATCGGAATGATTGCTGCTCCACTGATCGTTCGTCTGTACGCATCGAAGTTCGGAGGCAGCGGCTTAGAGAATGAATTTGAATTAACTGTTCTCTTTACGCGTTATTGCTTACCTCAAGTTCTTTTCTTGGGATTCTTCACACTGCTCGGCCAAATTGCTAATGCCCGAGGAAGTTTTGGGCCAATGATGTGGGCTCCAATTCTTAATAACCTCATTGTTATTGGGGTTCTTATCGGCTTTATCGCCATCGCACCAGATGCAGCAAACGGCGTAATCAGTTCAACGGCCAAAGGCTTTTTAGGGTTAGGTACTAGCCTAGGCGCACTAGCTCAAGCAGCGATTTTGATTCCAGTTATTGCTAAAACTGGTGTTCGGCTTCGACCAAACTTTCACTGGTCATCGCTGAGAAAATCTGCACACCTTGCAAAGTGGACCGTAGTTTTTGTGCTGATCAATCAAATTGGTTTTATGGTGATTGTAAATCTGGCTACGTCGGCATCAGTTCGCGCCAAGCAGTCAGGTATCGATGTTGGTGTGGGCTTTACTCCCTATCAAAATGCACACTTTATCTTTTTACTTCCTCATTCAATTATTGCAGTTTCATTTGTGACCGCTTTACTACCGCGAATCTCACGACTTGCTGCAGATTCCAGAATTTCTGATGTCCGTGACGAGATTCAACAAACTTTGCTGCACCTCTATTCACTAATAATTCCAGCAGCTTTTGCGCTTCTTTTTCTGGGTCAACCCATCGCACATTTCATTTTTGCGGGCTCACGCAGTCAAGATTCCAGTCAGATCGGCTTCATTCTCTCTGGATTTGCTTTAGGTTTAATTCCATTTTGCAGTTCGTATCTAATGCTTCGAGGCTTTTATGCATTCGAAGACACCAAGACACCTGCAGGGATCACATTGGTCATGAATATTGTCACCATCGTCAGCGCAACTATTGGCTACTTTGTTCTGCCAACGCGCTTAATAACTGTGGGAATAGCAATTTCGTTTGGCCTTGGATATTTAGCTAGCTCGCTGTGGGCAAGGCATTTACTGTCCAAGCGGGTTGGTGCCATAACGCTACGAAAAGATGTCATTTCGATAGTAATAATCTCCGCCGTTGCCTTCGCACCTGGCCTATTAGTTGCCCAACTAATTGAAACCTTGATGAATTCCGGATCCCCAAATCTATTTAGCTCGGTCGTAACTTTGGTTTTGTCGGCAGTCATTGCACTGCCAATATACTTTGGGCTTGGTTATCGATTCAAAATAACCCCAATTACCTTTGCTGCAGATACATTACGAAAGAGGTTCGCCAAATGACTAAAGTTCTATTAACTGGTGCCAGTGGATACATCGGCAAGCACATCACGCTTCAATTACTCAATCAGGGATATGAAGTCCGGGCATCAGTTCGCAAGCTCTCAAAGTCTTCAGAAGTACGTGATGCAGTATTACCTCATCTAATTGACTCAAGTAATGTGGATACAAAACTTACATTTATTGAACTAGATCTTGAAAAAGATGCAGGCTGGGCCGATGCACTTAAAGGCATAGATGTTTTGATGCATACCGCGTCCCCATTTCCACTTATTTCTCCTAAAGATGAAAACGATTTGATTCGTCCAGCAGTTGATGGAACTCTGCGCGCATTAAAAGCCGCCAAAGAATCTGGCGTAAAGCGGGTAATTTTGACTTCATCAGTTGCTGCAATTTATGGATGTGACCTGCCTGCCGGTGCACCTGCATATGACGAAACGATTTGGACAGATGTTGAACACCCAGTTGGACGAACTGCATATACAAAATCAAAAACTTTAGCTGAGCAAGCCGCCTGGAACTTTATTAAAAATGAAGCCCCAGAGATAGCTTTAACAACAATCAATCCAGTACTTGTCTTAGGCGCACCACTGGATAAGAATTTTGGATCTTCTATTTCATTAGTCGAGCGAATTCTTCTTGGCAAAGACCCTATGTTGCCAGATCTTAGATTCTCAATTGTTGATGTGCGAGATGTGGCAAAAATGCACGTCGATTCAATCAAGAATGATGCATCAAAGGGTGAAAGAATTCTTGCGACTGCTGGAACAAAATCATTCGTTGACATTGCAAAACTGCTCAAAGCCGCTTATCCAAAGAGCAAAGTAAAGTCAGCAAAGGCACCAACTTTCCTTGTTTATTTACTCTCATTCTTTGACAGCACAATAAAGGGAATTTTGCCTCAACTTGGAAAGCCAATGAATGTGAGTGGGGCTAAAGCCACTCGACTACTTGGCATTAACTTCATTCCTGCAGACGTAACTCTTCGAGAGTCTGCTGATTACTTAATTAAGAATGGGTTTATAAAGAGCTAATCTGAGTTTTTCTATTGGGCCCAAATAGCATCATGGACATATTGTGCTAAACCTCTGACACGTCCGTCGTAATACTCTTTGAAGCGTGGATCCTCTATATACATAAGGGCCAAATTCTTTTGCATTTCAACTGAGCAGTCATAAAACCATTGTGTAATTGCAGCTCGGTGAGCAATCACTGCTTCCTTGGTTTTAGCCGAGTCAATTGCAAGGCTGTTGCCAAAGGCATAAACAAAGAGTTCTGTAGCCGCTTCTTGATCTACTTTTGCCGCAGCAAAATCCTCTTGTGAGTATTTAGAGGTTTTAGAAGTAGATTGGCGATACGCATCGGTATCGCCCCATCGTGCTTGAACTTCTTCCTCATAGAGACTCATGTTTAGTTCAGAATCGCGATGATTGCCCCAGCAATAGTTAAATTGATTGCATCGTTTGCTGTTTCAATCACCCATACTTTTAAGTTCTCGCCACCAAAGAGACGATGAGAAAGGGATGAAAACATTGAAATTCCAACACCT
>CANFUR010000048.1 GCA_947450175.1 Actinomycetota bacterium | reverse complement strand
TTTCTTACCGAGGACGCCCTTGATGGACGAGCCAGCGCCTTGAGTTGTATATGTCATTTACTGTCGTCCTTTCCTTAGAGCTTAATCTCGATGTCGACGCCTGCAGGTAGATCAAGACGCATCAATGAATCAACAGTCTTAGGTGTTGGGTCGATGATGTCGATTAAGCGCTTGTGTGTGCGCATCTCGAAATGTTCGCGGCTGTCCTTATATTTGTGAGGAGAGCGAATAACACAATAAGTGTTCTTCTCTGTTGGTAGCGGCACTGGACCCGCGACCGTTGCACCAGTGCGTTCAACTGTTTCAACGATTTTCTTCGCTGAAGAGTCAATCACCTCATGGTCGTAGGCCTTGAGTCGAATGCGGATCTTTTGTCCCGCCATGTCGTTCTCCTTCGTATTAATACTTCGTTTAAATTTAGTTATCAAGCTTTTGTTATTGCCCGGCGGTTTTTACGCCGCCGGGCGCCAACATTTAAATCTTTAGTGCTATTTACTTCTTAATCTTTGTAACGCGACCAGCACCTACTGTGCGGCCACCTTCACGGATTGCGAAGCGAAGTCCTTCTTCCATAGCGATTGGCTGAATAAGCGTTACTGCCATTTCAGTGTTATCGCCAGGCATAACCATTTCGGTTCCTGCTGGAAGAGTTACAACACCAGTCACGTCAGTTGTACGGAAGTAGAACTGTGGACGGTAGTTATTGAAGAATGGTGTGTGACGTCCGCCTTCATCCTTTGAAAGGATGTATGCAGATGCATCAAACTCTGTATGAGGTGTGATTGATCCTGGCTTGCAAACAACCTGTCCACGCTCAACATCTTCACGCTTTAGACCACGAAGAAGTAGTCCAACGTTCTCGCCTGCTTGACCTTCGTCGAGCAACTTACGGAACATTTCAACGCCTGTAACTGTTGTCTTCTGTGCGAGTTCGCGAATACCAACGATTTCAACTTCTTCGTTAACCTTTACGATGCCGCGCTCAATACGACCAGTGATAACTGTTCCACGACCTGTGATTGTGAAAACGTCTTCAACTGGCATAAGGAATGGCTTGTCGATTTCGCGAGCTGGCTGTGGAATAAATGCATCTACTGCATCCATAAGTTCGATGATCTTCTCTGCCCAAGCAGCATCTCCTTCGAGAGCCTTTAGTGCTGAGATGCGAACGATTGGAGTGTCATCTCCTGGGAACTCGTACTTAGATAGAAGTTCGCGAACTTCCATTTCAACGAGTTCAAGAATTTCTTCATCATCAACCATGTCTGACTTATTAAGTGCAACAACGATTGATGGAACGCCTACCTGACGAGCAAGGAGAACGTGCTCCTTTGTCTGTGGCATTGGACCATCTGTAGCAGCTACGACGAGGATTGCTCCATCCATCTGAGCAGCTCCAGTGATCATGTTCTTGATGTAGTCAGCGTGGCCTGGGCAGTCAACGTGTGCGTAGTGACGCTTCTCTGTCTGGTACTCGATGTGAGCAATAGAGATTGTAATTCCGCGTTGACGCTCTTCTGGTGCCTTATCGATATCAGAGAAAGCTGTTGCTGCGTTAAGAGTTGGATACTTGTCATGCAACACCTTGGAAATTGCCGCAGTAAGAGTTGTCTTACCGTGGTCAATGTGACCGATGGTGCCGATGTTTACGTGCGGCTTTGTGCGCTCAAACTTGGCTTTTGCCATTTCGTTTCCTCTTTCGTTTACTAGTGCTTAGTTATTAGGGGTTGTGCTTTTCTTTATTAGGGTTTACTCGCCACGAACTTTTGCAATGATTTCCTTCGCTACGTTGCCAGGTACTTCGGCATACGAATCGAATTCCATTGAATAGCTCGCGCGACCTTGAGTTCTAGAGCGGAGATCTCCGACATAACCGAACATCTCTGACAATGGAACTAGCGCCCTAACAACGCGGGCACCTGACCGCTCATCCATGGCCTGGATTTGACCACGACGACTGTTGAGATCGCCGATGACATCACCCATGAAGTCTTCAGGGGTAACAACTTCGACTCTCATTACTGGTTCCAGAATTGCAGGATCAGCAAGTTTTGCTGCTTCCTTAAACGCTGCTAATCCAGCAATCTTGAAAGCGAGCTCCGATGAGTCAACATCGTGATACGCGCCATCAAGAAGAGTTACTCGTACATCTGTAATTGGGTAGCCAGCTAGTGGACCAGCAGCCATACCTTCTTTACAACCTGCATCAACTGAAGGGATGTACTCGCGTGGAACGCGGCCTCCAGTGACTTTATTTACGAATTCGTATCCGCCTTCAACTTCACCAGTTGGAAGTGGCTCGACTGCAATTTGAATCTTTGCAAACTGTCCAGAACCACCAGTCTGCTTCTTGTGTGTGTAATCGTGACGAGCAACTGGCTTGCGCAATGTTTCGCGGTAAGCAACTTGTGGCTTACCAACATTTGCTTCAACCTTAAATTCGCGACGCATACGGTCAACGAGAATTTCAAGGTGAAGTTCACCCATACCAGCAATGATTGTCTGGCCAGTTTCTTCATCAGTATTAACGTGGAAAGTTGGATCTTCTTCTGAAAGACGTTGAATAGCTACGCCAAGTTTTTCTTGGTCACCCTTTGTCTTTGGTTCAATAGCAACAGAGATAACTGGAGCTGGGAAATCCATTGATTCAAGAACTACTGGTTTTGCAGGATCACAAAGAGTCTCACCTGTTGTTGTGTCCTTAAGACCCATAACAGCAACGATCATTCCTGCACCAACATTGTCGCGTTCTTCGCGCTTGTTAGCGTGCATCTGGTAAATCTTTCCGATGCGCTCTTTACGATCCTTGTTTGAGTTAAGAATTGTTGAACCAGTTTGTAGAACACCTGAATACACGCGAATAAATGTGAGCTTTCCTAGGTGTGGGTCAGTCATGATCTTGAAAGCAAGGGCTGCAAATGGCTCCTTGTTATCTGGGTGACGGATGACCTCAACTGAAGCATCGTTCATATCTGTACCAACTGTTGATTCCACATCTAGTGGGCTTGGCAAGTAGCGAACAACTGCATCAAGCATTGGTTGAACACCCTTGTTTTTGAAAGCTGAACCAGTAAGAACTGGAGTGAGCTTTGCGGCAAGAGTTGCACGACGGATACCGGCAATAATTTCTGACTCTGAAAGTTCAATTCCTTCTAAGTACTTTTCCATGCAGAGATCGTCATGCTCAGAAAGAGTTTCGATCATGTCGTGACGAGCTTGCTTGCACTTGTCGAGCATGTCGGCAGGGATTTCTTCGATTGTGTAATCTTCACCCTTTTGAGTTTCTCCGCGCCATGTCAACGCCTTCATTGCGATGAGGTCAACTACGCCAAGGAAATCTGATTCGTTACCGATTGGAAGTTGTAGAACTAATGCAACTGCATTTAGGCGATCCTTGATCATGCCTACGCACTTATCAAATGATGCACCTGTGCGGTCTAGCTTGTTAATAAAGCAAATACGAGGAACTGAGTAACGATCTGCCTGACGCCATACTGTTTCTGATTGTGGCTCTACACCGGCAACGCCATCGAATACTGCAACTGCACCATCTAGAACACGAAGTGAACGTTCTACTTCAACTGTAAAGTCAACGTGACCTGGTGTATCAATAATGTTAATTAAATGCTTGTCCCACATACAGGTAGTAGCAGCAGAAGTAATCGTGATACCGCGCTCTTGCTCCTGCTCCATCCAGTCCATCGTTGCTGCACCTTCGTGCACTTCACCGATCTTGTAGTTAATACCTGTGTAGAAAAGGATGCGCTCAGTAGTCGTGGTTTTGCCCGCGTCGATGTGAGCCATGATTCCAATGTTGCGAACCGTAGCTAGATCGATGTTCTCTACTGCTGACACTTATATTCCTCTTCTCGTCGTTTCTAAATTCTTCAGATTAACTAGCGATTACCAGCGGTAATGAGCAAAAGCCTTGTTAGCTTCAGCCATCTTGTGAGTATCTTCACGACGCTTTACAGCAGCTCCTAGGCCATTGCTTGCATCGATTAATTCATTCATTAAGCGCTCTGCCATTGACTTTTCACGACGTGAACGTGAGTAGTCAATTAACCAGCGAAGTGCCAAAGTTGTTGAACGTCCTGCTTTAACTTCAACAGGAACCTGGTAGGTAGCTCCACCAACACGGCGTGAGCGAACTTCAACAGCTGGCTTAATGTTTTCTAGTGCGCGCTTTAAAGTAATTAGTGGATCAACATCAGTCTTCTTGCGGCAACCTTCAAGAGCATCGTAAACAATTGATTCAGCTGTTGAACGCTTACCGTGTAGCAATACACGGTTAATTAGCGCAGTAACAACTGGTGAGTTGTAAACAGGATCTGAAACAACTGGAGACTTAACTACCGGACCTTTACGTGGCATTAGCTAGCCTTCTTCTCTCTCTTAGTTCCGTAACGAGAACGTGATTGCTTACGGTTCTTAACACCTTGCGTATCTAGTGATCCGCGAATGATCTTGTAACGAACACCTGGTAGATCTTTTACACGACCACCGCGAACAAGAACAATGGAGTGCTCTTGTAAGTTATGACCTTCACCAGGAATGTATGCAGTGACTTCCATGCCACTAGTAAGGCGAACACGTGCAACTTTGCGAAGTGCAGAGTTTGGTTTCTTAGGGGTTGTTGTATAAACGCGTGTACAAACTCCGCGTCGTTGTGGTGAACCCTTAAGTGCAGGTGTGCTTGTCTTCGTGATCTTTTCTGCGCGACCACGACGAACTAGCTGTTGAATTGTTGGCACTTCATCTCCATTCGTAACTTCGTTACTGATCTTTATTCACGCTCAATTGCCGACCCACGCGGTCGGGTGTGTTGCACCCGCTTCACATAGATGATGTAAAAAGTTTTTCAACTTATTTACAGCACAAGCAACAAAGCTCTAAAAAAGAGCAGACGCGAAGGGTAACTCAGAGAGTTCATGCGAGGCAAATCGCCCTTTTACTCCTTTTGACCCTGGCTTTTTGGCTAAAAGCCTGCTTTTTGACAGCCGGGCGTGTTGTATCCAAAGGCAGTGAGATACGGCAATCTGGCAGGGGTTCCTCGCAAATGAGCGCCTTATTGCGCTGTGTATGCCCCATAATCACGCCTATGAGCACATCAGATCTCCTACTTTTGGGAATTGTCCTATTTGTCCTCATTGATTTCAGCGCCGGAATGGTCATCAACTACCTCAATGAGCATCAAAAGGGGCAACCTTTGAACCCAGAAGGGGCAGAGATCTTTAACCCCGAGGAATATGCCAAATCCATGGCCTACGGCACGGCCAAATACCGCTTTGAAATGCTTACAAATCTAGTGACCACTGTGGCGATCCTTGCGGCCATTATTTTGGGCGCTTTTGCTTGGCTAGATGGCCAGCTCCGAGATCGATTGAGCAATAACCTACTTATTACCGTCCTGTTTATTGCAACTTTAATTGTTATCTCAACGCTTGCAAACCTGCCGGCGGGTTACTACTCCACTTTTGTTATCGAAGAAAAATTTGGTTTCAATAAATCAACCAAGAAATTATTTTTCCAAGATGCACTTAAGCAATTACTTATTTCATTAGTCGTCGGATTACCACTCCTCTACGCCGTTGCCTGGATTTATCAAGAACTACAAAGTCAGTTCTGGATTGTTGCTTGGGTGCTCTTTGCGATTTTCTCATTATTTATGTTTGTCTTTGGTACACGCATTTTCTTACCGATGTTTAATAAGTTAAAGCCACTACCAGATGGTGAACTACGAACTGCAGTTGAAGATTACTGCCGGACACAAGGTTTTCCACTTTCAAAGTTATATGAAATGGATGCATCAAAGCGTTCGACAAAGCTTAATGCATTCTTTTCTGGAATGGGCAAAGTAAAGATTATTGGGCTGTATGACACTTTGATTGAAAAACTTTCAATAGAAGAAACAGTTGCGGTTCTGGCACACGAAGTTGGCCATTACAAGCGCAAGCATGTCTACACAATGTTTGCATTTAGCAATATACAAACTCTTGTCATCCTTTCCCTCATGGGCTGGTTGCTTGGTAATCCCAATCTTTCTAAAGCCCTTGGCTCAGATACGCCAAGTTTCCATCTATCAATGCTGGCTTTCTTCTTACTCTTCACACCTGTATCGACAGTGCTGGGCTTGATTAATAACTCATTCTCACGCCACAATGAATATCAGGCAGATCAATATTCAATCGATACCTATCCAGGTGCACGCGTGCACATGTATAACGCACTCAAGAAGCTTTCGCGCGAATCTTTATCTAACTTAAATCCACATCCAGTTTACGTAGCGGTGCATTATTCGCATCCACCAATCCTGGATCGATTGGCCAACTTACGTAAGTAATTACTTAATGTGGTTAGGAACGGCGATCCCAGCTGCATTTTTGGCAGTGATTGCAGGCCCATGAGTAGTTGAAAGCGGGATGATTCCTGCCCAAAGAGGAAGATCTAAATCCTCTTCATCATCTGATGGATCACCCGAGCGCGCCTTAGCTGAAATCTTGTCCAAGCTAAGTTCGACAATCATCGTTGCCGCAGATTCTTTCTTTGTTAGCGCACGGCCGTATTCCCATAACCCTGGAACTAACTTGGTTGTGATGCGCTCTAACGCCACATCTTTTTCATCTTCCTTGAGTACTCGGGCTTTTCCAAAAATCATAACTGATTCATAGTTCATAGATGAGTTAAATGCAGAGCGCGCAACAACTATTGCATTCAATTGAGTCACAGTCACGCAAAGTTCAATACCCTTTGCAATCGCCATCATGATGCGAGAACCAGTTGAGCCGTGAATCAAAATGCGGTTCTCATCTCGTGCAAAACCCATAGGAACAACAAAGGGTGCATTGATATCAGGATCGATGAAACCAACGTGTGCTACGTATTGACCATCTAAAAGCGCGTTAATATTTAAGCGATCGTGAACTTCTCGATCAGAGTGGCGCTGGACGTGGAACTTTTCATCGCTAGTCATTGGGTTATCGTAATAAAAAAGGCTCCCCGAAGGGAGCCTTTTTTAGTAACGAATGATTAACGAGGTATTTCAACCTCATCAAGACGAACTGCTTCACCTGAACCTTGTTGGTCAAATGGTGTGAAGTCATATTCATCGTAAGCTGCATAAACAGCGGCTTTGGCTTCCTCAGTTGGCTCAACACGAATGTTGCGGTAACGAGCAAGACCAGTACCTGCTGGAATCAACTTACCGATGATGACGTTCTCCTTCAGGCCGAGCAATGGATCACTCTTCTCTGAAAGCGCAGCATCTGTAAGAACGCGAGTTGTTTCCTGGAATGAAGCCGCTGACAACCATGATTCAGTTGCAAGTGATGCCTTAGTAATACCCATAAGTTCTGGGCGACCTGAGGCTGCTTTTCCACCAGTAGTAACTACGCGACGGTTTTCAGTTTCAAAGCGACCGCGCTCAACGAGTTCACCTGGAAGTAGATCGGCATCTCCTGCTTCAAGCACAGTGATGCGCTTTAGCATTTGGCGAACAATTACTTCGATGTGCTTATCGTGAATGCCTACGCCCTGTGAGCGATAAACAGATTGAATTTCATTTACCAAGTGAACTTGAGTTGCACGTGGTCCAAGAATACGAAGAACCTGCTTTGGATCAATTGCGCCAACGACCATCTTCTGGCCAACTTCAACGCGTGAACCTTCTTCTACAAGCAGCTTCTGACGACGAGTAATTGGGTAAGCAACTTCTTCGCCACCATCATCTGGAGTTACGACGATCTTCTTGCCCTTTGCATCTTCGCGGAATGAAACAACACCAGCTGTTTCTGCGATAGGTGCAACACCCTTAGGTGTACGTGCTTCGAAGAGCTCGACGATACGTGGAAGACCGTGAGTGATGTCATCACCAGCAACACCACCAGTGTGGAAGGTACGCATTGTTAACTGTGTACCAGGCTCACCAATTGATTGTGCTGCAATGATTCCGACTGCTTCACCAACTGCAACACGTTGTCCTGCTGCAAGTGAGCGACCGTAACAAGCTCCACACTGTCCAACCTTGCTATCGCAAGTAAGAACCGAGCGAATCTTTACTTCATCGACACCAGCAGCAATGAGTTCATCAATGTTGCGATCTCCAAGATCTGTACCAGCTGCCAAGATGACCTTGCCATCAACTTCAACATCATCTGCCAATGTGCGGCCGAATACTGAAGTTTCAACGTGGTCATACTTAACTAGGCCGCCAGATTCTTGACGTACACCAATCTGTAGAACAAGACCGCGATCAGTTCCGCAATCTTCTTCACGGATGATGACATCCTGTGCAACGTCGCAGAGACGACGAGTTAGGTAACCCGAGTCAGCTGTACGAAGCGCTGTATCTGCAAGACCCTTACGTGCACCGTGAGTAGAAATAAAGTACTCAAGTACAGAAAGACCTTCGCGGAAGTTAGATTTAATTGGGTTAGGGATAATTTCACCCTTTGGATTTGCTACGAGTCCGCGCATACCTGCAATCTGACGGATCTGCATCATATTTCCACGAGCACCAGAGAAAACCATCATCCAAACTGGGTTAACGCGAGGGAAGTTTTCTTCCATCTCTTTACCCACTTCAGCTGTTGCCTTTGTCCAGATCTCGATCAATTCCTGACGACGCTCGTCATCAGTGATGAGTCCCTTTTCATATTGAGATTGAACCTTTTCGGCCTGTGTTTCATAGCCGGCAAGGATTTCTTTCTTGCGTGGAGGTGTAACAACATCTTCAATACCAATTGTTGCTCCAGCGCGAGTTGCCCAGTGGAAGCCAAGTGCCTTCAAAGCATCAAGGGTTTGTGCAACAACTACCTTTGGATAGAACTCAGCTAGACGATCAACGATGCCACCAAGTTGCTTCTTAGTTACATCAAGATCTACATATGGGAAATCAGCTGGAAGTGCTTCGTTGAACAAAGCGCGACCAATTGTTGTTTCAATAGTTTCATTTGAATTATCAAGACGGATCTTGATTTTTGCCTGCAATGAAACTGAATGTTGATCATGAGCCATGATTGCTTCAGCAATCGAGCTAAATGCACGACCTTCTCCTAGTTCACCATCGCGAACCATGGTCAAGTAATAAAGACCAAGAACCATGTCCTGTGTTGGTGAAGTAATTGGGCGACCGTTAGCTGGTGACAAGATGTTATTTGAAGACAACATCAAGATACGTGCTTCGGCCTGTGCTTCAGCAGATAGCGGCAAGTGAACTGCCATCTGGTCACCGTCGAAGTCAGCGTTGAAAGCTGTACATACAAGTGGGTGAATCTGAATTGCCTTGCCTTCAACCAACTGTGGTTCGAAAGCTTGGATACCCAAACGGTGAAGGGTAGGTGCGCGGTTCAGTAGTACTGGATGCTCTGCAATAACTTCTTCAAGAACATCCCACACAACTGGACGAGCTCGTTCAACCATGCGCTTTGCAGATTTAATGTTTTGCGCGTGGTTAAGGTCAACAAGACGCTTCATTACGAATGGCTTGAAAAGTTCAAGTGCCATCTGCTTTGGAAGACCGCACTGGTGCAGCTTCAACTGTGGACCAACAACAATTACTGAACGACCTGAGTAGTCAACGCGCTTTCCGAGCAAGTTCTGACGGAAACGTCCTTGCTTACCTTTAAGCATGTCTGACAATGATTTCAGTGCGCGGTTACCTGGACCTGTAACTGGACGACCACGACGACCGTTATCGAACAACGCATCTACAGCTTCCTGCAACATACGCTTTTCGTTGTTAACGATAATCTCTGGTGCACCGAGATCAGCAAGACGCTTCAAACGGTTGTTACGGTTAATAACACGACGGTATAGATCGTTGAGATCTGAAGTCGCAAAG
>CANFUR010000047.1 GCA_947450175.1 Actinomycetota bacterium | reverse complement strand
GTTGGGTCTACGGGCAGAGTTTGAATAGCCAATGCATCCTTGTTAAGTACAGTCAGATTTTCTGGATGTTCAAAGAGATTAGCAACGGTCTTTGGTAACTGTTCGGCTAATCGTGAATCGATTTCGACTGCCACTACTGATGCAGCGCTTTCTAATAGTGCAAGTGTTAGTGAACCTAATCCTGGTCCAATCTCAAGTGCAATATCTGTTGGACCAACGGCTGCAGTACGAACTATTTTTGTGCAGACATTAGAGTCAATTACAAAGTTTTGCCCAAGAGACTTAGAGGGTTTTAGTTCTAGAGCTGCAGCAAGCTCGCGGATTTGTGCTGCACCTAATAATGTCATGAGGCAAAAGAACCAAATAATCGCTCGGCATTATTGCCAAGGGCAGTCGCTAATTCGCCAAGATCAGCGTTGCGTTCAACTGCCATTGCGCGAACGATATTTGCAATTTGAGCTGGAGTATTAAGTGCGCCTCTATGGGGCATGGGTGCTAAAAATGGTGAGTCAGTTTCGACCAATAACTGTTCGATTGGAACAATTTTTACCGCTTCGCGCAACGCAGGTGCATTTTTAAAAGTCAGGGTGCCGGCAAAGGAAAGAACATAACCGCGCTCAATGCAAGTTTTTGCCATCTCAAGATCTCCTGAAAAGCAGTGAAAGATAGTCTTTTCTGGCGCCCCTACTTCAAGTAAAACTGACAGAACATCATCATGTGAATCCCGATCGTGAATTACTAACGCCTTTTTAGTTTTTTTCGCGAGTTCGATATGCCATTTGAAAGATTCTTGCTGACGTTCACGTAGTTCTGGAGGAGTACGGAAATAATCTAATCCTGTTTCACCAATAGCACGAACTCGAGGGTGCTGCGCTAATTTTTCAATAATTGCCCAATCAGCTTCCAAATCTTTAACTACCGGTGCTTCATTGGGATGCAGCGCTACTGCTGCTAAAACTGTTGTATCCCACTTTTCTGCAGCTGCAACGCACCAAGCAGATTGTTCTGCCGAATACCCAACCTGAACGATGCGATCAATATTTACTGACTTTGCTTCAGCAATTACTTGGCCAACTTCAATTGAATCTGGCGCCGTATCTGTGATGATCTCCATATGCGCATGCGCATCAACAGTTGGGGCAGGTAAAGGTTCTGGCAGTGGTGCGCGCGGACGATCAATATCGCGGTTGTGGCGATCAGCCATATTTCTTAAGCGTTCGTTTCTAAACGTGGGAAAAGAACTGGAGTCTTAGTAACCGTTGCACCCGGTGGCAACTGACCCCATGTTGCTACTTCACTTATTTTCTGAGCACCAAGATCGCCAAGAACTGCCTGTGCTCCTAGGCTCTGCCATAAAATTTCGCAGGTTTGAGGCATTACAGAGTTTAATAAAACCGCAAGTGCACGTAGAGATTCTGCAGTGTTATACAAAACATCTTCAAGAATCTGTTGGTTGGCAGGATCTTTGGCAAGTATCCATGGCTCTTTTTCTGTGACATATCCATTTACTTTTTTGCAGAAATCCATAATTGCAACGATTCCACCTTGAAAATCTAACTGACAGATTGCTGCATCAGCTTTATCTGCAGCAGTTTTAAGTGCACCTTCGAGTTCAATATCATTACTTTTTGCGGGCAAGGTTCCACCGCAATACTTTTCAATCATTGCTGCAGAACGTGAAGCTAAGTTACCAAAGTCATTTGCTAGCTCTGATGTGTATCTAGCGCTCATATCTTCCCATGAAAAAGAGCCATCGGTGCCAAAAGGAATTGCGCGTAGGAAGTAATAACGGAATGCATCAACACCAAAGTGATCAGTAATGTCTTTGGGAGCAATTCCAGTTAACTTGCTTTTACTCATCTTCTCGCCGCCAACTAGTAACCAGCCGTGAGCAAAAACTTTCTTTGGAACATCTAATCCTGCTGCCATCAACATAGCTGGCCAGATAACGGCATGAAAGCGCAAAATATCTTTTCCAACTAAATGAACATCGGCGGGCCATGTTTGGGCAAACTTCTTGCCACCATCCGTATCTGGTGCATCTGTTAACCCAACTGCTGTTGCATAGTTGAGCAAAGCATCAAACCAAACATAAACAACTTGATCGGTATCCCATGGAACCGGAATTCCCCAGTCAAAAGTTGAACGAGAAATTGAAAGGTCAGTAACCCCTCCTTCTAAAAATGAAACTACTTCATTTCGCGCACTTTCGGGCTGGCAGGCATCTGGGTTATTGCGATAGTGCTCAAGTAAAGGTTGTACAAAAGCTGAAAGTTTAAAGAACCAGTTATTTTCATTAACAAGTTCAATCGGCTTGCTATGAATTGGACAGCATTTATTGCCATCAATATCAATTAAATCGCCAGGAAGTTTGAACTCTTCGCAGCCAACACAGTATGGACCTTCATATTTACCAGCATAAATATGCCCAGAATCTTTGAGTGATTGTAAATACTTTTGAACGCGCTCTGTATGACGAGGTTCAGTTGTACGAATAAAATCATCATTAGCGATATTGAGCGCTTGCCAATTAGGTTTCCACGCATCTTCAACCAAACGGTCTACCCAGGCTTGTGGAGCCACATTATTTTCTTGCGCAGTACGCATAACTTTTTGGCCATGTTCATCGGTGCCAGTTAAGAACCAGACTGATTCACCTTTTTGACGATGCCAACGTGTCAACACATCGCCAGCTACCGTTGTATAGGCATGGCCAATGTGTGGGGCATCGTTGACATAATAAATCGGCGTCGTGAGATAAAAGGATTTAGTCACTTGCTCATCTTATTCGCATCGACGACTGCGGCATAAACCAACCGCTTTGCAATACCAAATTCTGCTGCAACCGAGGCGATTGCCCCTTTACGATCCATTCCAGCGGCTTCAAACTCACGGACTCGAGCCACCATTTCATCAGCGGTTAGCGAAGCAGAATCAATGACAGCACCAGCAATAACTAGAGTTATTTCACCGAGAACTTCATTGGCATCAGCCCATGAGGAAAGTTCTGATAACGAACCTCGAATAGTTTCTTCATAATGTTTAGTCATTTCGCGACAAATTGCACCACGGCGTTCGATGCCAAAAACTGTTTGTGCATCAGATAAGCAATCTCCAAGTCGATGCGGTGCTTCAAAGAAAACCATAGTGCGCTCTTCGTGGCGAAGTTTTTCAAATGTTGCCAATCGTGCACCTGCTGTACGCGGTGGAAAGCCTTCGAAAGTAAATCGATCAGTTGGTAAACCTGATAACGCAACTGCCATTGTTACTGCACTTGGTCCAGGAATAACACTTACTTCAAGGTTACGTGCAATTGCTTCGCGCATTAATCTAAATCCAGGATCACTAATTGTGGGCATGCCGGCATCTGAAACAACTAATACATGTGATCCTGATTCAAGTTCTGCCAATAGCTCTTGCGTACGTTCATCTTCATTTCCCTCGAAGAAGGAGAGAACACGGGCAGTAAATGTGACGCCGATATCTGAACATAATCGGTGAAACCTTCTGGAATCCTCGGCCGCAATAATTGTGGCGTCCTCAATGGCAGATTTCAGGCGCGCACTTGCATCCGCTGGGTTGCCCAGCGGGGTTGCTGCCAATATCAGTGCCACGGGTCCATCCTCTCAGTTATTTCTTAACTAATTGCGCATACGATTACTCACATGATTGCCGCCATCGCTCCGATTCTCATCGCAATCGCATCCCTTGCCATTCGGTTAATTAATTTGGCAACGCCCAAGGGGTTTGTCTTTGACGAGGTCTACTACGTTGACGGCGCAAGAGATTTCCTAAAGTACGGTGTCGAAGTCACTGGAAGCAAACCCGAATTTATTGTCCATCCCCCAGTTGGAAAATGGCTGATTGCTTCAGGGATCAAACTATTTGGAGATAACGAATTTGGTTGGCGATTTGCAACCGCCATCTGCGGAACCCTTCTGATCCTGCTTTTAGCCCGATTAGTTCATGTTCTTTTTTATTCACCCTTACTAACTGCCATAGGTGCATTACTTATGGCTTGTGATGGGTTAGTACTTGTTCATTCACGTACTGCTTTACTCGATCTATTTTTAACATTTTTTGTGTTGCTGGCGGTTTACTTCTGGCAGCAAGAAAGACATTGGTTCGCTGCGATTGCAATTGGGTTTGCACTGGGTACTAAGTGGAGCGCGCTCTACTACTTGCTCGCACTGCTCTTTGTATCGCTCTACAGAATCTTCTCTCGGCATCCTTCACGAGATTTAATCAAGCCAACTATAATTAAATTTATTCAATACGGATTTCTTCCTATAACTGTCTACATCAGCACATGGACCGGCTGGTTTATTAGTAACCGAGGATGGGATCGAAAATGGTCGTCCAACATTCTCGTCTCGTGGATTCACTATCACTCAGAGATGCTCAACTTTCACATTGGATTAACTGAAAAACATTCTTACCAAGCTAATCCTTGGAGCTGGATGATCATGGGTCGTCCCACATCCTTTTTCTATGATTCACCCAAGAACTGCGGAAGCGATAACTGTGCTCAAGAAGTTTTAGCAATAGGCACTCCCTTACTGTGGTGGGCAGGAACATTCGCAGTTGCAGTTGTAATTGGATTTTGGATTCGCTCACTGGTTAAGCGAACAACGCAACCGGCACTTAATTTGGTTGTACTTGGCATAACCGCCGGATACTTACCTTGGTTCTTTTTCCAGCAGCGCACGGTATTCACTTTTTATGCAGTAATTTTCGAACCATTCATGATTCTTGCAATTATCTACTGCGTTAAATTACTTCTAGATAGCTCATTGAAATCAGGGGTCTTGCAAGGCCTTATTGCAGCCTTTGTTGTCATTATTTTCTTGAACTTTATCTATTTCTTGCCTCTATTCACGGGTGAAGTCATTACTTACGATGCATGGCTGCAACGCATGTGGATGACTTCGTGGATCTAATTATTCGTTAGAGGCGCGTGCTTGGTTTAGCCGTGCTACAGCTTCATCAGCGAGCTGTTGATCAAAGATTTCATCGCGTGAAGGTGAAGCCGCTGCCAGAGCTTGCCTTTCAAGAAGCTCTTGCTCATCACTCCATGCACCAGGAATTGTTAAATCAATAACGCGCTTTGGAATAATTGCCTTCGGAGCACTGACATAGGTTGGCGTAGGTACTTCTGCTGGCTCCCACGTTTGGCGTTCGGCGGCGCTTCCCTTAGGCAAAAGTACAACGCCTTTGAGTTCGCGCTCTGATAAAGGAATCCAATGTTCTTGAGAAGCTTTAGGTGTTACAACATCTGCCAGGTTTGTTGCTGAAACTCCAGCAGTACGGCGATGAAGTTGTTGAACACGACGATATTGAATCTTGTCAGCGATAGTTTTTCGACGCACATTTGCTACATAAATTAAAATTCCAGTTGCAGGAACTAGTGCGTAAATAAATGGCATCGTATTCATGAACCCACCTACAAGTGTTGTTGTCAGAGAACCTATAAGGATGAAAAATATAATTCTTCGGCGCATTAGGAGCTGTGCCACTTTTGCTTCACGATCTAGATCTATATGAATTGCTCCGCTGCCCGATGCTCCGTGAGGTGATGAGCTGGCAACAACAATTAGTGCGCTCTTAAATCGCTCAACAGACTTTCCAGAAAATTCGTTGCGGTCATGAATCCAACGGGGCGCAAAATATGCGACCCACATGCCGATGATCGCAATATAGATAAGTCCGGAAGTCATGATGCATAAAGATAAAGGATTGCGCCTGAATTTCTTGGGATTTGGAGCCTACTTAATGGAGGGATTTTCCTTAACGAATACGACATGGTCTCTCCAAGTACCGCCGATGTGTAAGTACCGCGGCCTTTCGCCCTCAAAAATGTAGCCAGCTTTCTCAGCTACTCGCTGTGAAGCAGCATTCTCGGGACGTATGTTTATTTCAATTCGATGCAGTTGCAGGGCGGAAAATGAATACTCTGTCAGCACACTTACTGCCTGAGTAGTAAAACCACGATTGGCGTAGTTTTTATCAATCCAATAGCCAATATGACCGCCCCGCATCGCACCGTAAATTACCCCGCCTAGAGAAATCTGCCCGATTAAATTGCGTTCATGCCACATAGCGAATGAAAACGATCGGCTTTCCCTGGCTTCTGAATTAAGGGTGCGTACCATTTCAAAAAATGAAGGAAGCCGGCTGGGACTTTCGGTTTCATCGATAGTTGGGATAGTTGCTTCCCAAGGGGCTAACCACTCACGATTTTCACTGCGGACATTGTTCCATTGAGTTCGATCGCGAAATCTAAGTGCTTGTAGTCGCAGTTCTGGGGTTTTGAGAACTACCGGCCAAGTGCTTGTCATGATGAATTTAAATGTATCTGCGCTCTAAGACGACAACTGTGACTTCATCGCCAGCTTTAAGATGATTTTCTTTTTCACCAACCGCGATAAATGCGTTGGCGTCAGAGAGTGAAGATATTTCTTCCTGATGATCTAAAGGCAGTACCGATTTTCCATTCTCAGAAAGTGAGGCTCGAATATACGCGCGCATTCCATCTGAAGATTCAATTGCCTTTTCTAATTTTGCTTTAACACTTGGGCGGTGAATGGTTGCCGCACCCAACATCGTGCGAATCATGGGACGGACAAAAAGTTCAAATGAGATATAAGAAGCGATTGGATCTCCCGGCAGAGTAACAACAGGGGTTTTATCTGGACCTATAAGGCCATAGTTATGGCGCCCACTCATCTCGATGGCCATATCCACGGTTGTAATTTCACCCATATTTGAAATTGTCCGAGTAATTAAATCAAAAGAATCATCATGACGTTCACCAGAAATGATTATTAAATCGGCTCGAACCAACTGATCCTCAATGAGATTTTGAAGCTGAGCTTCATCATCTGGAATTGAATGAACTCGGTAAGCAACAGCGCCTACTTCACGCACCGCTGTTGTGAGCATCCATGAGTTAGTCTCAAACTCTTCATCATCTTTTAAAGTTTTGCCTGGTTCAACTAAATCCGGACCAGCTGACATAACTACTACTCGAGGGTGCGGTCTGGTTGGCAAGTGATCTCGCCCGATAGATGCGGCTAAACCAATTTGAGTCGAACGTATTCGACTACCTGCCTTCATTACTAAACGCTCACCCGCATAAATATCTTTAGACAAAGTTGCGCCGTGCGCATCCAAGAGCGGCATCTCAAAGGAATCGAGGGGTTTACAGATCGCCAAAAGTGAAGTTAAAAACTCATCAACCCTGGTGTGCTCTGCCATAATCACACCATACTGTTTGGAGTTCGTAATCTCTGGGATTTAGGCGTGGAAATACGAAAGGGCATCAATGAATCAGCACACACTCAAAATGCAGTTGCGGGATCGCTACCGCCGCGAGCGGGTTCAAAAATTTATACCGTCAAATTTCAATGTCATTTTAAAATGCCCAGAAATAGTTGCGGCAAGAACCATCTGCTCTTATTTTTCATATGCCGAAGAGCCGAGTACCACCGAGATTAATCAGGCTTTTTTGAAAGACGGAAAAAAACTTCTTCTACCGCGTGTTAACGGTTCAGTCATTGAATGGGTTCAATGGAATGGCGATGAAAGCGCACTAAAAATCACAAAGAAATTAACTGAACCAATCGGACCTGCAGTTTTAGATACAAGTGATGTTGGGGCAGTTGTTACTCCGGCACTGCGAATTGATCAAGAGGGTTATCGAATGGGTCAAGGAGGGGGCTTTTATGATCGCGCTCTTCCAACGCTGCCAGGTTGGAAAATTGGTCTAGTTCATGCTGGTGAATTAAGTAGTGAAACTCTTCCGCGCGAAGCACATGACATTGCTTTGGATGCAGCGGCTACACCCTCACTAGTTGTTCGATTTAAGCGATAGGTAAATTGCGCGCCATAACAATGCGTTGAATCTGGTTAGTTCCTTCATAAATTTGAGTTAGTTTTGCATCGCGCATCATTCGTTCAACTGGGTAATCAGAAACATATCCATAACCGCCTAAAATCTGGACTGCATCCGTTGTCACTTTCATCGCAGTATCACTAGCAAAACACTTACTTGCTGCTGAGAAAAAGCGTAAATCTTTTTCACCGCTCTCACTCTTTGATGCAGCTACATAAGTTAACTGGCGAGCAGCTTCAATATTCATTGCCATATCTGCCAACATAAATTGCACACCTTGAAAATCAAAAATCTCTTTACCAAACTGTTTACGCTCGTGGGCATATTGCGTGGCAATATCAAGTGCACCTTGGGCGATACCAACTGCTTGAGCTGCAATAGTGATGCGTGTGTGATCTAGAGTATCCATCGCTAGCGCAAAGCCCTCGCCGACTTCACTGATTCGACGATCATCAGCCAATTTCACATTATCAAAATAAACTTCACGAGTTGGAGATCCTCTAAATCCCATTTTCTTTTCTGGTGCACCAAATGAAACGCCTGGATCTGATTTTTCGACTACAAAAGCAGTTATGCCTTTTGAACCTAAGGATGAATCCCCTTGTGCAATAACGGTATAAAACTCTGAGACACCAGCGTTAGAAATCCACTTCTTGCTTCCGTTAAGGACCCAACCATCACCATCACGTTCTACTTTGGTGCGAAGTGCAGATGCGTCAGAGCCTGCATCAGATTCTGATAAGCAGTAAGAAAAACCTTTACCTTGCGCCAATTGTGACAACCACCGTTGCTTTTGCTCTTTGTTACCACCAAGAATTAATGGCAATGAGCCAAGTTTATTAACTGCAGGTATCAATGATGAAGCTGCACATACACGTGCTACTTCTTCAATGATAATTACAACTGCTAAAGCGTCGGCCCCGTCGCCGCCAAATTCAGTAGGAACATGCGCCGCAGATAGACCTGCCTTATTGAGTGCATCAGATGCTTCTTGAGGGAATCGATGGTCTTCATCAACCGCTTTAGCAAATGGCGCGATTTCTTTCTGAGCTAAAGCTTGCACACTCGAACGCAATTCTCTGTATTCACTTGGAATATCAAAAATCCTTTCCATTAACTTTCCCCCCTATCGCGTTCTGCCAAATCTTGTAAGTACTTGTTATAGGCCGCTAAATCATCGGGCTGACCCATTGCTGCTGCCCGTTCTGTTTGCTTGTCTATTCTCTTAGTTTCGCGCCAATCATCACGCAACCAACTAATAAAAGTAGCAACCAATGCAAGTAAAATTGGAATTTCTCCCATAGCCCAGGCGATTGAAGCACCAATTCGCTGATCGGCTAAAAGATCTGTGAGCCATGGAGATTTTAGTGAAGCAAAATATCCGCCGTCGATCAGCGTTGTTTCTGACATTAGAGCAATTGAGAAGAATGCATGGATGCTCATGGCTGCGAACAAAATGACAATACGAACTAAGTGTGGAACACGGCGAGGATTTGGATCTATCCCAATAATTACGTGGAAGAAAAGTATTCCAGCAAGTAGAAAATGTATGTTCATAAATAGATGTCCCACATGGGACTGCATGAGTGAACCAAAAAGTCGAGTGAAATAAAGAACAAATAATGATCCGTCAAAGAATGCTAGAGCAACTAACGGGTTGGTATAGAAAACGGCTAACTTAGAATGCAATGCGGCAAGAAGTGAACTTCTTACGCCTCGTTCGTCAGCATTTCTTCCTTGTGGCAATGTACGAAGTGCCAAAGTAATTGGTGCTCCAAGTACAATTCCAATTGGTGCAATCATTCCTAGAATCATGTGTGCCACCATGTGATATGAAAATGCAAAATGTGCATATAAACCAAGGCCGCCGCTAGTTGCAAAATCTATTGCTGCAATTGCAAGTGAAAAAGAAACTGTGCGACCAACTGGCCATTTATCCCCTCGCTTAGTAAGAACAACGACACCTTTTATATAAAGGGCAACAGCTGTAATTAATAAACCAATCATTAATGCATCTGGTTCGTAACCAAGAAAAATTCGGCTCCACGTTGGCGCAGGTGGTGAAGCAATTCCGGCAACTGCTAACGCAGGATCAAACTTCGGACGC
>CANFUR010000046.1 GCA_947450175.1 Actinomycetota bacterium | reverse complement strand
TGTAACCGTTTCCTTGGATTGCTGAGTAGTGAACGAATACATCTTGTCCGCCACCATCAACTGCAATGAAACCGAAACCCTTTTCAGAGTTGAACCACTTAACTGTGCCTGTTGCCATGTTTTTACTTTTCCTTCGATATGTGGGTGTTCCGAGAAATCCTCGGATCACGGTCTTCCTCTTGCGCCAGCGATACCGAATATGTGTTACATGAAACGGGTACTGATTAAGCGTCCGACTAAGGTGAACTCTACCGCCTACTGACCCGTATGCCTAAAGTGGGGCTGGACAGTTTGAGCGTGAACGGTGTTGAATTAAGGCACTAGTAAGAGCAAATGCAGCTGGGGAAGGTCGCATTTGGCGCCCTTGCTAGGAGATCATCATGCAACGTCTTGTTACGCCCGCTGCCCAACCATTGGTGCAGGGCTTATTAACCATTCATTCAGCACCCACTGCCTTGCGCCGTCATATTGATTGGGCGATTCAAAATATTGTAGGCGTTGATGCACAGTTGAATTGGTTGCCTCAAACTTTGATTCCTGGAACATATAAAGCGACCTGCCAATGGCGCGCAAAACAGGGAGCTGCTGCAAATATTGCAAGCACATTGCGAAGTTGGCATTACTTAAACTTTGAAGTTCTAGAACACAACGACAATGGCGCAGAGTTATTTAGATTTACCCCAGAGCTTGGAATTCACAGAGTTCTTACAGATGCGAGTGGGGGAGCACTACTGAGCGAACATCAAATCAATAATGTGCTGCAGAGTTCATTTGATGAAGAAGCTATTCGCCAAGGTTTGGCAGATGCAATGGGTCAGCCGTGGGATGAACAGTTAGAAAAATTTAGGGGTGCTGGCATGGCCGAAATCGCTCGCTTGCATGCGATCTAACTAGATAGAATTGCGCTATGAGCCAACTCAATGAATCCCCAATAATCACCGTAGAGCGCCGCAAAGCAGTAACAATTATTGTTTCATCGGTAATTATCGCGCTCGCACTCGGCGTTGGTTTAACAAAAGTTGGAACCGGTTTTGCAACTCGAGCTGGCAATGGAATTACAGTAACTGGATCAGCAAAGACAACTGCAAATGCTGATAACGCAGTGTGGACTTTATCGGTCAACCTTTCTTCTCCAACGGTTGCGGCTGCAGTAAAGAAAGTTGATTCAGATGTTGCGGGCCTTTCTGACTACTTGACCAAGGGGGGAATCGCAGCTGATGCACTGACTCTTGGACCAGTTTCAACATATGCCAATGAGGAATACGTAAACGGTAATTCAACTGGTCGAATTCTTTCTTACCGTGCACAACGTGATGTCACTGTGCGCACTAAGGATGTGCAGTTGGTATCAAAGCTCAGCCAAGGAATTGGCGCACTTCTTCAAACAGGAATAAATGTCAACAACTATGGACCTCAGTACTACATCTCCAATTTGCCAGAACTTCGCCCAAAGCTAATGAGTGAAGCGATGCAAGATGCAAAGCTTCGCGCAGAGTCAATGACTAAGGCCGTTGGTGGATCACTTGGTGCGCTGGTGAATGTAAAAGCCGGTCCAATTCAGATCACAACACCTGATTCAACAATGACTTCTGATTATGGTTCTTATGACACCAGCACAATCGAAAAATCTGTTTCAGCCACGGTTTCAGTAACATTTAAGACGAATGGCTAATGCAACCTAATCTCAAATCAGCGCGAGCTTCAAAATTAATAAGCACACTTCTTTATCTACAGTCATTGGCTTTATTTGGGTTTTTTTCTGCACATGCATTGCCACATTTTGTTAGAAGGCTTGGAAATGAAGTACATCCTTCACTCATACTATCGACAGAGGTAGCTTCAATACTTACTGCCGCCTGCTTATTCATGACTGCTAGGGGTATAAAACTTCGCAGGCGCCGGGCTTGGATTATCGCAACTTCACTACAAACCCTTTTGATTGCGACTTCTCTGATTCGCTCTGGGCACTATATTCTCAATGGTCACGAACAATCAAAAATTATTTTTAAGGCTTTAGGTATCTCGCATTTACTTTCTGAAGTTCTAATTCTCTGGTTATTAGTGCATTTCCGCAAAGAGTTTATGACATTTGCAGACTCACGTACGCGACGCCAATCACTTTTGCACCTCTTGCGCGTGACTGTTTTATCTGTTGTTTTGGGTGTATTAATTGTCTATTCAGATACTGATTCATTTTCAACACATGTGAGCTTTATTCAAGCGATAGAAATTGCCATGAAAGGTTTAGTTGGAATTTCAGGTTCGGTTCCTTTTGCCTCACAGCATGCTAAAAACCGATTAGAGCTTTTCCTTGGCGGGCTTGGATTTCTTGTGGCTGTTACGTCACTTGCCAAATTTCTGCGACCAACCATTAGGTCCACACAACTTAGCCAGGAGAATTCGTTAAAAGTTCGCGATATTCTCAATAGAACTTTGGATGCTGATTCCCTGAGTTACTTTGCACTTCGCGATAACAAAACAGTTATATGGTCTAAAAATGCTAAGGCAGTTATTTCTTACTCGGTCACGAACGGAGTAATGATTACAACGGGAGATCCCGTGGGTGATCGTGAATCGTGGCCGTCGGCTATTTCAGAGTTTGTAAGTGAAGCCCAGCTCCATGGGTGGATACCTGCGGTTTACGGTTGCTCTGAAGTAGCTGGTGAGATTTGGGTTCGAGAAACTGGATATGAGGCGCTTGAAATAGGTGATGAAGCAATTCTAGATGTAGGTGATTTCACTGTTGAAGGCGCAACGATGAAAAATTTGCGCCAAACACTTAATCGAATAAATCGAGATGGATACTCAGCCCAATCATCATACGTTCGTGATCTAACCCCAGAGTTTCGGGAAAAACTTTCGCTCACGGCACAATCATGGCGTGAGAATCAAACTGAACGTGGTTTTTCAATGGCGTTAGGTCGATTTTGTAATGAACAGGATCCCGACTGTTTGATTACCTGGGCTATGCACGAGAATGAAATTGTTGCAGCTCTCCAATTTGTTCCATGGGGGAAAACAGGACTCTCTCTTGACCTAATGCGACGATCTCCTGATGCCCAAACTGGTGTGAATGAGTTAATGATTCAACAAACTGTCACATTTGCTGCTTCGCACAAGGTTTCACAATTATCACTCAATTTCGCAACATTTAGAAGTATTTTTGAACGTGGCAATAAGTTAGGAGCAGGTCCAATTACTCGAATCAACCATCGAGTATTGGTGTTTCTATCAAGATTTTTTCAGATGGAGTCTCTGTATCGCTTCAATGCCAAATTTGCCCCACGTTGGGAACCGAGATTCGTAGTATTCCCATCAATTGGGAACTTGGTCCAGGTGGGGTACGCAATCCTTAAAGTGGAGGCTTTCATACCTGATTTTTCCAAGAGATTTAGAGGCAAAAGGATTCGTCGATGAATTTAGAACTAACTAGCACTTTTATTCAATTCTTTTCAATTCTTTTGGCAGTTATATTCTTTTTTGGGACTCTTTTATTGTGGCCAAAGTTGTATCGAAAAGGTTTAGTAAACCTAGGGGTTCGTTTCCTTGTACTAGTTCTAACTCTGACTTTATCTATTGTAAGCATTGGTATTTCTGTGAATAAGTCTCAAGGATTTTACTCATCATGGTCTGATCTCTTTGGACAAACAGTGGATTTTAAGACAACAGCTATAACTAATTCAAATCTGACTCGGATAGATAATTCCTTCATAAAACAGGCAAAACCAATTGGGGCGGATTTATACCTACTCAAAGATGTAATTACTGGGAAAGATTCTCAAGTTTCTAATGTTGTTTACTTGGTTCTTCCTGCAACAGCCATTGATAAAATCAAAGCAGGTCAAAATTTAGACCCAAAAAACTATCAAGTCACTGAGTTTTTAACTGGATTTCCATCACAGCCAGAGATGTGGCTTAAATCTTTAAAGGTAGAGCAAGAGATATCTACCTTTAATTCTGCTCATGCCAAGCAAATCATTGGAGTTGTTCCTCAAATAAATATTGCTGGAAATTATGACTTAGAGTGCATGAATTTATCTAACGGCCAACCGGATGCAGAGACCTGGTTGACGCAAGATATGCATACGTACGTTAATACGCGGCTAGGTTTGCCAGATTCTCGTTGGATGGCCATTGGAGTTTCAACGGGTGCGTGGTGTGCATCCATGTTCTCAATGAAGCATCCTGATTTGTATGTGGGCGCAGTTTCAATTGCTGGTTATTACCGCCCAGCCCTACCGTTGAAAGATCCCATATCGCTACAAAATGCAATGATTGCAAAATATGATGTTGGAAAGATGGAGGCAAAGCTAACTTCTGTAGTGCCTATTTATATGGTGGCTAGCCGTGGCGATATATATTCCTATCGAGAAACAACTCGGTTTTTGGCGAAAGCTCACCCGATGTTAAACCTTAATTACATTGAGATTGCTACAGGTGGACATAATCCAAAAGTTTGGAAGAGTTCAATCTTGCCGGGTCTGGATTGGCTCAGTAGTTTTAACTAAAGCGGGATATTGCCGTGAGCTCCACGGCGATGCGGTGCATCGGCAATTACTTTAGCTAATGCGCTACGGGTCAATGTTGGTTCAATAATCTCATCAACTGCGCCAATTTCAACGGCGCGACCAACTCCACCTGAAATTTTGTCGTGTTCGGCGGCCAGCTCTAACTCCATTGCTTCACGTTGTTCTGGCGGAATATCGGCCAAAATGCGGCGATGTAAAACTCGTACTGCGGCAACTGCCCCCATCACTGAAACTTCAGCTTGTGGCCACGCAAATACGCGGGTTGCACCTAAGGCTTTTGAATTCATTGCAACATATGCACCGCCATAAGCGCGACGAGTAATCAAAGTAACTCGGGGAACCACGGCTTCACCAAATGCGTACAAAAGTTTTGCTCCGCGACGAACAGCGCCTTCCCATTCTTGACCCGCACCTGGCAAGAAACCTTGCACGTCGGCGATAACAATGAGAGGAATTCCAAAAGCATCACATGTGCGAACAAAGCGTGCAGCTTTTTCTCCTGCAGCGGCATCGAGTGCTCCGGCGATATGTGCTGGATTATTGGCAAGAACACCAACGGTTGCACCACCTAAACGCCCCAACACTGTTGTCATATTTGGCGCCCACATTGATAAAAGTTCTATGTGTTGCGAACCTTCATCCAGGATTGCATCAATAAGCGGATGAACTTCATAGGTGCGAATCTTTGAATTTGGAACAAAGGTAGACAAATCAATATCTTTTACATCAGGGTTCATGAAACCTTGGTTAGCAAAAAGATCTGTCAACGTGCGAATGTCATCAATCGCTTCTTCTTCACTGGTCGCGATGATGTGGGCAAGGCCGCTATTTTTACGGTGAGCTTCAGGGCCACCCAGTAAAGCCATATCGGTATCTTCGCCGGTAACACTTTTAACTACATCAGGACCTGTTACAAAGATTCGACCTTCGGGAGATAACACAACAATGTCAGTAAGCGCCGGTCCATATGCACCGCCACCAGCAGTTGGTCCAAGAACAAGTGAGAGCTGTGGAATTCGTCCACTAGCTGAAATCATTGATTGAAAAACTTCACCAAATGCATCAAGAGATGCAACACCATCACTTAAGCGAGCACCGCCTGAGTGCCAAATACCAACGATAGGAACTTGCGCACCCATGGCAGCTTTGTAGGCAGTAACAATTACTTTGGAACCATCAATACCAAGGGCACCACTTTTAATTGTGGCATCGGATGCAAAGACCACAACCTTATTTCCTTTGATGTCTCCGGTTACGGCAATCATTCCGCAATCAGTACGCGGTACTAAGAATTCAAATTTTCCATCATCGAGTAACCGAGCGATTCGGCTTTCTGGATCGCGTGGGTCTAACTGCGGGGTTGGCATTTATATGCTCTTAAATACCAATACAACATTGTGGCCACCAAAACCGAATGAATCATTGAGAGCTGCAATGTCACCAGCAGGTAGTGCACGTGGCTTATCACGAACAACATCGACAGTAACCGCTGGATCTAGATCGTCGATATTAATTGTTGGGGGAGCCAAGCGATCTTGCAAAGTTTTAACAATGAAAACCGATTCAATGGCACCTGCTCCACCAAGTAAATGCCCAGTCATAGATTTTGTGGCTGAAACTGCAACATGGTCGGCGTCACTTCCAAGGGCTGCGCGCAATGCATTTGCTTCGGCAACATCTCCTGCTGGAGTAGAAGTAGCGTGCGCGTTTAAGTGAACAATGTCTTTTGTTGTAAGGCCGGCATCACGAAGTGCAAACTTGAGCGCACGCTGCACACCAGCGCCATCTGGATCAGGGGCTGCAATGTGATATCCATCTGAAGTTAAACCTTGACCTGCAATCTCGCAATAAATTTTGGCACCGCGCGCAACGGCGTGTTCGTATTCTTCAAGAACTAATACACCGCCGCCTTCACCTAAAACAAAGCCATCTCGATTTAAATCATAAGGACGTGATGCTCGGTGTGGTTCATCATTGCGCGTTGAAAGCGCCTTCATTGCCGCAAAGCCCGACATTGGCATTGCATGAATTGCAGCTTCTACTCCGCCACTAACAACAATATCTGCACGATCATTTCTAATCATGTCTAATGCGTAACCAATGGCTTCAGCACCAGAAGCGCAAGCACTTACCGGAGTGTGAACTCCGGCTCGGGCCTGCAGTTCAAGACCAACATTTGCAGCTGGTCCATTCGGCATCAACATGGGAACGGTATGTGGACTTACAAGTCGTGCACCTTTTTCGCGCAAGATGTCATATTGATCAAGCAAAGTAGTAACTCCGCCAATTCCTGATGCGATAACAACACCGAGGCGCTCTTTATCTATTTCAGGTGCGCCAGCATCTTTCCAGGCTTCGCGCGAAGCAATAAGTGCAAATTGTTCAGAACGATCTAGGCGTCTTAATTCAACGCGCTCCATTTGTTCTGATGGTTCAACGGCTACTCGCGCGGCGAAGTGCACTGGAATAGTTTGTGCCCACTCCTCGGTAAGGCTGCGAACACCGCTTGTGCCAGCAAGTAAAGCTGACCAAGAAGTTGTTACATCCCCACCAATAGGAGTTGTGGCGCCTAGTCCAGTTACGACAACGCGACGGCGAGACATAAAAGGTAAGTTCTTACTGCTTACTTAGCTGCGTTAACGATGAAATTAACTGCATCGCCAACAGTGACAAGGTCAGTTACTGCCTCATCAGGAATCTTTACGCCAAAGCGCTCTTCTGCAGCAACTACAACTTCAACCATGCTCAGTGAATCTACTTCTAGATCCTCTGTGAAGTTCTTATCAAGTTCAATTGATGCAGCGGGAATTCCGGCTACTTCTTCAACGATCTCTTTAAGTCCTGCTAGTACATCTGCTTGTGCAAGTGCCATGTGATGTGTTCCTTTTCTTAAGCGATTAGTTCAATGGATCAACGGTGGTAATTGTCTATGAAAATGGTGCTTACTTACGAGTATTTACAGGCGTAAGTGTCATAAATCTCAGGGCGCAGGCGGTAACTGCACTACTTGGCCCGCATAAACCAGACCTGCCCCGTAGCCAATGAGCAGTGCTAATTTTCCATGCATCTCGGGGTGTTTCTCTAAAAGTATGTCCATCGCTAGTGGGATGGAAGCTGCAGAAGTATTTCCATTAACGCGAATGTCATCGGCAACTAAAACTGAATCAGGCAACTTCATTTCCTTGACCATAGTTTCAATAATTCGAATATTAGCTTGGTGTGGAATGAATACATCTAAATCATTAACTGTTAATCCCGCAGCCTCTAAAGCTTTAATCCCAACTTTGCTCATGGAATAAACGGCCCAACGGAAAACAGTTTGACCTTGCTGGGAAATATTTGGCCAACCTAATTGGGCAACACCTTTATCAGGTGCGTTCCTAAATTCGGTATAGGCGGGATTTAACATGATGGCATCACGCGAATCAGCATCTGAGCCCCAGATGGTTGGTCCGATCTTTGCTTCTGGACTTTGTCCGATAACTACTGCACCAGCACCATCAGCAAAGATAAATGCTGTTGCGCGATCATCTGGGTCAGTGAAATCTGAAAGTTTTTCAACACCAACCACTAATACATTTTTAGATGTACCGCCACGCACTAAATCATTTGCCATACCCACGCCATAACAAAAACCAGCACACGCTGCGCTGATATCAAAGGCCGCAGCTTTTGGGTTACCTAGTTCATTGATGAGTTCAGTTGCCGCACTTGGAGCCTGAAAGGGATATGAAATAGTAGAAAGAATCAAAGTGTCGATATCAGCCATTGTTAAATTCGCACGTTTAAGTGCGCTTTCACATGCAGCCTTTGCCATGGTGATGACAGTTTCATCAGGGCCGGCAAATCGTCGTGATTGGATTCCGGTGCGCTGCTGGATCCATTCATCACTTGATTCAATACGATCAACAATTTCAGAGTTAGGAACTAAACGCTTAGGGCGGTAGGAACCGACAGAGAGAATCTGAGCATTGCTCGTTGGTGATGATTTGATAATCATGCGTGCCTTCCTGCAAATTCTTTAGCTGCAGATACATCATCGGCAGTTTTAAGGGCGAATGTTTCGATTTCTGGTGCACCGCGCTTGAGTAAGCCAACCAGAGTTCCCGCCGGCGGCAATTCAATGACACCCGTTACTCCCAAGTTTTTCATGGCCTGCATACATAAATCCCAGCGCACAGGGTTAGCAATCTGATTAACAATGCGATTCAAAACTTCGGCCCCATCGCTCACAACTTCTCCATCTTTATTAGAGATAACTGAGATTGTGGTTGGCGCAGTTGTAACAGTGGCAGCCATTGCGCGAAGTGGCGCAACTGCAGGTTCCATAAAACTCGTGTGAAAAGCACCAGCAACTGCAAGTGCTCGAACGCGTGCACCTTCAGGTGGATTTTCTGACAGTTGGGCTAAAGCGGCTAAATCACCGGCAGCAACAATCTGACCGCCACCATTGTCGTTAGCGGCAACAAGATTGAGTTTGGCTAACGCGGCTAACACTAAATCTCGATCTCCACCCAATACTGCAGACATTCCAGCAGGAGATAGTGCAGCAGCTTTCGCCATCTCAATTCCTCGAGCACGCACTAATCGCAACGCATCTTCATTTGAAATTGCACCGCTTAATGCAGCGGCCGCCAGTTCGCCTACCGAGTGACCAGATGTGTAAGCAAAATCTTTAATACCGAGTGCATGTGCACCTAATAGTGATGCGGCGACAATAAGTGGTTGAGCATTGGCAGTGTCTTTAATTTCGTCGGCATCGGCAGTTGTGCCGAGTCGAATTAAATCTAAATCAATGCGCATTGACCATTGGGATAAGAGTTCATGAAGGGCAGGATTCGTTACCCAAGAAGCAAACATTCCTGGAGTTTGGGAACCTTGTCCCGGAGCAATAATTGCTAACACGTTTGGATTTTACTCGAGTAGGTCGATTACTACCTAGTACGCGTAACTAGCCAGACTTGTGCACTGTGTTGGGCAACAGCAATTTTTGCTTGAGGTGCGGCAATCACTGGTTCATATGAAGCGATATCTTTTGAGGCATCAAAGATGCAACGAAACGCTTCACCCCATGTGTTATCTGGCAGAGTAAATTCTGTTTGGGCATTAGAGGAGTTCATTAGTAAAAGTAATCCACGTTTTGGATCGGCTTCAACAAAAACTGTAATGCTGCGCTTGTCACCGTCTTGCCAGTGATCATCGCTCATTTCGCGACCGCCTAATGAAAACCAAGCAATATCTTTTCGCTTAGTGCCCTGGTCAACAATTCCAGTGAAGAATTCAGATGCCACATCGGCCAGATATGTTTGTCGAATTTTTGCTAACTCTTGTACCGACGCCAAAATATCTTTTTCATTCTCATTTAGATCCCACGATAAAGCCCAACCGCCATTAAAAGTTGCTTCATTTTCTTCATCAAATTCCAATGGGAGTGAATAAGCATTATTGGATCCGCTTTGTGAACGACTGACTTCATCACCCATGTTGATCATTGGGACTCCTGAAGAAAGCATAAGCGTTGCCAACATAGATTTTTTGAGCCAATGACGAATTGTGTCTACTCCCAGATCATCGGTCTCGCCTTCAATGCCAACGTTCCAGGATCTATTGGTATCGCTGCCATCGGCATTGTTTTCAGCGTTAGCTTCATTTCGTTTTTTGTTATAAGTAACCATGTCATGGAGCGTGAAACCATCATGGGCGGCAATGAAATTGATTGAAGATGTAGGACCTCT
>CANFUR010000045.1 GCA_947450175.1 Actinomycetota bacterium | reverse complement strand
TGGCCTTTTGGTGGTGATGCATTGGTAGAACGAACAATTAATTCTTTGCCGCAAACTGGAACACACAAGGTATGGATGAGTCATGGAACTAAAGGTTTAGATCGTGAATATGCACCATTCCAACGTCTAGCTGACACATTAATGTATGAACGCGGCTACACCCATCATAATTTCATCAGCAAGGTTTACGAACATAGCGGGCACAATGAACGATCTTGGGCTAAATATTTAGATCAACCAATACGATTTTGGCTCAATACTTAACTGTGTACTTAATTATCTTAGACACTAATTTTTCACCTTTAGAATTTGTGACAATTGCAACTAAATCAAAAGTAGTGCCTGACTTATAAAGTCGATTATGAATAAACACTCGATGTAATCCAGCATCAATATAGTCATCTTTAGTCGTGCGGTGATCTGAAGTTCCAAGAACTTTCCAAGCCTTACCGCTTTGTCGTGCCGCAAAAGTCACTTGCACAAAGTCATCACCAGGAACTTGGGCAGTTATCGCAGACCATCCAGGGGTGCGGTAGTCAGGTTTAGGGGTATTTAATGTGATCGCAAGAGGAATAGATGGTTCAAAGCCATTATCTGCTTTGAGAATAACCCAACTACGTGGAGCCAATTTTAGATCAATAGTTGATGTTCGGGCAGTAACTTGTGCTGAACCAGAGATTGCGGTCCACCCAGAATCCTTAGTTGAGACAGGAACTGATGCTTCTTGAGTCTCATCATTTGAGTTAAATGCAATTAGAAACTCTTGGTTATCTGCAAAGCGGCTAACTGCAAGCACGCTACCGAATCCATATCTAACTTGTTGGGCGCCAGATTTCAGTGCCGGATACTTTTTATATATCCCCTGTAGCTCAGTAACATTTGCTTCAAGGGGATTCTTCACATCAAAAGAGCTTGCACTGCCAATTGGAGCACCTCCAATACGAACCTCTGTTTTCCAATCTTCCACTTGAGTAGCAAACATATCTTGACGCGCTAACTGGTCTCCACCATTACCGGTCATGCCTTTTTCATCACCATAGTAGAGAACGGGGCCACCACGTAGAGTAAATAAAAGTGCGTTAGCCAATTTCGCCCGTTCCAACATAATTTGTGGGCCATCGCTGCCACTTAAAATTTCGATGAAATGGCCGATGCGCCCCATATCATGATTGCCTAAAAATGTTGCAAGTGAGTAAGCACTTGTTGTTGGTGATGTGTAGAAATCATCGGTGTTAAATAAATCAGCAACGTCGCTTGCCCCACCACCAGCTTTTGCAAAGCGTGAAACCTTGGCTTGGAATGGAAAATCCAAAACACCAGGGAAATTCTGCTCCGTTACAAAAGATGCCAAGAATGGAATGTCAGAATCTGCAACTTCACCAAAAATCGGAAAGTTTTCTTTGCCAGCTGCTTTTGCTACTGCAATAATCTTAGGCAGAAAAGCTTTCCAAAACTCTGGGTTGACGTGTTTTGCTGTATCGATTCGGTATCCATCAATATCAAAGCGAGTGATCCAGCTAGACCAAAGATCCGTCATTCCCTTCACTACAGCTGGTTTTTCGGTGAAAATATCATCAAGCCCAACGAAATCTCCCTGCGTCACCGAGGTTCCTGACCAGATTGAATCGCCACGATTGTGATAATTAGTTAGATCATTGAGGAAAGCTGGTTTCTTAATGTTTTTATCATACGAGGATGTGCGTGGCACATAAGCAAATGATTTATCAGCACACAGCTTAGGAAAGCTTGCCAAACCTGCAACTTTTCCTGGGTCAAAAACTTTTCCTGTACATGTTTTATATGGAAAATCTGAAGGTTCCCGATATGAAGTTGAGCCAATCGTGTATTTAATAACATCAGCGGTGTGGTTTATAACAATGTCCACAATAACTTTCATGCCTAACTTGTGTGAAGCAGCTACAAAATCTTTGAAATCTTGTTCAGTTCCAAGATGTGGATCAATGGTTGTAAAGTCAACTCCCCAGTAGCCATGGTACCCAGCAGAGCCTTGTTGAACGTATTGGTTCTTAACGGGGGGTGTAATCCAAATTGTATTGAAACCTAAATCTTTTATGTATTGCAAATGACTCGTCAAGCCTTTGAAATCTCCACCGTGATAATAACCAATGTCAGTTGGATCGTCTCCGCCCCCTAGTCGGCCTCCAGTTAAGCCGCCGCCATCATTGCTTATGTCACCATTTGCAAAGCGATCAGTCATGACAAAATAAACTGAATCACCTGCTAATGGTCCTCGCGCAACTGGCCGAGCTAGGGCTGCCAAATTTTCAGCAGCTCCAGATGATGTGGCAATTAGTGAAAAAGCAATAGAAAGAGCTAAGGCCGCAGATAGTTTTTTCATTCTACGATCCATACTCCTTGTGTAGCGTGATCTGAATCTACCTTGAAAATTTCACCCTTAGATACCTGGCCATAAAGAGTTTTAGTAACTGCGTATCCAAAGTTTTTTAAATCAATTGTGGCTTTAACCGGACCTCGAGAAATAAACACAAGAATTGATTGTTTTTTTGATTCACGCAAATAAATCAAGTAATCATCTTCAACTGTTACCCAGCGTAATCCACCGTTTATAAGCGCGTCTTGAGATCGGCGTATCTTTATAAGGTTCTTTACTTCGCTAAAAAACTCTAAATCCCACCCGCTCTTATCGTCCCAATTGATTGTCCGGCGTGCATCCTCGCCCCATGATCCTTCAAGACCAATTTCATCCCCAGCAAATATTGAAGGAACACCTGGATAAGTCAGCATCATTGTCATCGCAGCTATATGGGCCTTCTTATCACCCATCACTACCGTTCTAAATCGCGCAGTGTCATGAGAATCTAAAAGCATCATGGACGCGGTCAGGGAGCGCCAAGGGATGGAGGAGTTGAACTCTTTCATCGAGGCAACTAATTGCTTTCCAGTGATCTTTGGCATTGCAAATGGCAGGCCTTGAAATCCCCCAGTTATCTCCGGATTGCGGTTGATCCAATTCCAGAATGGACGCATGAAGCCTTGATAATTCATTGCGCCTTGCCAACCCAAACCGTTGAGGTCACTTGCCTCAAAATCACCATTCTCAGCAACTAGCCAAGTTTGTGGATTAACTTCAGTCATCGCATTACGAATTCCCTGCATAACTTCTGTGTGATGATTCTCAGCACCTTGGCGGCCCGTCATATTCCCAACGTCAATTCGCCAACCAGCCATCCCATATTTTGGAGAAATCCATTTCTTAACAATGGAGTTCTTTCCTTCATACATCACTGTGCGCAAGGCCTTTGAAGAAAAATTCAATTTCGGTAATGATTCCAAACCAAACCAACCCACATATCCCCATTTAATAGATTTGTCCCAATAGAAATATGAACGCTCTTTAGATTTCTTATTCTTCTTTGCTATAGCTAACCATTGATGTCCAGCACCACAATGATTTGAGGTTAAATCGCCAAGAATTCGTATCCCATTTTTTTTCGCTGTTTTGATAAGAGATTGAAAGGCTGCATTACCGCCAAGAATTGGATCGATGACATCAAAACTGGAGGCGTCATATCGATGGTTTGAACGTGCAGGGAAAAGTGGTGTGAAATAAATTCCATTGACACCTAAATCAGTGATGTGATCTAGGTGCTCAGAGACTCCATATAAATCGCCTCCGTATAGCTCTTGGCCGGTGTACTTACCGCGCCCCCGTGGTAACAAGTCCCATTCACGTGGATGAGCCCAATCCGGCACGATATTTATTTTGCCAGAGCGAGCAAATCGATCAGGGAAAATCTGATAAAAAACAGAGGACTTAATCCATTCTGGGTTATCAGCAACTGCAACTAATTGAAAATCGTTGTTGCTATGGACGTCGTGGTCAAATAATCCTTTGGCATTAAGCCATTCATATTTACCTTTTCCGATGAAAGCAAAACGGTAATAATTTTGCAAATTAAGAATCTCTACTGAAACCTGGTACCAGGTTTCAGTAGAATCCCTTTTCGATTCCTTCATTTCAAATATCCGAGGCTCTCCATCGTGATAGATGCGAAGCATTGCTTTTTCGAAAACATAGTAATTGGGAACTCGAACTTTAAACGTTACTTTTTCACCAATCTCGGGCGCAATATTACTTACGTAAATCTCACTACCATCGTGGTGTGGTTGGTTTTTCATTAGCCTTTGTTAGCTCCCGCAGTTAAACCTGCAACTACATGCTTTTGTAAGTATAGGAACAAAATCATTACTGGCACAGATGCAATGAGGGCACCGGCGGCGAATGGGCCCCAGTGAGCGTTGTATTGACCATCAATGTATTGCTGCATACCAACAGCCAAAGTAAGTGATTTTTGATTTCCCCCCAAAATTACTGAAGTAATCAAAAACTCATTCATGGTTCCGATAAATGAGAGCAATGTAATCACTGCTAAGACGGGTCTGGCTAGTGGCAAAATAATTCTGAAATAGATCTGTGCATGTGATGCGCCATCAACCTTGGCTGATTCATCGATTTCAGCTGGAATCGTGTCATAAAAACCTTTGAGCATCCATGCATTAATGCCGAGTGCTCCACCAGCAAAAACAATAATGAGTGCTGAAGTCTGACCTAAAGCTAAGAATGGGATGCTCTTTCCGAGGTCAGCTAACATCAAAAATATTGATGTCGCAGCCAGTAACTGTGGAAACATCTGTACTACCAAAATGGTCATTAAAGTCAGCTTGCGTCCCTTGAATCTAAAGCGACTCAGGGCATAAGCAGCAGTTGCACCAATAAACATCTGCAAAATTGCATTGGCTGACGAGATGATTACTGAGTTCTTGAGCCAGGTTAAATATGGCTGATCAGGATTACCTAACAGGGTTCTAAAGTTTTCTAATCCAGGATGATTCGGAATAAGTTTTTGTGCACTAAGGGAACCAATAGTGTCGAAGGAAGCACTTATCATCCATACCAGTGGGAATAATGCAAAAGTCACAGCTAATATACCGACAGCATGGCGCCAAGCAATTCTCTTAGTCCATTGCGCCGCAGTGAGTGGCTTTTGACGTACTAAGTCATTAACAATCATGTCATGTTCTCGATTGTGCGTGACTTTTTGAAACTATAAATAGACATTGAGGCTACAAGTAAAAAGTTAAAGAATGAGACAGCACTGGCAAGTCCATAATCATTTCCTTTACCAGCTGCAAATGCCATCTTGTAAGTATAAGAAATTAAAATATCTGTGTGTCCAGCAATTCCACCCGATGAAATAATTGTTGGACCGCCACCAGTAAGCAAGTAAATTGCGCCAAAGTTTGAGAAATTATATGCATAACTTGCAATCAAGAGTGGAGCCAAAGTCATAAGAACAAGTGGCAACTTTATCTTTGAGAAAAGTTGACGAGGTGAAGAGCCATCTACTTGCGCAGCTTCAATAACTTCACTTGGCAAAGATTGAATCGCTCCTGTGCAAATGAGGAACATATAGGGCGTGCCAGCCCATAATTGGACTAAAAGAACTGCGAATTTCGCTAACCATGGATCAGACAACCAGGGGATTGGACTACCTAAAACTCGGTTGATAATTCCGCTATCTTGATTAAACATTCCCGCCCAAACAAGCGTGGAAAGCACTGAAGGCATTGCGTAAGGAACAATCAAAAGTGTGCGGTAGATCTTCTTTGATCTCATTCTTGGGTGATTAAGCACTAAGGCTAATAAGAAACCTAAGAAGAAAGTAGAGAGGACGACCAAGCCAGCATAAATAAATGTCCAGGCCAACACCTGAAGCATTGGGCCTCTGTAGCGATCATCATTAATGACCTTAGAAAAGTTTCTCCATCCAACAGTTGTGGTCCAACCTGGTTCAATTTCTTCACCTGCGGCACTGATCATAGAGCCATTATTATTCGGTGAATAAATAGTACCGGTAGATATATCTGTAACTTGGTCTTTAGTTGCATCGTAACTTAAATTCTGCTCGACTAGCTCAACCGCATTAATGTCAGTAACTGAAAAGAATTTACTGTCACCAATCGGGACTTTAAAATCATTAAACTGATCGAGTATTGCGAAAACTTCATCATCCGAGAGTGTTGTAAAGCCTGCAACTTTCGTGATTCGCCCATCTGAGTTAACGGTTACATCAGAAACTGGGAGTGGCGTAAATGCATCGCGGGTACCAGCGCCAAAAGAACCATCATTATTCTTAATGATTAAAGTTGTTTTTCCATTGAGATTATCTTTTGCAACTTGCATGTAGTTTGTAGAGTCACCAACAGGTGCGAATGAGTTAGAAACCATCACGCCAATGGCTGTTTCTTTATCTAGAAAGTGACCGTTGGAATAGTTTGTAAACGCGACATAGCCAGTAAAGACCGCAGGATAAACTTGAAACATTAAGAGCAAAATTGTTCCAGGGACTATGTATTTAGTAGCAATTCGCTTCTTGCTTAAGAAAATATAGTCAAGAATTAAAGTAGAAATCGTGAAGTAGATAGCAAATAACCAGGTTTTATTCGAAATTAGAATCGGTACGCACCACACCGTGAAGGCATTGAGTGCACCAAGCATCATAATCTTGGCGATTAATGCCGGTGTCTTGTTGCCAAACTTCACAGTTGATTCTCCCAAAGATATGTATAAAAAGTAAGGGCGCCGCGAACGGCGCCCTTACCGACTAACTATTATTAGTTAGCTAATTGCTTTTTTGATATTAGCTGCTGCTTGAGCAAAAGCTGCTGCTGCAGTCTGCTTTCCATCAGCAACGTTCTTCCAAGCATTGCCCCATGAATCCCATACTGAGTTCATTTGAGGAATATTTGGCATTGGAGTTCCGATTGCACCGTATGCGCCGAATGCTGCTACATCTGGGTTATTTGTAACCTTAGCTGCTGCAGTCTTAAGTGCTGGCAAACGATCTCCGAGCTTGTAAAGAGCTAATTGGAAATCATCTGACGCAGCAACCTGTGTAAGGAACTGACGTGCGACGATCTTGTTAGCTGCAAACTTGCTCATCATGAAGCCATTAACGCCTACGAATGGACGTGAAAGAGTTCCATTAACTGCAGGTACTGATGCAATTGCGTATGGAATTCCTGACTTCTTAATGTTTGCAAGGTTCCAAGGACCAGTGATCATGTATGGAGCCTTACCTGCGTACCACTGTACAAAGTCATAGTTTGAAGACTTGCTTATCAAACCACTTGAATAATATCCATCTAGCTTTGATGCGTTAGAAGCAAAAGTCTTAGAATAAATTCCGAGATCCTTTGCATTAATACCACCAGCACCAATTCCAAATACATACCCACCAAGACCAGTGAAGAGTGGATAGTTGTGATATGAATCGCCGTAAGGAACTTCAATACCAACCTTAGCTGTTCCAGCAGCCTTCAATGTTGCCCAAGTCTTTTCTACATCGGCAAAAGTTGCAGGAATAGTTGGAGATAGCTTTGTATTGACGATCAACGCAATATTTTCTACGTTATATGGAAGTCCATATAGAAGTCCCTTGTAAGAGAATCCTTGAATACCTGATGCTGCATATGCACCCTTATCGATGTTAACCATACGATCAAGAACACCTGATGCTGCAAGCTGACCGACCCAGTCATGTGGACCAACGAGTAGGTCTGGACCTAAGCCCTTTGGGGCTGCAGTAATTAATTCGTCTTTTACTTTACCGAAGTCTTTAATTACAACGGTAAGAGTTACACCATTTTTTGCCGCCCATGACGCTCCAGCTTCACGAAGAGTCTTTGCACGGTTTTCATCTGACCAAATAACAAGTGTCTTACCAGCAGCTGTTGCTGATGGAACGACAAGTGTTGAAACGGCGACGGCGACTGCGGTGATCACACCGAAAATGCCTAAACGCTTTGTATTCATTTATATCCTCCATGGATGGAATTCACGCATACGAGGGCATGCGTTATTGGGGCTATTCCACACGTGAAAGTGGGGGTAATCAAATTAGCAGGGCCGAATAACCCCTCAAAAGGCCCTGTTTTATCTGATTGTTATAAAGAATTCCCCTTGCAGGGTGGGCTTGCAGTCTTACTTATGGAGTTGTTCGACTGAGGCATCCCAGCCCTTTACGGCTTCAGGTTTGCGCGGAGCCTTACCGACATAGCGCGCCGATGGACGAATCAAACGGCCAGTGCGCTTTTCTTCCAAGATATGTGCAGACCAACCGGCAGTACGCGCAGCAGTAAACATTGAAGTAAATAGATGCGCAGGAACTTCTGCAAAGTCCAAAATAATCGCTGCCCAGAACTCAACATTTGTTTCTAGAACACGATCTGGTTGACGTTCGCGAAGCTCTTTGAGTGCTGCTTGTTCGAGTGCTTCAGCAACTGCATATCGTGGAGCATTTAATTCTTTTGCAGTGCGACGTAATGTGCGTGCACGTGGATCTTCTGCGCGATAAACGCGGTGACCAAATCCCATTAAACGTTCTTTGCGATCAAGTAATCCCTTTACATAAGCCGTTGCATCGCCAGTCTTTTCAACTTCTTCAATCATGTGCAGTACACGTGAAGGAGCGCCACCATGGAGTGGACCAGACATTGCACCGATTGCACCTGATAACGCAGCTGCAACATCTGCACCTGTTGATGCAATTACACGCGCAGTAAATGTTGAAGCGTTCATTCCGTGTTCTGCGGCAGAAACAAAATATGCATCGATTGCACGAACGTGTGCTGGGTCTGGCTCTCCGCGCCAGCGAATCATCATGCGCTCTACAACTGTGTGCGCCTTATCAATTTCAGATTCTGGAATAACTGGTGCAATTTGACCACGTGCAGCTTGTGCTAAATATGAAAGCACCATAACTGATGCACGTGCAAGATTGCTGCGAGCCTCTGCATCATCAATATCTAGAAGTGGCTTAAATCCCCACGCTGGTGCCAACATAGATATAGCTGCTTGCACATCTACGCGAACATCACCTGAGTGCACTGGCAAAGGAAACTTTTCAGCATTTGGAAGACCTGGATTAAATTCATCGTCAACTAGAAGTCCCCATACGTTTCCAAATGAAACGCGTCCAACTAGATCTTCTATATCAACCCCGCGATAGCGAAGCGCGCTACCTTCTTTATCTGGCTCTGCAATTTCAGACTCAAACGCAATTACACCTTCAAGACCTGGTTTGAAATCATCTGACACAAGGAGCTCCTTTTAGCGAAGTAACATATTTACAGCGCTAATTCTGCCCCCATGGCCGGGGTGCTGGCGACCACACGCATAAGAGGATGCACTCAAGGCTAAAGTGAGGTTCGATACACCTATGGCCGAAAAACAGTTTTCCCGTGAAGAGATCCGAGCGATGCGCCGTTCTTATGGTGAGGCCGGCCTATCTTCCTTGGATGCTGACCCATTCGTAGCATTTGCCGATTGGCTCGGGCAAGCACATGAGAACCCAATGATTGTTGAAGCTAATGCAATGGTGCTTTCAACTCTGGGTGCTGATCAAACAATAAGTACTCGCACTGTTTTACTCAAAGATATTTCAGAAGGTGGATTTACTTTCTTTACAAATTATTCGTCACGCAAAGCACATGCGATGGAAAATAATGAGCACGTGAGTTTGTTATTTCCTTGGTATGCCATGGAACGTCAAATTGCAGTCACAGGTATTTCTGCGAAGGTTTCGCAACAAGAGTCAGAAGAATATTTTGCTTCTCGCCCTTGGGGTTCTCAAATTGGAGCTTGGGCAAGTCATCAATCATCACCACTTGCTTCGCGTGAAGAGTTAGAGCAGCGCTATGAAGGCGCAGCAAAGAAGTGGCCAGAAGGAACAATCGTTCCTTGTCCTACACATTGGGGCGGTTTTCGTGTGAAACCGTTAACCATTGAATTTTGGCAAGGGCGTTATTCACGATTACATGATCGCTTGCGCTATGAGAGAGGTAACACAGATGGCGATTGGGAGTTGAATAGGTACTACCCGTAGGCTTAGCTTATGAGCGTAGAAATCATTATTCCTGCAGAATTAAAACCGATTGATGGACGTTTTGGTTGTGGGCCGTCAAAGATTCGCCCAGAGGCATTAGCCACACTTGCTGCAAGCGGCACATCGATTCTTGGAACTTCGCACAGACAAAAGCCAGTAAAGAATGTTGTAAAGCGCGTTCGCGATGGTCTGCATTCACTATTTAATCTGCCAGAAGGTTACGAAGTAATTCTTGGTAATGGTGGTTCAACAGCATTTTGGGATATTGCAACGCTTAACTTGATTGAAAACCGTTCTCAACACTTAGTTTTCGGTGAGTTTTCTTCAAAGTTCGCTAGCGCTTCTAAAGAGGCACCATTTCTTGGTGAACCATCGGTCATTAAAACTGAACCGGGTTCACAC
>CANFUR010000044.1 GCA_947450175.1 Actinomycetota bacterium | reverse complement strand
TGGATAAAGTAATAAGAAAAGCAGGGTAGATTTACCCCTTGCACGTGGCCCCGATAGCCCAATGGCAGAGGCAGAGGACTTAAAATCCTCCCAGTGTGGGTTCGACCCCCACTCGGGGCACGGGAATCTTCTAGATTCACCCCTTGTTACATATAGCAACTGCCAGAAGTTCTGGCGGCACTACAAAAGGAGAGAAAAGATATGCGCAGTTCAAACCCTGTTTTAGGACGGGCGTTTAATCAGCGTGGATACGCTGCATTTGATCCGAGCACAATTAACTCAGACCCAGCAGCGATGGAAGATCTTTACAACGCCCCAGCTGCATCGTCGATGCGAACTGGTCGCATGACGATTGACGATGTAGTCACTCGTACAGGAATTTTATTTGCAGTTCTTGTTGCCGTAGGCGCAGTTTCATGGACACTTAACCTTGGCGCTGGTGCAATGATGCTAGGCGTATTTGGTGGTTTTGTGCTTGCAATGATTAATAGCTTCAGCAAAACCGTTAAGCCGGCTTTAGCAATTGCATATGCTGCTCTTGAAGGTTTAGCTCTTGGAACAATCAGCAATATTTACAACTCTGCTTACTCAGGCATTGTTAGCCAAGCTGTAATCGTGACAATCTGTGCATTTACTGGAATGTTGTTTGCTTATAAGAGCGGACGCATTCGTGTAACACCTAAGTTCACTAAGGTGTTGATGACGGCATTGATCGGGTACCTAGTTTTAGGTTTGCTTTCATTCATTGGTTCATTCTTTGGTGCAAGCATCTATAGCGTTGGTGGCTTTGGTTTAATTATGGCTGCTGGTGGAATGGTTCTTGCTAGCTTCTTCTTGATTCTAGATTTTGATCAAATTCAAAAGGGAATCAATGCAGGAGCGCCTCAAGCTGAATCATGGCGTGCAGCTTTTGGATTGATGGTCACGATTGTGTGGCTCTATCTAGAAGTTTTGCGTCTGCTTTCAATCTTGCGTAACGACAATTAACTAATCCAACTGTTCGAAGGGCCTCAGGTTAATATCCTGGGGCTCTTCTACATTTCTAGTCTCTGGAATTCGAGTTGAAAGAATCACGGCGATACTAAATGCAACTCCCGAAACAGCAAATGCAGTTCGATAAGAATAAAGATCTGATAACCACCCAATAATAATTGGACCGACCATCATCCCTGCATCTCCTGCCATTTGGAAAACAGCAATCACCTGTCCACCTTTACCGTGAATAACATCTCCGACGATGCTGGCAGGTGTAGTTGATAAATATGCCCCACCTATTCCAATAATGGCCATCGCTGCCAAATACATCCATGGGTGCACCGCCAAAGCTAAAAAAATGACGCCAATTAAAACCACTGATGAGCCAATAACAGCAGCTAACCGGCGGCCTTGCTGATCAGATAAGCGACCAGCACGCATAAGTAGAAGACCTTGGAATATCGCGCTTATAGTAAAACCAAAGCCAACTACTGCAGTTGTTGAATGTAGTTCTTGCGTTACAAAGATAGGCAATATTGAAGAGCGCATGCCGAAGATGACCCAATTGGCAAGGAATGCAATAACTAATGCAATTCGATAAGGCTTCATAGCTAGAGCTTCACGAATTGTGGTGTGGTTGGTGGTTTGTAATCCCTTAACTTTCTTTCCAATGTGCTCACCTTTTAAAAATAAGAAAGCGACAGTACCTGATGCTAAAAGCATTACTGAATATGAAAAGAAGGGGGCACGAAGTGAGATTGTTGATAGCAATCCACCTATTGCTGGTCCAGAAATTCCACCAAGTAAAAATGCACCGTTATAAACCGACTGTGCCCTTCCTCGGTGCTCGTCATCGACAGATCGCATAATTACTGAGCCGGCAGCAACAGAAAACATTGAAGAACCAAGACCGCCAGCTGATCTAAAGATGAGTAGTTGGTTGTAGCTATTCGACAGACCTGCCAAAAACGTGAAAACTGCAACCATAACAACACCAGATGAGAAAACTATTCTCTCACCAAATAAATCAACTAACTTTCCAGAGATTAATCCTGAAGCGAAGCGAACAATTGCAAATGAGGAAACCACTAATCCAATGGCTGTATTGCTGACGCCGAAAGATTTAGCAAAGACGGGGATCGCAGGTAATACGATTCCAAAACCTACGGCAACAAAAAAGGATGCCGCGACAAGTATGGAAACTTCTCGCGGCAGATCCTTAAATGGAGATTGCATTAACCAAGTGATTCGCCCGCTGCATCTTCACGCGCTGCGGCGTAATCCTCTGATGTACGAAGTGGAGTCTCACGCAACATGAATGCAAGAAGCAAACCCAACAACGTAACTGGGGCTGCTGCATAGAAAACGACGTGGAATGAGTTCACGAAAGCCTCTAATGCAGTGTTCTTAATGACTGGTGGGAAAGTCTGTAACACTGCTGTGTTATTTGTCAGGCTAGCCAACTTAGAAGTATCAAAGCCAGCAAGTGCACTTGGATTAGTTTTAGCTAAATCACCAAAACCTGAAGCCATGTAGTGAGCAACACGGTTAGTCAAAATACTGCCAAATATCGCGGTTCCAAAGACTGAACCAAGGGAGCGGAAGAAAGTATTTGAACTAGTTGCAACGCCCATATCTTTGAATTCAACTGAGTTTTGAAGGGCAATAACTATGGTCTGCATTGAAAGACCAAGGCCTGCACCAACCATGATTGCGTAAATTGAAATCTGCCAATAAGGCGTATCAATTTGCAAACGAGTCATCAGCAAAATTCCAACAGTCATAAGCGCAGTGCCCATGATTGGGAAGCGCTTGTAATGACCGTGCTTTGAAATCATTTTTCCAGAGACAATTGAAGTAGAGACAATTCCAAGCATGAGTGGAATTAATTTAAGCCCAGCTGAAGTGGCTGAATAGCCCTTAACTACCTGGAAGTAAAGAGGCAACATAACGATTGCACCAAACATACCGGCACCGATTACGCCACCTAGTAGAGATGTAATTGAAAAAGTATGGTTCTTGAAAAGGTGCAGAGGCAGGATTGGCTCTTTAGCTTGGCCTTCCCAATATAAGAAGACAACAGCCAGCAATACTCCGCCTACTGCATATGAAAGCGTGCGGCTATCAGCCCAACCATATTCTGGACCATAGATCGATACTGAAAGCAGAATCAAACAAACAGAGAGAACCATCAAAACTGCGCCTAAATAGTCAATTGAGTGATCGCGCTTAACTTTAGGAATATGAAGGACTGCTGAAGTAATAATAAGAGAAGCAATTCCGATAGGTAGGTTGATGTAGAAAATCCAACGCCATCCGGTAACGCCTAAAATTGTGTGGTGATCTGAGAAGAATCCACCGAGCAGCGGGCCGGCAACTGAAGACAAACCCCAGACTGCACCAAAATAACCTTGGTACTTACCTCGATCACGTGGAGGAACGATGTCTCCAATGATTACGAAAGTTAACGCCATCAAACCACCAGCACCAAGACCTTGCAGCGCACGGGTTGCAATCAACTGTGTCATGTTTTGTGAAGCACCTGCGAGGAATGACCCTAATAAGAATGTAATAATCGCAAATTGGAATACAACACGGCGACCGTAGATATCTGAAATCTTTCCGTACAGCGGAGTTGATGCAGTTGAAGTTAGAAGGTAAGCCGTTACAACCCATGTGTAGTGGTTGAGACCATTAAATTCTTCAACAATATTTTTGAGCGCAGTCGAAACGATTGTTTGGTCAAGGGCTGCAAGGAGCATTCCAGTCATAAGGCCGCCCAGGATGATCATGATTTCCTTGTGGGTATGGGCCTTTGCAGATGCGTTAAGAGGTGGATTTTTAGTCATGTGGGTAAGGTTACCGTGTGAAATCAATTATTGCCCAGAACCTAGTCAAGACCTATCGCAATGGTGAGGTTAAAGCCCTAGATGATTTATCTATAGATGTTGAAGAAGGCACAGTTTTAAGCGTATTAGGACCAAACGGCGCAGGCAAAACAACAACTGTGAGAATACTCGCAACTTTATTAAAACCTGATTCAGGTAGTGCAACAGTTTCAGGAGTCGATGTAATTAAGCATCCAGATAAAGTTCGCGAACTTATTGGTTTATCTGGTCAGTATGCAGCTGTTGATGAAACATTAACGGGCTGGGATAACTTGGTGATGTTTGGCCGTTTGTATCATTTAGGGAAAGCGGCATCCATAAAGCGGGCTGAGGATTTGCTGGAAAGATTTTCATTAACTGAAAGCGCTCGTCGCCCTATCAAAACGTATTCAGGTGGAATGCGTCGTCGTTTAGATTTAGCGGCATCACTTATCGTCCAACCAAAAGTTTTATTTCTTGACGAACCCACCACTGGACTAGATCCACGTGGTCGCCAAGAAATGTGGGAAGTTATTCAAGAGTTGGTAAAAGGTGGAGTGACTCTTTTGCTAACAACTCAGTATTTAGAAGAAGCCGATCAGTTGGCCGATGAGATTGCAGTTATTGATCACGGAAAAGTTATTGCGCGCGGAACATCGGATGCTTTAAAAAAGCAGGTGGGTGGAGAACGTCTAGAGATAACTGTTGAAAATGCTGATATTACAAAGGCACAAGAAATTATTGCCCGAATCAGCGGAACCGCAACACATACCGATGTTCGAACTATTTCAGCCCCTGTTACTACTGGTTCTATTGCCCTAATGGATGCACTTCGCGCGCTCGATGAAGCCAAGATACATCCGCTCGATATTGGTCTTAAGCGTCCATCTCTTGATGATGTTTTCTTATCTTTAACTGGCCACGTGGCAGAAGAAGAGGTCAAAGCATGAAAAACGCAATCACGGACTCCTTAATTATTACAAAGCGTCAACTGTTGCAGTTGGCTCGCGTGCCAGAAGTGCTGATCTTTTCAACAATTCAACCCGTCATGTTTGTGCTTCTATTTCGCTTTGTATTTGGTGGCTCAATTTCTACGGGCCAGCCAGGCGGATACGTTCAATTGTTGATGCCAGGAATCTTTGTTCAGACCGTGGCATTTACTTTGGCGGCAACTGCATCTGGTTTAGCTGAAGATATGAAAAAAGGTTTAATTGATCGTTTCAGATCTCTACCCATCGCGCGGTCAGCGTTAGTGGTTGGACGTACATTAGGAGATTCACTGCTTAACATTTTGGTGCTAGTTGTTATGGCAGCTGCTGGTTTTGCAGTGGGGTGGCGCCCAACGGCAAGTGTTTTATCTGTCTTTAGTGCCTTCGTATTCCTTCTTCTCTTTGGTTACGCCTTGTCATGGACTGGAATTTATGCAGGCCTTGCAGTTAAAGATGCTCGAACAGTTCAAAATGTAAGTTTCTTAATTACTTTCCCCATGACTTTTCTTTCTAACGCATTTGCACCAACAACAGGTATGCCAAAAGCGCTGCAATATGTGGCTGAATGGAACCCGGTATCAACAATGGTGGCAGCATGCCGGCAACTCTTTGGACTCCAAAACCAATTTGGTGCAACAGCTAATTCATTCCCAAGCCAGCACCCATTAACTACATCAATTTTTTATATGATTTTAATTATGGTGATTTTTGTACCGTTAAGCGTTAGAAAATATAAAAACTCTTCTAATTAGCTATAAAACTCAGCGGATTTAATAACTACTATTATTTCACGGCCATTAGGCGCGGTGTAAGAAACGGTAGCTCCGATTTCAGCACCCATGACTGCTTCACCCAATGGTGATTTTTCACTATAAACATCTAGATCACCCGAAGAAATTTCGCGTGAACCAAGTAAGAATTTCATTTCATCGCCAGCGATTTCGGCGGTAACAACCATTCCTGCGCCAACTTTTCCATCGGCAATTGCTGGGGGAGTTCCAATGTGAGCGTTTTCAAGCATCTGCTTTAACTGACGGATGCGCGCTTCCATTTTGCCTTGCTCATCGCGCGCTGCGTGATAGCCGCCATTTTCTTTTAAGTCACCTTCAGCGCGTGCCGCTTCGATCTTGGCAGTTACTTCTTTGCGACCAGGACCTTCGAGATTTTCTAATTCGGCACGCAAACGGTCGGCAGCTTCCTGCGTTAGCCAAGTCTGTGTGCTCATAAGGCGTAAAGGTACTAGGTGGGTATGGTGGCCTACAACTTATTTAATTCGGCAGGCAACCACATCGGCATTTACCGCCTGACTACGCGTAGGAATAGCAGTGATTTGTTGCAACGCTGATAGGCCAGGGGCAATTTCATCTTCAATCTGTCCGACAACATTTTTATCGTAGTCACGTGCAACCAAGGTGCAAACGATGGGTTGATTTTTATCTTTGCGAATAACTTCATATCGCAGAGATATCTGGCGATCAGTGGTGGCAGTAAAAGAAATAATGGATGCACGGATATTGGGATTTGAATGATGGAGCCCTGCCCATGTCAGCCAACTGATTCCCAGAATTCCAAAAACGAGCGCTGGAGCAACCCAGCGATTAGCCGGGCGCACGCCATATCTGTCGTTGTAGGAGAACTGAGCATCTGATTGCATGCAATGATTATGCCATGCAAAAAAATTATGAGGTAGGTGCTGCGGGATCACTCACGATTGCCATCTTAATTATCGCAGTAGTTTTCTTAATGCGTAGTTTTTATAAGCGGTTTATGGGCATTGATCGAAGCGATGACAGCACCGACCAGTAGTTCTTTAGCTTCAAAGCTCACTCAAGGTGTTGCAGTCTTAACAATTGCTGCTATTTTTTTTGGTTTGGGTTTATGGCAGTTAGATAGAGCTAAGGCGTTAAAAGAAAGTTCAGTTACGTACACATTTGTTGATTATGCGGTTGTACCTCTTGAAACTATTACTAAAGCACGTCAGGCAGTGCCAGCCGAAGCTATCAATCGCGTGGTCAAAGTCTCTGGCCACTATGTTGCTGATTTCAAAGCCCCTAACCAAGTTGATGGCAACGGCGCCGTTAGGGATTGGGAAGTTGGTTTACTTCAGGTAGGAACCAATAAAGGAATTTTGATTGTTCGCGGACTTTGGTCAGAAAAATTATTAAATCCCGATATTTCCCAGGCCATGGTTATAGATATCCAAGGGCAACTTCTTGCCCACCAAAGCAGCGACCATTCACAAAATACTGATGGCGTAATTTCACGTCTTGATAGTTCAGTCATTGTGGGGCTAACAGATCTAGATCTCTTTGATGGATATGTAATGGCATCATCTGAATCTCATCAGGGTGAGAAATTAATTCGACAACGGCCCACCCCAGAGAAGATGAGCTCTCGAATTCCAGGCTATTACTGGCAGCATTTGTCGTATGTGGTGATCTGGTGGCTTATGGCAGGCGTGGTGCTTTACCTTCCCTTCTATCGCCGTAGAGTTAACCCATGAGCGGAACAATTAAGCGTTATCGAGTTATGGCCGTATTTTCGGGAATCATGTCTTTATTGCTGTGGTTCGTCGAACTGCCAGTCAAACATTTACTCCACAATGATTCATTAGCTTCAAGCCTTACCTGGATTCCTATAGTCCACGGTTATACGTATCCACTTTATGTATTAGCCGCGATTAACTTTGGTTTAAAGGCCCATCTTTCCTTGAAAAACCTTCTCTTTTTTATTCTTGCTGGAACTCTTCCAGTTGCCTCACTGATTGCGGAACGCCGAGTTGCGCGCCGCTATTCGTAAACTCATTAAGTCACTGCTCTACCCACTCTATGAGAGGCGCTTAGTTCGAGCACTTGATTTCACTAAGACCCCACATCATGTTGGTGTAATCCTGGATGGAAATCGCCGATGGGCAAAAGCAAATCCCAGCAACGTTGATCCCAATGGTCACAAAGCTGGAGCTAATAAAATTATTGAGTTTTTGGGTTGGTGTGACGATGCAGAAGTTAGGGTTGTGACCTTATGGTTGCTTTCAACAGATAACTTCAAAAGAAGCCCGGATGAGATTGAAGAGTTATTAAAAATTATTGGTGACACCGTGGATGAGCTAGCGGCAACTGGTCGCTGGAATATTAAAGCCGTCGGCGCGCTAGATCTCTTGCCACCGTGGCTTTACGAGAAATTAGCTGGCTTAAAGCCAATACGTAAAGATGGTGTTGAGGTAAACGTTGCAATTAGCTATGGCGGTCGACGAGAAATAGTTGATGCTGTTAAGTCATACCTGGGTGAAGAGGAAAAGTCAGGCCACTCTTTAGATCAAGCCAAAGAGAAATTAACAACTGAAGATATTTCTAAGTATTTATATACAGCAGGCCAGCCAGATCCTGAACTACTAATCCGCACATCGGGTGAACAACGCCTCGGTGGATTCCTTTTGTGGCAAAGCGCGCTGTCTGAGTTCTATTTTTGTGAGGCCTACTGGCCAGATTTCCGTCGCGTAGATTTTTTGCGTGCCCTACGTGCATACTCTTTGCGCCAACGCCGTTTCGGCAGTTGAGATTTTCCCCAAAAACTTCGACAAGATTTAACTTTTTCAAAGCGCGTGTTGCCACAGAGTTGGCCACTTATAGTTCTATCTTTTTCATATCCAAAGCAACCCCCACTAGTACAACTAAAAATGAGGAGTCCAGCCATTGGCTGATAAGAGTCAAAGCTCTAGAAAGACTTTTGTATTAGATACCAGCGTTTTATTAGCTGATCCTGGCGCCCTGCACAGATTTGCCGAGCACGAAGTCATCATTCCTATTGCCGTTATTGGCGAACTTGAGACTAAACGTGATCACCCAGAGCTTGGCTATTTTGCCCGAGCTGCCCTTCGCGCCCTCGATGATTTACGAATTACCCATGGCCGACTAGATCAACCTCTGACTCTTACCCCTGAGGGTGGAACCCTTTCTGTAGAACTCAACCACACTGATCTTTCAACATTGCCCCATGGCTTTTTGCGAGATGGCACCAATGACACTCGCATCCTGGCTATTGCCAAGAACTTAATGTCAGATGGCAAGAACGTTGTTCTAGTTTCTAAAGATTTACCTCTTCGCGTTAAAGCTTCCTCGGTTGGCGTTGAAGCTCAGGAATACTTGGCCGAACTTGTCGCTAATAGCGGTTGGACTGGAATCGTAGAACTCACCGTTGGCTCTGGAGTTATCGATGATCTGTACTCATCAGATCGCGCCGATCATGAAGCTGCCCACGAACTTCCTATTCATACTGGGATTGTTTTGCACTCCGATCGCGGAAGCGCACTGGCCAGAGTCACTGCCGAAAAACAGCTGCAGTTAATCCGCGGAGACCGATCAGCTTTTGGTTTGCATGGTCGCAGCGCCGAACAACGCATCGCTCTTGACCTTCTTCTTGATGATTCAATCGGAATCGTTTCTATGGGCGGACGTGCAGGAACCGGAAAGTCAGCCCTAGCTCTATGCGCAGGTCTTGAAGCAGTTATGGAAAAGCGCATTCACAAAAAGGTCGTAATTTTCCGCCCTCTATATCCAGTTGGCGGCCAAGAGTTGGGTTACTTACCAGGCAGCGAAGGCGAAAAAATGTCGCCGTGGGCTCAGGCAGTTTTCGATACCTTGGGAGCTCTTGTGAGCCAACCGGTTATCGATGAAATAGTTGATCGGGGCTTGATTGAAGTTTTGCCTCTGACGCATATTCGCGGCCGATCACTTCATGACTCTTTTGTTATCGTCGATGAGGCTCAATCCTTAGAGCGGGGCGTGCTTCTTACGGTGCTTTCTAGAATTGGAACGGCCTCCCGAGTAGTTCTAACTCACGATGTTGGCCAACGCGACAACCTGCGGGTCGGTCGCCATGATGGAGTAGTCGCAGTCGTTGAAACATTAAAGGGCCATCCACTCTTTGCCCACGTAACCTTGACTCGCAGCGAGCGCTCGCCAATCGCAGCCCTTGTAACCGAGATGCTAGAAGGGCCGATTTCCGGCTAAAACAAAATCACAGTCACATTTGGTGCAATTCGGACATTTGCCTTAATGACCTGCGGTTTTACTTCGCCTACAGCTTTTAGAATCCTGAGAATTCACGGCTCGCGCGGGTTTGAGTTTGCCCATGTCGGAGCTACACGACACCCTAAAGCCATTCCCCGTTAGTTATGAAGCCTTAAATCGAGGCTGATGGCTCGCGGGCAAGGGATTCGGATGTGTGGAAGGGAGTAGAAAGAATGAAGATCAAAACCAAAACGATTGGAATTTGGGGCGTTGTTGCCGCCATGCTCTTTTTAACCTCTGCCCTACCTAGCGCCTACGGTCTGGAATTTCCTATGACCTCTCACGTTGAGATCGACGGTGACACAAGCGCAATTGCAGCTGCCATCAATCCCATCGATAGCGCAGCCGCTTTATACGGCTCTATCGAATTAGCGGCCACACCAGTGGGAGCGATGTTCTCGTCGGACTTAGCTCTGGTCTCAGCAATTAGCGTTCAAGTTGAAATGGCTCGCACTCAGATCGGCGCTCGCAAAGTAGCTCAAGCGATTTTGACCGAGGAGTATGGCTTTGATCAAACTCAGTATTCATGTCTGAACTCGCTTTGGACTAAAGAGAGTCACTGGAACTACAAGGCTCACAACTATCGTTCTGGCGCCCATGGAATTGCCCAAGCCTTACCGGCCGAAAAAATGAATGTGGTTGCAACGGATTGGCGCACTAATCCAGTAACACAGATTCGCTGGGGAATTCGCTACATCACGATGCGCTATGACACTCCATGCAAAGCATGGTCAAAGTTCAAGCATTCGCACTACTACTAAGGCTTCTGGCC
>CANFUR010000043.1 GCA_947450175.1 Actinomycetota bacterium | reverse complement strand
CAAAAGCTTTTTCAAAGAATCATCTAAGGCGATTGCCGAAGCTAAGTCACGGCCAAATGGTTTCTCAACAACGACTCGTGCGCTTTCAGTCAGGCCAACGGCATTGAGACCTTTAGTCACATCGGCAAACATGTTTGGAGCAATAGCTAAATAAACCACTGGTAGTTCAAAGCCGGCTAGCGCTTTATGGAGATCCTCAAAAGTAGAAGGTTCCTTGTAGTCACCTACGACAAGCTGCATCTCTTCGAGCAAGCTTTTTAGTACTCGCTCATCAACAATCTGGCCTAAAACCTCATTGCGATCGCGGATAGATTTTTCAACTATTTCTTTGAACTTTTCCTGGCTCCATTTAGTTGATGCCACCGCAAAGACCGGGATCTCTAACTCGCCCGCTTCTTGCATTTCATAGAGGGCTGGAAATAATTTCTTCTTGGCTAAATCTCCGGTGGCTCCAAAGAGCACCAGCACATCGGCACGCTTCAACTATTTACCTTTCGGCTTCTCGTTGTGACCGCCAAATTTATAGCGCATGGCACTTAATGCCCGGTTAGCAAAATCATCATTTCCGCGGGATGCAAAACGTGAGTACAAAGATGCACTCAACACATGTGCAGGTATTCCCGCCTCTAGTGCGGCTTGCACTGTCCAGCGACCTTCACCGCTATCGCTGACTTCAGTTGAATATTCAGATAGCTCTTTGCTCTCTTGCAGAGCCTGGGCAGTTAGATCTAAGAGCCATGAAGCAACAACACTTCCGCGCCGCCAGGTTTCGGTAATTTCTGGGATATTTAATTCATAAGCCGGGTCCATGCCATCTGCGGCATCAAAGATTGCAAGGCCTTCAGCAAATGCGGCCATCATTCCGTATTCAATTCCGTTGTGAACCATCTTCACAAAGTGACCAGCACCGGCTGGGCCGCAATGTAGATATCCATATTCGCTCTGAGTTGGAGTACCGCTGCGCCCTGGTGTGCGATCGGCGGCTTCGACTCCTGGGGTTAAGGCTTTAAAGATTGGATCAAGGGAGGCCACAACCTTTGCATCTCCACCAATCATCAAGCTATAGCCACGTTCTAGGCCATATACGCCACCACTTGTTCCAACGTCTACAAAATTAATTCCTTTGTCGGCCAACTTCTTTGCATTAACAACATCGTTTTTATAATACGAGTTTCCGCCATCGATGATGGTGTCGCCAGCTGATAAGTGTTCGGCAACTGCATCAATTGTTGAATCAGTAACTGCGGCTGGAACCATGATCCAAACGGTGCGAGGAGTTGCAAGGGCTGCGGCCAACGCTTTTAAATCAGCTGCCGGTGTGAAGCCTTCACTAGCAAGGGTTTTGATTGCATCGGGGCTGACATCGTGTACAACTGATGTGATTCCTGATTGTGCTAATCGACGAACGATATTGGCACCCATACGGCCCAAACCGACCATTGCAAAGTTAACTGTGCTCTCCATGGGCTCAGTCTACTCGGTGCTACTTATTCTGCGAAAAAGGCCTCGGCATCAACGATTAATCGAGTTAATTGCCCCGCCATTACATGGCCCGCAGGAATTGAGAGGTCTGCCTCAAGAATCTGTGTAACTGCTGTGGCTTTAGCTTCACCAGTTGCGATGATCCACACTTGATCAGATGTATTAATAAAATCCATTGAGAAAGAAACTCGTTGTGGTGGTGGCTTTGGTGAATCAGTAATAGGAATAGCTTTGCCCATAATTGTTGCGTCCCAATGATTAGGGAAAAGGGATGCTACATGACCATCTGGGCCTAGGCCTAAAATACAAATATCCATGGTTATTTTTTCAAGTTCGGCGTCATAAGCAGCAGCTGCCTCCATGACATTTACGCCATCATTAGTTGATTTAACTTCATGCACTATGACCGATGGATTTGTAAGTCCAGTGCGCACAGGTTGTGAATTACGCAGTGGGCTATCTGCAGAATCAAAACGTTCATCGCTAAACCAGATATGCAAACCTTTTAAATCTTTGGCACTGGTATTGAGTTTTTCAACTAGGGCTTGGGCAAATTGGCCACCTAAAGTTCCGCCGGTCAAGGCAATGTGGCATGCACCTTTTTCAGCTAGGTGCATCCAAATAATCTCTAACGCTTCCATCACCGTGGCACTGACTAGCGCTGCACCATCTGCGTACATTGTGAGATCTAGATCTTCATTCATCGTGACACCACCTTCGGCAAATTCCAATTCAATTTAATCGAAACTTCGCGCACCAATACAACACTGAGCCCTGAAATAATTGCTGCAGCTAACTCATTGATAGTGAATTTAGCTAGAAGTAAATAAACAAGTGCACCAGCCATCGCACTTGTTCCTATGGTTTCACGATGTAATAGAACGGGTTGAACTTGGCACAAAATATCTCGAAGCAATCCCCCTGACACTGCTCCAACAATTGCTAAAACAAGGGCAGCTAGAAAAGGCGCACCGTGAGTCAGTGCGAACTGGGCACTTGAAACTGTTGCAACACCAAGACCTAAGGTATCTAGCGACAATGCAAATCGACCTACTTCTTGTTTTTTACCGATTGCAATCGTAATTAAGACCGCAGCAATAATCGGGAAAAATAGCCACGGATGCAAAATCCAGGGTGGGCGCTGACCCATAAAAATATTGCGCAGAGTTCCACCCGAGATTGATGCGATTGCGGCAATCAGCAAGATGCCGCCGTAATCAAGACCTTTGTTAGCAGCTACACGGGCACCAACTAATGCAAAAGCAAAAGTTGAAACTAGATCGAGTCCGTAAACCAAAAGTTCTAGATCCATCAGGATCTACTACTTCTTAGCGGCTAGTCGAGCTTCACGACGAATACGCTGTTCTGCAGGATCTGGTACAGGAACAGCTGAAATCAAACGCTTTGTGTAATCATTTTTAGGGTTAAGCAAAATAGCGTCGCGATCGCCTTCTTCAACTAATAAACCATTTTGCATCACGGCAATTCGATGAGACAGGATGTCTACAACTGCTAGATCGTGGCTGATGAAAAGACAGGCAAACTTCAACTTCTCTTGAAGCTCTTGTAGTAAATCAAGGAAGCGAGCCTGCACAGACACATCAAGAGCCGAGGTTGGTTCATCGGCAATCAATAGATCTGGCGTTAGCGCCAAAGCACGAGCGATACCTACACGTTGGCGCTGTCCACCTGAAAGTTCGTGCGGATAGCGGTTGCGATAACTGCGTGGAAGTTCTACTTGATCTAATAAATCTTCAATCATGTGCGCCAAAGCGTCACCCTTTGCGATTTTTGCTAAAAAGATTGGCTCGCCGATGGACTCACCAATTGGAAGCCGTGGATTTAAAGATGAAGCTGGATCTTGGAAAACGATTCCGGTATGGCGTCGAATTGACGATAAATCCTTTTGAGTTGCATGACTAATATCTTTACCAACGATATCGATAGTGCCGCCCTTGATTGGAATCAATCCAATTGCAGCACGGCCCACAGTAGTTTTACCAGAACCAGATTCTCCAACAAGGCCAACGATTTCACCTGGGTAGATTTCAAGGTTAAAGTTTTTAACCGCGGTAAATGCCGGAATACGGCCGCGTTTTGGATATTCAATTGTTACATCAGTCAGCTTTAAGACTGGAGCTGGTTTGGTGTTTTCTGAATATGGCAATGTACGCTTTTTTGTTGAACCTAACTTTGGCACGGCGCCTAGAAGTTGTTGCGTATAAGGATGTTGAGGTTTATTAAAGATTTGGTCTGCAGTGCCGTGCTCTACAGTGATTCCATCTTTCATAACCAAGATTTCATCAGCCATATCGGCAACGACACCCATGTCGTGAGTAATCAACAAAATTGCAGAATTTAACTTATCTTTCAATCCGCGCATCAAGTCAAGGATTTCGGCCTGAACGGTTACATCCAGAGCAGTCGTTGGCTCATCAGCAACTAGCAAACCTGGATCGCAAGCAAGGGCTTGGGCGATCATCGCGCGCTGGCGCTGTCCACCTGAAAGTTGGTGAGGATATTTATTAATAGATTTCTCTGGATCTGGAATATCCACCAAAGTAATAAGTTCTAAGGCGCGTGCATGTGCCTGTGTTGGGCCCATATCAAAGTGATTACGCAAAGTTTCGATGATCTGAAAACCAATTGTGTAGACAGGGTTTAGGGCAGTCATTGGCTCTTGGAAAATATAGGCAACTTCACGGCCACGGAATTTGCGCAAAGTTGAAGCGTTAGCATTGAGCATTTCTTCTTGCTTAACTTGAACACTTCCTGACATGCGCGCATTAGATGCAAGCAGCGACATCAAACCAAGGGCAGTTGTTGATTTACCAGAACCTGATTCACCCACGATGGCAGTTACTTTGCCCGCGTTAAGTTCTAGGTTCATATCAATTACTGCTGGATACCAAACACCATCTACCCAGAAATCAACGTTGAAATCACTGATCTTTAAGACTTGCTCAGACATGTGATGCCTCCACCTTCTGTGACAAGATTGGTGCGTGAGTAACGTCGATATCTTCAGGCCCCGCAGCAGCGTTTTTGCTGCTTTCGTTGCCTACAGTGTTATCGCGATTATGGTTATTCAAACTTTCTTCACTAGTGATGCCCATGGATGCATCAGTGCAGCAATCTGGGGCGTCTTCGCAGCAACCCTGAGCTACTTGATTCTGCACAGACCAAAGGTCGAACTCTTTGATGAGGGAATTAGAATCACTAATCCATTTGATCAAATCACTGTGGGTTGGCAGCGCGTTGAAAGTATCGACGCCAAATACACCATGAGCATTCAAGTTGGAAGCAAAGTTATTTATGCGTGGGCTGCTCCCGCTCCTGGTCGCTATCACAGCAGAACTATCCATCCCAGCGAGATCAAGGGAATGGATATCGGAATCGATGGACTTATTCGTCCGGGTGATAGTCCTAGAACTCATAGTGGTGCTGCGGCTTACCTTGCCATCATGCGACTTAAGAGTTTTCGAGATTCTGGAAGTACGAATGGTTGTGACAGCAGCGTTGTTACGAATAAAAATGGGTTGCTCATTTTGATTATTAGCTGCGTGTTGGGAATCGTTTTTAATATCTACCATTTTTAAGCACCAGCCTTTGTAACTACTTTGGCGCTTTCACGTTCTTTCTTTGTAATTCGACGACGCTGACGTGGATCAAAAGCGTCGCGCAGACCATCACCAATAAAGTTAATACTCAACGCGATAGTGATGATGAACAAACCTGGGTACCAGAACAACCAAGGACGTGTTGTAAATGAATCTTGGTACTGGCTAATGAGCAAGCCTAAAGAAACATCGGGGGCAACAACACCAAAGCCAAGATAAGACAGGGCAGTTTCAAGCAAGATCGCACCTGACATCAACAAAGTTACAGAAACAATGATTACACCTACTGCGTTAGGCAGGATGTGCTTAAAGATAATGCGGCGATTACTTGCTCCAGCAACTCGAGCCGCATCAACGAATTCACGTTCGCGAAGGGTCAAGAATTCACCGCGAACAAGGCGTGAAAGCCCCGTCCATGCAAATAAACCAAGGTAAAAGGCTAGGAATCCAACGCCAAGGTTGCCGAAGTGGTAACCCACAACTGAACCGATGATGATTGCTGGAATTGTGATGATGAAGTCAGTAAAGCGCATAAGCACTGCATCAATCCAGCCTCGGTAGAAGCCAGAGATAGCTCCAATAATTGTTCCGAGAGTTCCACCAATAATTCCAATAACAAACATAACCATGATCGACCGCTGTGCTCCGCGCATCACAAGTGCAAAATAGTCACGTCCGATGTCATCCTGACCAAATGGGTGTTCTCCTAAACCAAATCCAGCACCACCTAAAAACTTGGGGCGCAGTGAAAATGTTGGGCAACCAACTAACCCTTCTTTACAACCGTCAGAACGAAGTTCAGGCAGATCTTCAGTGTTGTAGTGCCACCAACCTGGAACTTTAATCGGTCCAATTTTTTGATCAAGTGCACTAAAGACAAAGAGAATTAAACCGATGATGACAAACAGTGAGGTCATAGCACCGCGGTGTCGAACAAATCGTCGCAAAACAATTTGACCCTGGCTCAAACCTTCAGTCTCTTTGTTAAAGATTGCGTTTTCGCCGCCATCTTGAGTTGTGGTCTCAACAGCTTTTTTATTCTTTCTAGCCATGATTTACCCCTTCCCTGCGCGGATGCGCGGATCGAGCGCTGAATACAAAAGGTCAGCAACTAAGTTGGCAAGGACAGATAGGGATGCAGTAATAAAAAACACCGCCATTAAAAGATTAAGGTCAAAAGAGTTGATTGCTTTGTTAAACAAAGTTCCCATACCAATCCAACCAAATACACGTTCGGTGATGATTGCTCCACCGATGAGGCCAGCAAAGTCCACCACCATGATTGTTGTTAAAGGAATCATCGTGTTTCGGAAAGCATGGCGCATGATGACCGTACGTTCATTAAGGCCTTTTGCACGTGCAGTTCGGATGTAATCCTGATTAAGAACTTCTAGCAATGTTCCGCGGGAATAACGAATGTATCCCGCAAATGAAATCAAAGTAAGGGCGATAGTTGGCAATATCATGTGAACTAAAATATCCAATGTAGTAAACCAAAAGTTACCTGGCTCTAGTAGTGAATTCACTTGGCCCGTGGTTGGAATTGGTCGAAAGTTAACCGCATCTGTAGACATGTACGGATTCCAAGTCTGCATAAACTTATCGAGCAATGTAATGATTCCAATAAGGAATCCAGTAATAGCTGCAGTTCGAATTGTTGGAGCGCGGTCAATCTTTGCAAATTTAAGTCCAACTGCAAATGCAATACCAATCGTTGCAACCAGTTGGACCAGAATTAATAGCCAACCTGCGTGGTGATCAAATAGCCATTGATTTGGATAATACAAAACCAGAGCAATGACTGCCATGGTCTGCGCCGAGCGGAGCGCAGCCTTATTTTGAAGACCAGTGGAAAGCTGAGTTACACCATATGCGATACCAATTGACATGCCAAAGACCACGATTGGGCCCAAACCAGGTTTGATAAACCATGAAGTAACACTAAGTAGTGTTAATAATGCTGCATTTGCGACCGCTACAACGCCAAATATCTGCCACACGCGTTTGCGGTCACCGCTAATTACTGCGGCCCAAATTATTCCAGTTGCAATACTCAGTCCAATTGTCCATTTGATTGGGATCTGTGGGTTGGCCAGAAAGTTATTAAATTGAATTGCAAGGAACTCTTTAAGAAGCACTGCTACCCAGAAAATTGGAAGTGAAAACATTAAAAATGATACGAAAGTCATGGCGTAGTCGAAGCGGCTATATTGGCGAAGCGCTGTCACGATTCCAATGGTGATACCTAAAACAATGGCAGTGATTGTTGCAAGGAAAACTAAGCGAATTGTTGTTGGGATCGCCGTTGCAATTGCCGATGAAACTAATTGTGCATCACGTGTTTTTCCAAAATCAATGTGGCCGGTGAAGCCAGCCAAAATTCCTTTGAGCCATAAGAAGTACCGAAGCGGCGGCGGAACATCTAGTTGTAATGAACGTGTAAGCGCCAAAATCTGCTGTTTTGCGTTTGGTTCAGATGAAGTTCGTAGCGCCTCCAAAGGATCGCCAGAAATTGCAGCTAAGTTATAGAGAATAAAGCTCGATCCGAAAAGGATGACGCTGAGAATTCCTAGACGTCTAAAGATATAAGCGAGCATGTGCTCTTAAGTCCCCTTCGAATCGTGCAACTAATGAATCGTACTAGAACGTGCGGTGCCAAGAGTAAAGGCAAGTGGTGCTCAGAATCGCTTCCAAGCACCACTTGCCGTCTACTTTTTTAACGTATAGCTAAAAACTAGATCGTGAGATCGTAGTTTTTAGTAGTGCCACTCCCAGTAGTTCCAAACCAAGTTAGGTGTCAACGGTGCTGGCTTGATACCGACTAGATCTGAGTTAACTGCTGTTGCAGCGGGGTGCTGGAAGATAGGTAGAGAAATCGCATCTGCCATAAGCAAACGCTCTGCCTGAATGTACTTCGCAGTGATTTGTGAATCTGGCAACTTCACTTCTAGTGAGTGCAAGATTGTATCTAGAGCTGGGTTGTTATAACCAAGGAAGTTATTACCACCATCGCTCTGGAAGTTTGCATTTGTGCCAGTCTGTGTAACTGTTGATGGGCACCATGCGAAGAACTGTGCATCGAACTTACTTTCACCAAGGTGACCAGACCATCCTGAAGTACCAGTTGTATTGACATCAAAACCTGCCTTAGCAAGTGCTGCCTTTACAAGTGCTGCTTCTGATGCACGGCGCTGGTTAGAAGGTTGTCCCCAAAGAAGTGTGACCTTTACAGATCCGCTTCCAGCCTTTGCTGATGGGTAGTACTTCTTAACCAATGAAAGTGCTGTAGCTGTGCGCTTTTCCTGTGTTCCAGCGGTGTACTTAGAGACACCGTTTGGTCCAACAATCTTTGCGTATGCAGCCTCATCTGGAAGTGTGAACAATGAGTTCACAACAACAGCGTTTGAGTTGATTGGCTTGATTAGCTTCTCGATGATTTCATCACGAGGGTATGCAAGCAAGAACGCTGTACGAAGGTCTTTACCCTTTTGTCCACTTGATGCGGCAAATGGGCCGTTGTATGTGTCTGTTTCACCAGAAGCTACACCAACGCGTAGATCTACGTGCTCGTAGCAAGCACTTGTGCCACCGATAACAGTTACGCCCTTGATCGCCTTCAACTGAGCAACTGCGTCAGCTGTTGGTTGACCCTGGTAAACATCGATTTCCTTGTTAGCTAGTGCCTGAGCAGCTGCAGTTCCATCAGAAATGAACTTGAAAACGATTGTTTCAATTCCTGAAGTCTTTGGACCTGAGTTGTACTTAGGGTTGAGCTTTAAAGTTACGCTCTGATCAGCAACTGCTGAATCAACCAAGAATCCACCATTGCTTACAAGAAGCAATGGGTTTGTACTGTCGTTGATTGTGTTGATATTGAAATCTTCAGACCAAACTTTACCGATCTTCTTAAGAGTGGCTGTGTCCTTAGTTTGGAATGCCTTTACGAAGCGATCACGCGCTGCTTCATTTTCAGCAATTGTTCCAAGCTTTGTCTTTCCTTCAGCCATAAGAACAAGAGCGTGAACTGGTGATGGTCCTGGACCATATAGTTCCCAATCTGGAATCTTCTTGTTGAAGCGAAGTGTTACAGACATGTGATCTGATGAAAGTGTTGGCTCACCAACGATTGAGTTGTCATAAACGCCTGTGTATCCACCTGCGTTAAATGCTGGAACAACCTTTGTGTCACCTGGATCTCCAAGGCCTGCAGCCTTTGAATAATCTGAGCTTGAAAGGATGTGGCTTAGTAGAAGATCTTCACCAGTAATTGGTGTGCCATCTGACCACAAACGTCCTGGGTTAACTGTGTATTGAACTCGGAAATCTGTATTTGAGTTCTTTACAACTTTGAAAGTTCCGAATGTTGTATTACGGATAAGAGCTTTCTTATTGTCGTAATAGGTAAATCCTGAACCTGATAGATAAGCGACGTCACTGTTGGTAACCAAGTTTGTATCTGGTGTACCTGGGTTCAGTGATGTCAAAGCATTGCTAGCTACGATAACTACAGTTGTACGTGTTGCTGCAACAGCAGGAGCTGCCACACCAAGAACGAGTGCTGTAACTGACGCAACGGCAAACGCGATTTTCGCGCTGCGATTTAACTTCATTTTTCCTCCTCGAGGGATAAGTAAAAGCGTCTGTGGAGAGTCGACCTGCCCCATAGGCGCTTTTGGTGGAGTGAGTCTGCCCGAAATGAGCGTGTTAATGCAACAGGCACGTAGTTTTCATGAGCGTGGCTTTTGTAACGATGTTCGTAATAAAAGAGGTCTTTGGGTCTGCACAGGGGTGATTTTTAGCTAGCCTGGCGGGCAGCCTCGATTTTGGCAGTTGTCAGTCGAGGCGCGGCTAAAACCCACAAAAGCAGACCAAGAACCATCGCGATGAAATACGGCATTCGCAATGCACTCTCGCGTGAGAGAAAACGCATCATTACGGCGACTAATCCCCCGCCAAGAAACATTCCAATTGGAATAGATCCCCAAGCAAAAAATCTATAAACACTATTAACGCGTCCTAATAGTTTCGTAGGAATAATACTTTGTCGTAGCGAGACTGTAATCGTGTTCCATAAAATTGCTACAAAAGATTCGACAACTGTAACCACCCATACAACTTGCCACAAAGAAGTTAATCCAATAACTAATGAACCGATTGGAGCTGCAGCTAATGCAAGATTTAACGAAGGGCCACTTCCCAACTTTGCAGAAATCTTTGGTGCAAGCAGACCCCCAATTGTTCCACCCACTGCACCGGCGGTACCGAGAACGGCAAAAGTGAAAACTGATGTATGCAATACCTCTTGTGCAAATAAAATATAAACCGCCCCAACCATGGTGCCTAAACCATTCATGGATCCCAAAATTATTGCCATAGGGCGCAGCAATGGATGTGCCCATAACCAGGCATACCCTTCTTTGATTTGCGCCTTAAAATTTATTTTCTCTCTCTGCTTATCATCATTAATTGGTTTAAAGCTTCCCTTAAGTGATGCAATAAGTGCAACGGCAAAAAAGAAAGATGCGGCATCAAAGAAGAATGGAATAAAGATTGCAATGCCTATGAGTAAAGATCCTAAAGGCGGACCAATAAAACTGTTCGTCAATGATTCTGCTGACCACATTCGCCCATTAGCTGTTTCCAGATTTTCTTTATCCACTACCGATGGCATCAAAGTCTGGGCACTGTTATCTCTCAAGACTTCAGCTAGTCCAAATAGGAAAGCGCTGACTAATAAAGTCAGGTAAATAGCCCAATTAGTCTCTAAATCCGTAATCTTCGTTAACTCATTAAGAGACGGCAAGGAATCTCGCTT
>CANFUR010000042.1 GCA_947450175.1 Actinomycetota bacterium | reverse complement strand
GCAGCAAAAAAGATTCCGTTAGCTAATACAGATTCCAGTTCAAAGTAAGGGCGCATTTTGCTGGTATCGATGTTGTATTTTTCAAGACGAACTTGTTCGGTATAAAAGCCCCAATCCCAACTTTGGATTTCTGCCCCAGCTGATTTCTTGAGATCTTCGGCTTCAGCTTTGGCGTTACGAACAGCAGCAGGTGCAATTTTACGAAGCATTGCATGCACATTGTCTGGATGTTCGGCAGTCTGCACCGCAATAACGTGCTCGGCATGAGTGTTCTTGCCAAATAATTTAGCGCGCTCAGCACGCAACTTAACTATTTGCAGTAAAACTGGCTTGTTGTCATTGTTATTGTCACGGTTAGCTTTTAGAAGTGACCGCTGCATTATTTTTTGGCGCAGTTCGCGATTTGTCAAGGAATCCAAAACTGGATTGCCTGAAAAATTCACCATGCCGATAAGCCATTTACCTGCATGGCCACGATCGTTGGCCGCAGAAGCCGCAGAAGCAATCTCATTTTCACTCAAGCCATCGAGCTCTTCAATAGTTTCAACTAAAACAGCTAAATCATTTGTATCGGCTAAGACATTTTTTGAAAACTGAGTCTCTAATTTTGAAAGCTCTTCATTGAGTTGCTTAAGACGATCGCGCTCTGATTCCGTAAGGTGAGCCCCAGCATGAATCAAATCTTTGTAGTAGCGCTCCAGCAACCAGGCATCCTCGCTGTTGAGAGCAATTGACTCGCGGTTATCGTAGAGATTTTTAATGCGCGCAAAGAGAACAGGGTTCAGATTGATGGCATCTTGGTGGGCAGCAAGTTTTGGTGCCATTTCTTCCTCGATTGCATCTAATGCATCGCTTGTATCACTTGAAGATTTATTAAAAAAGACCAACAAAGTGCGCATCAACATCTGTCCACTTTTTTCTAAAGCAACAATTGTATTTTCAAATGTTGCAGCACCTGGCGCATCAAGAATCGCTTTAACTTCAGCTAACTGTGCTTCACATCCACTATAGAAAGCTGGCAGATAATCTTCTTCGCGAATCTGAGAAAATGGTGGGAGTTCGAATTCACAAGTACTGCGTTGTGCAAAGGGATTAGTTGAAGTCATGAGTGAAGCCTACATATAAGAATTTAATTGATAGTACGCTACGGCTATGTCACTTACTCGCAGAAATCTTTTTAAGGCTGCAGTGGTACTTGGTGCCGGAGCGTTGGAAATCGGCAATATTCCTGCAGCCGATGCCGCCGGAGCCGATATTGGTCACGGCCCACGCAATAGTGCAAAAGTTGCGCTCACTTTTCATGGTGCAGGTGCTCCAGACTTCGCAGACCCACTTTTGAAGTTATTCAAATCAACACAAACCAAAGTTTCTATATTTGCCGTTGGTACATGGTTGCTTTCAGATCCAGCAATAGCTTCTCGGATAATCGATGAAGGTCATGATTTAGGTAATCACACCATGACACACACACAAATGAAGACAATATCTGCGAAGCGTGTGGACTCTGAGATTGGAAAATGTGCAGCAGAGCTACAGAAGTTAATTGGGAATCGTGGTGCATGGTTTCGTCCATCCGGTACACAGTTTTCAACTCCAACGATAAGGGCGGCTGCAGTTAAATATGGATACGGACAATGTATTTCTTATGAAGTAGATTCTAAAGATTTTCAAGATCCAAGCAAAAAAAGTGTCATTAATAATGTTATGAAAAATATCAAGAACGGATCAATTGTTAGTTTGCATTTAGGTCACAAAGTTACACTCGACGCAATGCCAACTCTGCTTGAAAACCTGCATGCCAAAGGCTTTACCCCCGTCACGCTCACCGAACTGCTGAAAGTATGAAAAAGCATTTTCTAATCTTTATTTCAATAACATTTTTGTTGTTTCCATATTCTGCCTACGCAGCATCGCTTGAAGGTATGCCACCGGTATTAGATACAAACAATATATATGCAGCTGATGTTGCTAATAACTTGAGTGAAGCAGTTAAGCATGTTCCTGAGTTAGTTTATGTTCCAAATTTAAAGTCAAATACCGTTTCTGTTATTGACCCAAAAACCTACAAAATAATAAAAACTATTAAAGTTCTCAAAGGTCCACAACATATTGTCCCCTCCTGGGACTTAAAAACTTTGTGGGTAAATAGCAGCAATGGCAACCACTTAACACCCCTAGATCCAATGACTGCCACTGCAGGAAAACCAATCTATGTACACGATCCATACAATTTATATTTCACACCAAACGGTAAATATGCAGTGGTCATGGCTGAAACTGATAGACAGATAGTTTTTCGAGACCCACACACCATGGCAATTAAGAAAGTTGTAAAAGTTCCATGTGCAGGCGTCAATCATGCTGATTGGTCTGCAGACGGAAGCACATTTGTAGCTTCATGTGAATTCAGTGGAACGATCTTAAAATTAGATACAGCAAAAATGAAGGTAATCGGTAAGGCTCAGCTTCCATATAAAAATAAAATGCAACCAATGCCACAGGATGTCAAGATTTCACCTGATGGAAAAACTTATTACATTGCAGATATGGCCTCAAATGGCATATGGATAATGGCCGCAGACACATTTGGAAAGTTCACATTCTTGCGAACCGGACTTGGTACACATGGCTTGTATGTAACACGTGATGCTAAGAATTTACTTATAACTAATCGTGAAGAAGGGTCAGTTTCAGTTTTGCGCTTTAGTGATAACAAGTTACTAGCAAAATGGGTAATTCCAGGTGGCGGCAGTCCTGACATGGGAAATATTTCAGCTGATGGAAAATATTTCTGGGTCTCTGGTCGATACGACAGTGAGATCTATGTTTTTGACATAGAGCAAGGCACTTTCATCAAGAAAATTGCAGTTGGTAAAGAGCCACATGGTTTAACAATCTGGCCTCAACCAGGTCGTTACTCCTTAGGTCATACGGGGATTATGCGATAACTCTTAACGAGGGCGGCGGCGACGCTGACTTGAATTAGGACGAGGGCGCTTATTGCCACCACTTCGTACAGACTTTTCAACGATTGGCTGAATGTAGGGAACACCTGATGGTTCTTGTGCGCCAGTGATCTTCATAAGCTCAGTACTTAATGGTGTTACTCCAACAAATTTTGGAGTAACACCAGCGCGTGAAGTTAAGCCACCAATTGATTTCTGCTGCTTAGTTGTAGCGATTGTTACAACAGTTCCAGCTTCGCCCGCACGGGCGGTACGGCCTGCGCGGTGTAGATAATCTTTGTGATCAGTTGGTGCATCAACGTGCACAACCAAAGAGATTCCATCAACGTGAATACCGCGAGCTGCAACATCAGTTGCAACCAAAGCAGCATTAGCTGAATCCTTGAAGAGTGCAAGAGTGCGAGTACGAACTGCTTGTGACTTTCCACCATGAAGTGCTCCAACAGCAACACCTGCATGAGCAAGTTTGTCAGCTAAGCGATCGGCACCACGTTGAGTCTTAACGAACATAATCGTTTTTCCATTGCGTGCAGCAATTTGATTTGTAATGTCATCTTTATCGCCCGGATTCATAACAAGAACAAAGTGCTCCATTGTTGAAACAGATGCACGGTCATTTTGTAGCGAGTGAGTCTTTGGGTTCTTCAAGTACTGACGAACCAAAGAATCAACACCGCGGTCAAGAGTTGCCGAGAACAACAGACGCTGTCCATCGAGCTTTGCTTGATCCAAAATTTCTTTAACTACTGGCAAGAAACCCATGTCAGCCATTTGATCGGCTTCATCAAGAACAGTGATTTGCAAGTGATCTAGTTGAACCTCGCCCTTATTTAATAGATCGATAAGGCGACCAGGTGTTGCAACCAAAATTGCTGTTCCACGGCGCATTGCAGTGATCTGCTTTGCATAAGACATTCCGCCGGCAACGACAACTGATTCGTGACCAATTGATCGTGCAAGTGGCATCAAAACTTCATCAATCTGTTGAGCAAGTTCACGCGTTGGAGTTAATACCAATGCCAGTGGCTTATGTGGCTTTGCAACCTTGCCATTGAGGTTATTAAGAAGAGCTAAACCAAATGCAAGAGTCTTACCTGAACCTGTTTGTCCACGGCCCAAAATGTCATGACCAGCTAATGCATCTGGCAGTGTTGCAATCTGGATTGGGAATGGATGCATAATTCCTTGTTTTGCAAGGGCGTTAACTAGGGGAGCAGCAATTCCAAGGTCACTGAAAGTAGTTGTAATTTCAGTAAGTGGAGTTGCATCAACCAAGTTGGCATCAGCTAAATTTGTTGAAATGTAATTATCATCTGCGCCGAAATCGACTGCAGCATTTGTATGAGTCTTTGAAGAATGTTTGAAATCATCACGTGCATATGCAGGTGAATCATTACGGCGATCGCGAACTGGGCGTTCTGCACGAAAGTTTGCCGCACGTGTATCAGGTGCTTCGCTGCGCTTCTTTGGACGAGTTGGATCAAACTTTTCTACCTTACGTGGAACAAAGTTTGGACGGCCATCATCAATACGTGAGACCTTCGCCTTTGCAGCATCACGGCGATTAGTTGGACGAGTATCTGATGTTTTGTAATCAGGCTTTTTGAACTCTGGTTTTTTGTATTCAGATTTCTTGTTCTCTGGCTTTACAAACTCCTTCTTCTTATCAAATGCGCGTTTAGTGCGATCATCACGTTGTGCAACAAACTTCTTTGCGCGGCTTTCTGGGCGCTGTGATTGTTCGATACGTGCAGCACGTTCTTCAGGAGCCTCAATCGGACGTGGCTTTGAGGCAGTCTTTTCCTGGAAGCGCTTAGCGCGAAGCTTTGAGCGATCAGTTAGACGTGTTTCCTTTTTTGATTGAGTTGATGAATCTGCATCGGAGTAACGACGTATAGATGCGGGCTTTCCAGATTTAGGAGCCACGCTTTCGCCCTTGCGTGCATTCTTTTGCGCAGTTGTGTGACGAGCTTTTGGGTCAGCAGCTTTAAAAGCAGCTTTCTTAGTTCGCTTAGGCTTTCCAACTGATGCTGCACGGCGGGCTTTTCCGGGCGCTGAAGTACGAGGTGTTAATGACATAAAAATAGATACCAATCGAGACGACAAGCGCGTCTCGGGTGTGATCGGCGCTTAATGGCCGTCAGGGTCGTGATAAGACTCGCAAGTAGCGCTGCATGTGCAGCACTTGGGGGAAGTTCTTTGATGCGGTTGCATCAACGTGGGCAATTCTACCCTGAATTATTGCTTGTCTTTACCATCGGCTTCATCGGCCAAAGCCTGCAGATCTGGCCGTGGAATTCGTGGAATATCGCCTTTAGTAAGTCGTCGCCATAAATAAAAAGAAACGCCAGCAAAAAATGGCCATTCAAATGTGTACACCCATGCGCGCCAGTTTCCACTTTGTGCGCGCCCAAATTCAAACCATCCGGCCCATAAACAAAAGGGAACAACAATAAATAATGAAATATTAAGAATTCTTTTTTGCTTTGCAGTTATCGGTGGAGTCTCCGAATCGTTTTGCACCCAATCAGGGGCTTCAAAACCATTGTGATCAGGCATTTTCAGCAGCTATCTCTGCATCGATATCTCGAGATTTCTTTTCCTCAGATTTAATCCAGTGATAAACCGCCAGAGACATCCATATGGCATCAATAATCATTGAGCCCGCCCACATAAATGAACCACCTTGGCGCTGATCGCTAAGTGAATACATGTTCTCATATAAGGAACCAGGGGCGGTATAGATAAAAAAGCCGGTCAATGTTTCTGGAACCATCATCAGAAATAGCGCAATGACGGCAATTGCAGGAGTAACGCGACGACCTACCAAATTTCGATCTAATAAATTGAAGTAGAAAAAATATGGAAGCAATAAATAGAGTCCGACCTCCAGATATGTATGTGCCCAAGAGTTATCCATGATGAATTTATGTGGGATAGGTAAGTGCACGCCAATCATTAGCGCGGCGTAAGCAAACCAGCTAAAAAATGGATTAGTTGCAGCGCTAAAAAATTTGTTGGCGGGATGAAAGGCTTTGGGAGTTCCCAATACCAAGAGAGGACCAGTGATCATCATTAAAGTAATGTGCTGAATCATGTGCAACGAGAAATAGTCCATGGCCCGAGCACCGATAGGTGTCACGATTACTGCCAGGGCACTGAAGATGCCTGCATAGAAGAAGCCTTGCTGCCGAAGTGTCAGGGCACCTTTAGGTTGGCGCGCAAATAGATATGTAATAAGTAAAAGGGGGAGCAAAATTTCTGGGGCCAGCTGCCAAGACCCCCAGAGGCTAATCTCGTGGTGATTCATATCCATGGCTCAGAAGGCTATCTCTCCCAGGGCGTTACGGAAAGAAATCACCCCTATTTTCTCCCAAGGGTTATGAATTTCCATAATTTTCGGTACCATTTCTTAAGAAAGCGTCAGATTCTCGTGTGAACTGACTTAATTCCCTATCGGGAGGGGCATTGATGAATAAGCGGGTATTTGGCGCGCTTGGAACGGTGATCTTAGGCGTGGCATTTATTGCAGGCGTCGGTTCATATGTTGCTAACGCTAAAAACGATTCAAGAGTTTTGGCAGCAACGCCGGCGGGAACTATGGACACACCGCAGGGATCTATGTCGCACGCCACTTTAGATATTTCTGTTTATCCAGACAGCATGGCGGGTAGCCACGGAGAAGATGGTGGTGCACACCCTGGTTATGTTTCATATGGACCAGTCACTAACTTTGAAGTTCCAGCACATTCAGTAATTACGATGACTGTTACCAACTATGACGGTGGAGAAAGTTTAAATAACGATTACTTCGCCCATGTTCGTGGAACTATCGATGGCTCTGCAATGCTAAACGGTGTCCGTATGACACATATTTCTCCTGATGCAGTTGGTCATACTTTTACTATTCACGGTCTAGCTGTTGGTCAAGATGAATTATTTGTGAGCGTTCCGATGCAAGCAGTTGCTGAAGAGAATATGCCTGAAGAGGGATATACAACAAAGCCAAATGTCACAGTGTTTACATTTATAACTGGTGGACCTGGTGAATATGTATGGAACTGCGAATACCCATGTGGTGACGGAACTATTGCAAAGTTTGGCGCAGCGATGTCAACAATGGGTTACATGTCCGGCCACTTTACGGTGAAGGGATAAAGCGCCATGACTGATCTAATGTCTCCAAAAACTCCACAGTGGTGGAAGAAATCTGACGTTAAGAAAACATTTATCCTTTGGATAATCTCTACAGCTGTTATTGGTTACGTTGGAGTGGAATTCCATGTTCGCAATATGGTTGCTCCCGCTTCAGACACTATGTCGAGTGTTATTTCCTTGATGCGCATGTTTACTTGGGCCGCAGCACCTGTTGCAGGACTGGTTGCAGCAATGTGCATCACGGTTCTGACTACAAAACGACATTACGGGGATAATCCACCGGAGGAAGCAGATCATGAGATCCGTAATTCGCCAAAGACTGCTGCCGTATGGGTAGTCGTTTCTGGCTTGTTCTGCTTGTTTGCACTCGTTGGCGGCTTGGTTGTTTTGCAACATGACAATGAAGCAATCCTCGATAAGCAAGCAATCCAAGTTAATGTAACTGGACAGCAATGGGTATGGAACTTTGATTATGCCAATGGCGCGCGAAGTGAAGATCTATATCTTCCAGTAAATAAGCCAGTTGTTTTCCATATTACTAGCGTGGATGTCAAGCATTCATTCTGGGTGGTTCAAATGGGAATCAAGATGGATGCAAATCCAGGGTACACAACCGAGACCGCAGTAACTCCAAACAAGATTGGCGTATTTGATGTTCGGTGCGCTGAGCTGTGTGGACTACTGCACGCATATATGCAAACAAAAGTTCACGTAGTAAGCCAAGCAGATTATGACGCATGGCTTAGTGCTCATGCAGCAACGGAGGCAGGCGCATAATGACAACTCTTACACAACACACTTCAACTGCACCTGGTAAATCAATCATTGAGAAACTCAATGTCTTTACAGCACTAGCACTAGGAGTAATAAGTGCAGTTGTTGTTTGGCGATTGTCGCTAGCATTTTTACCAGAAGATGCAGAAGGCGCTCGACTTTTCTCACGTGAAGATAAAATCACATTGCTTTCAATGTGTGGCTGGTTTGTTGGATTCATGACCGGTATTGGCGCTCTTGTTGGGCCGATGCGTTGGGTCATGGGTAAGGATTTAGCACACGATGAGAATATGTTTTTGGCCGGAGAAAATATGGGGCCAAAGCGCTATTTCCGATATACAACAGATCACAAAGTTGTTGGTATTCAATACCTCTTCATCACAATTTTGATTTTCTTCTTAGGTGGCGGAATGGCGATGTTAATTCGCACAAACCTAGGAACTCCCGAGGGCGGTTGGCTACATCCCCAGGCTTACAACTCGATTGTTGGTACTCATGGAATTTTGATGATCGTAGGAACAATCATCATGATCACTGGACCTTTCGGTAACTTCATCATGCCAATCATGATTGGTGCCAGAGATATGGCATTCCCGCGCCTTAATGCACTGAGTTTCTGGCTCATTGTTGCGGCAGCTGTTCCACTTATCTGGGGACAGTTCATTGGTGGAATTACTACTGGTTGGTCGGCATATAACCCGCTGGCTGGCCAAGCACCCCTTGGTATGGATGGTTACATCATGTACATCTGCATCTTTGCAATTTCAACAATGGTCGCCGGTGCAAATATCACCACAACTGTTGTAAAGATGCGTGCCAAGGGAATGACTTGGAATCGGACCCCAATCTTTATTTACGGAACTGTGGCTTCAGTTGCACTTGCACTGCCAGCGTTTCCAGTCTTTTTCTTGTCACAAATACTTTCCGCTTTTGATCGTGCGCTAGATACTTCCTTCTACAACGTTGCAGGCGGCGGAAGCGGCTGGTTGTATGAAAACTTATTCTGGATTATGGGTCACCCAGAGGTTTATGTGATTCTGATTCCAGCAATTGCAGCGTTAATGGAAATGGCACCCGTGTTTACCCGTCGCCCACTCTTCTCTTTCAATGTTGCAGTTTTGGGTATCGCAGGAATCTCAGGTTTGTCAGTCTTGGTATGGGCTCACCATATGTACATCTCCGGATGGGCACCATTACTTAATGCTCCGTTTATGTTAACAACCGAATTAATTTCAATACCAACTGGAATGATGTTCTTGGTATTAATCGGAACTCTATGGCGAGGTCGTTTGTGGATGACTATGCCATTGATGTCTATCTTTGCTTTGCTATGGAATTTCATGATTGGCGGCATCACAGGAATTTATCTTTCAGATGTTCCGGCTGATGCTTTCTTGCACGGTTCTATGTATGTAACCGCGCACTTCCACTACACATTGATGGGTGCTGGTTTAACTGGTGCTCTTGCATCACTTGTCTACTGGTTCCCAAAGATGACAGGTCGCATGTTTGATAAGACTCTGAGCTGGATTTCATTCTGGTTGGTTCAGATTGGCTTCAACGTAGCGTTTATTGGCATGTTTATGGTTGGCCTTGCAGGTCAACCTCGACGAGTTGAGGCTTATGCCCCAACTTTTAATACAGCCAACTTAGTAACAACTATTGGCGCATACACAATCATGATCGGAATGTTAGTTCTGCTTCATGGTGTAATTTCATCAGCTCGCAATGGTGTTAAGGCTTCAAAGAATCCATGGCAAGCAAAAACATTGGAATGGACCGTTGATTATCCAATTCCACTAGAGAACTTCGATGTTCTACCTGTAGTTACAACAGATCCTTACGGTTATGGAAAGGCAAAGTCATGAGCGTAGAGACACACGCACACCACGAACATCCAGATGTAGTTGGAAGTCGTAATCGCCTTGGAGTGATCTTGCTTCTTGTTGCAGATATTGCATTTGCACTCAGCATGGTCTTCGTCTACTTCTACTTACGTGGCCAAAATGTAAACAACATGTGGCTTCCGGCTGCAACTTCCGATCATCCAGCTATCGAACCATTATCTGCTGGTCCAGGTTGGACAGTCACTGCTATTGCAGCATTTGGATTACTCGCACACATGTATGGATTAAAGGGTGCACGTTCACAAAATCAGACACAGTTGAAGTTAGGTTCATTGGTTGCCCTTGTTGCATCAGTTATTGCAATTGGTTATCAATACAACACAATTTCATCCGCGCCGTTTACATTCTCAGATGGTGCCTATGTTTCTTGCTTCTATATGTTTGCAATTATGAACATGGTGCACTTACTTCTCACCCTATTCATCTCATTTGGAAACTGGAACCGTGCTCGCTTGGGCTTGTACGTGGAAAATTTCTGGCACGTTGATATCGTGAGAATATGGTGGATCTGGATGGTTGTGTCATCATTACTCGGTGCATTCAGCCTCAGTTATCCATAAAAAACCTTCCAACTGGATCAGCCTCTACATCGCCTTAGGCGTTGTCTGGGGCTGTTCCTTTATCTTCATAAAGTTAGGACTGGAGTTCTTAACCCCCATAGGGGTGGCTTTTGGCCGTGTTTCATTAGGTGCTCTCACTTTGGTTTTTTGGGCGCGTTATAAAGGAATAGAACTTCCGAAGGATAAAAAATTGTGGCTACATCTGTGGGTTGTGGCTTTGTTATTAAATGTAATTCCAGGTTTTCTTTTTGCATTTGCTGAAACAAAAGTCACATCAATTTTAGCTGGGATAATTAATGCAGTAACACCTCTGATGACTTTGCTAGCAATCATGATCGCCTTTCGTGAAGAAAGACCAAAGAACTATCAAGTTCTTGGATTGGTCCTTGGTTTTGTTGGCGTATTAACTGTTCTTGGTGCTTGGAAAGGTCTTGGCACGAATCCGGTTGGCGCAGTTTTAGCCTTACTTCTTGCAGTGTCTTGCTATGGCATTTCCTTTCCTTATTCGCGCAAATTTGTTTTACCCCATAAATTAAAACCCGAAGCTATTGCTGCGGCTCAAGTTTCAACTGGCGCACTAACTTTGTTGCCGTTCTATTTAATAGATGGAATAGCAAAAGATGAATATCGCCCGGGTCCCGT
>CANFUR010000041.1 GCA_947450175.1 Actinomycetota bacterium | reverse complement strand
CTGCTCGCAGCTCTCTACATCGCCGGCGCCCTTGCCGACGAGCACTAAGAAAACAACTAGGAAAGAAGGAAAGAAATGACAGGCACACTCAACCTCGTCGGTTTTGGCCTCGCAGCAATTGGTCCCGGAATCGCAACCGGACTTATCTTTGCCGCATACATCAACGGCGTCGCACGTCAGCCAGAAGCACGTAGCGTTCTACAGCCAATCGCGTTCCTCGGATTCGCCCTTGCTGAAGCTCTCGCACTCTTCGGTCTCGTTCTCGCATTCGTTCTCTAATACTTAATCGATTTTTATATAAAGAAGAGTAAGGACAACTGATGCAATTTGTTAACTTAGCTGCGGAAGCGAAGATAAATCCGCTGATTCCACACACTGCTGAACTAGTAGTGGGTGCTATCGCGTTTACTCTTCTATTCCTCACTTTGCGTAAATTTGTTGTGCCAATGTTTGAAAAAGCATATGCAGATCGCACAAATGCAATTCAGGGTGGTATCGAACGTGCTGAAAAGGCGCAGCAAGAAGCACAACGCGCGCTAGCTCAGTACAACGATCAACTCTCTAAGGGCCGTGAAGAAGCGCAAACATTGCGCGAAGAAGCACGAGTTCAAGGAGCAGCCATCATTGAAGATCTTCGTGCCAAAGCACAAGAAGAAGCAGCACGCATTACTGCCACTGCACATTCATCAATCGAAGCAGAGCGTCAACAGGCAATCACATCACTTCGCGCAGAAGTTGGTGCACTTGCAGTTGAACTGGCTTCAAAGATTGTTGGAGAAGCACTTGATGATCAAGCACGTCAATCACGAGTTGTTGATCGATTCCTAGACGATCTCGAAAAATCAAAGTAGAAGAAAGAAGTAGTAATCAATGAGAGCTCACCTCGGAGGCAGAAGTCGTCAGTCACTTGTGGCTGCACGCACATCTTTAGATGCTGCCATTAAGGGTATTGATGCAGCTAGTGCATCTGCCTTGAGTACTGAGCTTTTCTTTATTGCCGATGTGCTCGATACGAATATCGCAGTACGCCGTGCATTGACTGACTCATCTCGCGATGACAAGTCAAAAGAATCATTAGTTAACGAACTCTTTACTTCAAAAATGGGTGCGCAGGCCTTAACTATTCTGAAAGCAATTTCGGCAATGCGTTGGTCTGGCGCTAAAGATCTTGTACAGGTCACTGAACAGCTGGCAATTGAGGCAGAAGCATCAGCTGCCAATATCGCTGGCGAACTTGACCGCGTTGAAGATGAAATTTTTACTGCATCAAGCGTAATCGCTGGTTCATCAGAGCTACGTCGCGCACTGCTATCAGATGCTAAGAATGCCAAAGCCGCTCTGGTTAATGACATTCTCAAGGGCGCATCTGGGTCAACAGTAAAATTGGTATCACAGCTTGTTAATTCATGGCGTGGACGTAGCGTAGAAGCAGCATTTGCTGACTACGCACATTCACTTGCTGCACGTCGCAATCGAGTAATTGCGCTAGTTAAAACCGCAGCACCAATGACTCTTGCACAGCAGGATCGCTTATCAGCTGCACTCAATAAGCAAGTAGGGCAGCCCGTGCGAATTAATATTGAAATTGACACACATGTAGTTGGTGGAGTTTCAATTCGATTCGCAGACGAGCTAGTTGATGGAACAGTTTCTAATCGTTTGGCTGGGGCCGCACGTGCTCTAGTCGGAAGCAAATAAAGGGAGAAACAAAAATGGCAGACCTAAAGATCAATCCGGCTGAAGTTCAGGCCGCCTTAGCGAATTTCGTTAAGTCATATGATCCAGGCGTTGCAGCTCGCGACGAAGTGGGAACTGTTAGCCAAGCTGGTGATGGAATCGCACGCGTTGAAGGTCTACCGTCAACAATGGCGAACGAACTATTGCAGTTTGAAAACGGCACACTCGGTCTCGCACTCAACCTCGACGTCCGTGAAATCGGTGTTGTTATTTTGGGTGGTTACGAAGGAATTGGTGAAGGTACGTCAGTGCGTCGCACTGGTGAAATTCTTTCAGTACCAGTTGGTGACGGGTTTCTTGGCCGTGTTGTCGATCCGCTTGGTCGCCCAATTGATGGCAAAGGTGAAATTAAACCTGATGCTCGCCGTGCACTAGAACTTCAGGCTCCCTCTGTAGTTCAGCGCCAGCCAGTTAAAGAACCACTTGCAACTGGAATTAAGGCAATCGATGCAATGACAGCTATCGGTCGCGGACAGCGCCAGTTAATCATTGGTGATCGCCAGACAGGTAAAACTGCAGTTGCGGTAGACACAATTATTAACCAGAAAGAAAACTGGAAAACTGGAGATAAGAAGAAGCAAGTTAAGTGTATTTATGTTGCTATCGGACAAAAAGGTTCAACAATTGCAGCCGTTAAGGGCGCACTTGAAGAAGCTGGTGCGATGGAATACACAACAATCGTTGCATCTCCTGCATCAGATCCAGCGGGTTTCAAGTACTTAGCTCCCTACACAGGTTCTGCAATTGGTCAGCACTGGATGTACAACGGTGAGCACGTACTTATTGTTTTTGATGATCTTTCAAAGCAGGCTGAGGCTTATCGTTCAGTCTCCTTGTTACTACGTCGTCCACCAGGCCGCGAAGCGTACCCTGGAGATGTTTTCTACTTACACTCACGTTTGCTAGAACGTTGTGCAAAGCTCTCGGATGAACTCGGTGGCGGTTCAATGACAGGTCTACCAATTATTGAAACTAAGGGAAATGACGTTTCTGCTTTCATTCCTACAAACGTTATTTCAATTACTGATGGACAGTGCTTCCTTGAAACAGATTTGTTTAACGCCGGCGTACGACCTGCGATTAACGTAGGTATCTCAGTTTCTCGCGTGGGTGGTTCAGCACAGACAAAAGCGATGAAGAAGATTGCTGGTCGTTTGCGTCTTGACCTTGCACAGTTCCGTGAACTCGAAGCTTTCGCTGCATTTGGTTCAGATTTAGATGCAACATCAAAGGCTCAGTTAGAGCGTGGTGCACGTATGGTTGAACTTCTAAAGCAGGGTCAGTATTCACCGTACTCACTTGAAAACCAGATTGTTTCAATCTGGGCAGGAACATCAGGTGCACTTGATTCTGTTCCAGTTGCAGATATCCGACGTTTTGAAGCTGAACTACTTGATTTCATTGGCCGCGAACGCAAGGAAATCTTTACAGTTATTTCTGAGACCAAGGTTTTAGAAGATGACACGATCGCAAAGATGCAGTCAGCAGTTGATGATTTCAAGAAAATCTTCAAAACAACTGCGTCACAAGCAGTCAATGAAGCTCCTGCCGATGCCCTAGATGGCGAAGGTTCAGAACAGATCACAAAGCATGTTCCTCCGGCTAAGGCGTCGGCGAAGGCGTAAACCCATGGGTGCCCAACTCCGCATTTATCGCAGACGCATGCGATCCGTTAAAGCGACTAAAAAGATTACGAAAGCAATGGAGTTAATCTCTGCTTCTCGAATCGTGAAAGCGCAACAACGAGTCACTGCGTCAACTCCTTATGCAAATGAGTTGACCCGTGCGGTATCTGCAGTTGCCACTTATTCATCTACTAACCACCCTTTAACAACAGAATCTGAGCGCCCAATTCGCGCAGCAGTACTGATTATTTCTGCTGACCGCGGTATGGCTGGTGCCTATTCAAATAACGCCATTAAAGAAGGGGAGCAGTTAGCCGCTCTCTTGAAGGCGCGTGGTTTAGAAGTGAAGTCATATTTGGTGGGACGCAAAGCGGTTAACTATTACCGCTTCCGTAATCGCGAAATTGCTGGTTCTTGGACTGGTTTTTCAGATAACCCAACATATGAGCACGCAAAAGAAGTTGCTGATTCTTTGATCAAGGCATTTATTGCTGATGCTCAAGTTGAACTTTCAGGAGTCGATGAAATTCATATTGTCTTTACTGAGTTCAAATCAATGCTTACACAAAATGCAATGGCAAAGCGCATGCTTCCTCTAGAAGTTGTAGAGAGCGATGCACCAGTTCCAACTGGTTTGCTACCTATGTATGAATTCGAACCTAATGCAGGAGTTGTGCTCGATGCGCTTCTTCCTCGTTACATTGAGGCTCGAGTATTTAACGCGATGTTGCAATCAGCTGCTTCTGAGCATGCTGCACGACGTCGCGCAATGAAGTCAGCAACTGACAATGCTGATGAGTTAATCAAGTCGCTTACTCGACTTGCGAACGCAGCCCGTCAGGCTGAAATTACCCAAGAGATCAGTGAAATTGTTGGCGGCGCAGACGCGTTGGCCTCAGCTAGTGCAGGGAGTGAATGATGTCGGCATCAACAGGTAAAGGTCGCGTAGCTCGCGTTATTGGACCGGTCGTGGATATTGAATTTCCCGCCGATTCGATGCCAGCGATCTTCAACGCGCTACACGTAGAGGTAACCATGTCAGGTACAACTCGTACCTTGACGATGGAAGTTGCACAGCACATTGGTGACAACCTGGTACGCGCGATCTCTATGCAACCAACAGATGGAATGGTTCGTGGAGCAGAAGTAAGCGACACAGGTTCTGCAATCTCAGTGCCAGTTGGCGATGTAACCAAGGGTCACGTATTCAACACTCTTGGTGAGTCAATGGACGTTCCTACTTCATCACTTGATATTAAAGAGCGTTGGCCAATCCACCGTGATGCACCAGCATTTGACCAGTTGGAATCAAAGACAGAGATGTTTGAAACTGGAATTAAAGTTATTGACCTTCTCACTCCATATGTAAAAGGTGGAAAGATCGGTCTATTCGGTGGTGCTGGTGTGGGTAAGACAGTTTTGATTCAGGAAATGATTTATCGTGTAGCTGAAAACTTCGGTGGTGTATCTGTATTTGCCGGTGTTGGTGAGCGTACTCGTGAAGGTAACGACTTGTTCCTAGAAATGACCGAGACCGGCGTTATTAACAAGACCGCCTTAGTATTCGGCCAGATGGATGAACCACCTGGAACGCGTCTTCGCGTTGCTTTGTCAGCGTTAACAATGGCTGAATATTTCCGTGACGTTCAAAAGCAGGATGTACTTTTGTTTATTGACAACATCTTCCGCTTTACTCAAGCTGGTTCTGAAGTATCAACGCTGCTGGGCCGTATGCCTTCAGCTGTGGGTTACCAGCCAACTTTGGCCGATGAAATGGGCCAGTTGCAGGAACGTATTACTTCAACTCGTGGTCACTCAATTACATCTATGCAGGCAATTTATGTTCCTGCAGATGACATTACTGACCCAGCACCGCACACAACGTTTGCTCACTTAGATGCAACAACTGTTTTGTCTCGTCCGATTTCAGAGCTTGGTATCTACCCAGCTGTGGATCCACTTGACTCAACCTCACGTATTTTGGATCCACGCTATATCGGCGAGCACCACTTCCGTGTTGCTAACCGCATTAAGCAGATCTTGCAGCGCTACAAGGATCTTCAAGACATTATTGCGATTCTTGGTATCGATGAACTTTCTGAAGAAGACCGCATCTTGGTAGGACGTGCACGTCGTATCCAGCGCTTCTTGTCACAAAATACGTTCGTGGCAAAGGTCTTTACAGGTATCGATGGTTCATTCGTTCCACTAGTCGACACAATTGCAGCATTCGAAGCACTTGCAGATGGAAAGTATGATCACATTCCAGAACAAGCATTCTTTATGTGCGGTGGACTAGATGACGTAGAGCGTCGTGCAGCCGAACTTGCAGCGAGTGTAGGAAAGTAAAAAAATGACGTTAAAAGTCGAACTCGTATCTCCATCAGAGCGCGTCTGGTCGGGCGAAGCAACATTTGTTTCTGCCCGAACAGTCGAAGGTGATCTTGGTATTTTGACCGATCACGCACCGCTCTTTGGAGTACTTGTCGACGGTGCAGTAAGTATTAAAGGAAGCGACGGGACCACCACACAGTTCAACGTAAGTGGTGGTTTCCTATCTGTATCTAATAACCGTGTTTCTATTTTGACCGAAACTGTTTCTTCTTAACTTAATTATTCGCGCGTAACTTTCGCGCCTAAACTTTGTAACTGTTCTGCAAAATTGGGATAACCACGATCAACGTGGAATGCCTGATCAACTGTAGTTTCACCTTCACTCACCAATGCAGCCAAAATCAAGCCTGCGCCGGCGCGAATATCATGGGCTTCAACCGGAGCTCCTGATAATTCGGGCACGCCTTCAATAGATGCATGATGTCCATCCACTGAAATCTGAGCACCCAAGCGACTAAGTTCATTAACAAACATAAAGCGTGATTCAAAGACATTTTCAGTCACAAGTGAATGACCATCAGCAATTGAGTTAAGTGCGATGACCATAGGCAGCAAATCTGTTGGAAAACCAGGGTAGGGAAGTGTTGCAACATCTATTGCTTGCGGGCGTTGATCCATGCGAACACGGACTCCATCGGCCGTTGATGTGATGATTGCTCCAGCCGAAGCGAGTTTTTCAAGTGGAAGTTCAAGATGTTGCGCGCGCGCGCCGTGAATTGTTATATCTCCACGTGTCATAGCTGCAGCAAATGCCCATGTTCCAGTAATGATGCGATCAGGAATTGTTGCATGTGTTGTTGGCTCTAACTTTGTTACACCAGTAATTGTGATTGTTGGTGTACCTAACCCAGCAATTTTAGCTCCCATAGAAATAAGAAATTCACCAAGATCGACTAAATCCGGTTCACGGGCTGCATTATCAATTGTTGTAACGCCTTTAGCTAAAACTGCAGCGGTCATAATATTTTCAGTTGCTCCAACGCTTGGAAAATCTAATTCAACCAGTGCGCCGACTAAACCTTCTGGTGCTTGAGCTACAACATAGCCATGTTCAATATGTGCCTTTGCACCGAGAGCTTCAAGGCCTTTGATGTGAAAATCTAGACCACGAGATCCGATTGCATCTCCGCCGGGCAGCGCAACTTCTGCTTCACCTACACGCGCAACAAGTGGACCTAAAACATTTATTGATGCACGCATTTTGCGCACTAAGTCATAATCGGCGCGGTGATGAGGAACTAGTGGAACATCGATACTTACCGCCGATGAAGTTCGAACTACCGTACAACCAAGGCGCGTTAACAGGTCAGCCATGATGTCCACGTCGGCGATATCGGGGACATTAGTGATTGTTGTCTTGCCGGCAGCAAGCAAAGAAGCAGCCATTAATTTTAGAACTGAATTTTTAGCCCCAGAAATAACGACTTCGCCTCGAAGTTGGGTACCACCAACAATGCGGAAGCGGTCAAGAGATGCCATAGCCGCAGTCTACTTATAGGCTACGGGCATGGTTAATTTAACGCGTATTTACACAAAGACAGGCGATGACGGCACAACCTCCTTAGGAGACATGAGCCGAACTTCAAAAAATGATCCGCGCCTTGAAGCGTATGCAACCGTTGACGAAGCCAACTCATCTATCGGTGTTGTTTTATCTACCGATGAATTATCGGCAGATGTTCGTGCACTCTTGGTGCGTATTCAAAATGACCTTTTTGATGTTGGGGCAGATTTATGTACTCCAGTAGTTGATTCACCAGCCTTTGAACCTCTGCGTGTTTTAGAAACTCAAATCGTTTATTTGGAAGAACAAATAGACAAGTTCAATTCAGAATTAGAATCACTTCGTTCCTTTGTACTACCGTCAGGGACTCCGGCTGCAGCCCACCTGCACGTTGCGCGCACAGTAGTTCGTCGCGCAGAGCGCTGCACATGGGCAGCAATTCACGCATTTGGTGGGGGAGTAAACCCATTAACTGCCAAGTATCTCAATCGTTGCTCTGATCTACTATTTGTTTTAGCACGCTTTGCAAACAAAGAAGTGGGCGATCAGTTATGGGTGCCTGGAGCAAATCGCTAGTTTGAACTAGTTGTGTATGAAGTGCCAGGCACTTTTTCATTGGGTGCGTCATGGTGACAAATTGCGCTGATATTTGCGAGCGCATGTTTTTGCATCAGTAATTCTTGGCTAATTAATAGAATCGTTGTAATTTGTTTTGGTGCGCTTTCACCAACAGTCGTACGAATTGCACCAAATACCTTAAGAGTTTTATCATCAGTTGAAATCGCACCTACTACGTTGCCTTTAATTTCCCACCATGTACAACCATTTAAAGATGCTACCTGAACGGCTCCGCACGAATATTTTTCACAGACTGCAACACCATCAATTTTTTGGGCGAGTTGCCGTGTTAAAGCTCTATTATTTGATGCAGCACCAATTAACTCTTTGGCATTTGGAATTTTTGCAAAGACTTCACCGTTTGCTTTAAAATCCACTGGCGGCCAAGTAGCTCGTGGCGATGGTGAGACTAAGATTTTCTTTCTTTTAACTTTTTTCTTGACGACTGCTTTCTTCTTAACTACAGGCTTCTTAGAAATCGTTGGCTTCGCTGTAGATTTAGTCACCACTTTTGGGGCAGGCGTTGGTTTCTTTGTAGCCGAATGCGCCGGAGAAACTATCAGCGCCAAAGCAGTGATGAGAATAATTAAGCGCTTAATCGCGATCCCACCTAAATTTACGGATAGAAAAGAAAACTCCAATAAATAACCACGCAAGTAAAATAATGAAAGTACGCCCGGTTTCCCAAGACTTAGCTACCTCCTGAGAAGCAAATGAGTCGGGCAAAAATACTGAGCGCATTCCTTGAGTGAGCCACTTGAGCGGGAAGATCGCAGCTAGTTGTTGCATCCAAGCGGGTAGTTGAGTAAAAACAAAGAAAACACCACTAAAGAACTGCAGAATAATGACTATAGGTGAAACTACGGCAGATGCTCCGCGACCACTCTTAGGAACGATAGAAAAGGCAATTCCTAGAGCGGTTGAACAAGCACTTCCAAGTAGTACTAACCATATGAAAACTAACCACTTGCTAGGTTCGGTTGGCATTTGCACACCAAAAAATAGCAATCCAAACCCAAAGAGCAGTGCGATCTGAATAATCATACTGACGGCAATAAGGATTGCTTTGCCAATAAAGTAACTTGATGCCGGCATAGGCGTACCACGCAAACGCTTTAAACCACCAACGTCACGCTCCATAGGAATAGTTATGGCAAGTGCTTGAAAACCCGTATTTACGAGGCCAGAAGCAATCATTCCAGCAACAAAGTACTGAGAAAAAGTTACGCCAGGAGCAATTGTGTCTTTAAAAACTGAACCAAAGATTGCTAGAAGAATTACAGGGAATAAAAGTGTGAAGACTACTGATTCGCGTTGCCGTGCAAATTGAATTATTTCTAGCTTGCCTCTACGTATGCCTAAGTTAAGGGCGCTAGGAATCTTATTCATTCTGGCCCCCAATCATCGTTAAGTAAATATCTTCCAAAGAAGGACGAGTAACAGTAAGTTCTGGAATTTCGCCACCAAATTGCGCATTCAATCGCGTGACAACCGAAGTGGGATTATCTGTTCCTTCAGTTTTTATGTGGTCACCATCGCGCCATGAAACTACAGCTTTGGAAGTAGCGCGTCCGCCTAATTCAGCCGGAGTAGATACTTCGATGATTAAACCATTATTTATGACGGCCACACGATCTGCTAGTGCTTCGGCTTCATCCAAATAATGTGTGGTCAGCAAGATGGTTGTTCCTGTGCCGCGCAGTTGTTGGATTAGCGCCCAAAATGCACGCCTTGCTTCGGGGTCAAAACCCGTAGTTGGTTCATCAAGAAACAAAAGTTCGGGGCGGCCCACTATTCCGAGAGCAACATCCAAACGGCGGCGTTGTCCGCCTGAAAGATTTCGTATGAGTGCACTAGATTTATTTTCCAAACCTACAGCCGCGATTACTTCATCAACATCGCGCGGATTTGAATAGTAGCCACTGAAATGTTTAATAGTTTCAATAACGGTGAGGTCGCCTGCATCAGCGGCTGACTGTAAAACTATTCCAATCCGGTTACGCCATTCACGTGCTTCTCGCCCCTGATTTTTGGGATCAAAACCTAGGATTGAAACTTCCCCAGCGTCACGGTTTCTAAAGCCTTCAAGGATTTCTACCGTTGTAGTTTTTCCCGCACCATTGGGGCCAAGCAGAGCGAAAATTTCACCCGCGGGGATTGAAAGATCTACCCCTCGCACAGCGTGCACCTGACCATAGCTTTTTTTGAGCCCTTTGACCTCGATGACGTTCATGTTCAGATACTACTGCAGCAGTTGCTGTGAGAAAATATGGTCATGAGCCCACGTAAAAACTACCCTAAGGACAAGCGGCCGAAAACTGATAATCGTGACATCTCGACTTCTAATCAAACAATTGAAGAACACCATGAAGGAATGTATGTAGTTCGCAAGTTAACTGGATCAAGTTCTACAAAACCATATCGCTGTCCTGGTTGTGATCAAATGATTCCGATGGCTACACCTCACACAGTTGCGTGGATTGAAGATGATGAAGAAAGTCGTCGCCATTGGCACAATGCATGTTGGTCAAAGAAAGATAAGCGCCGCCCTAATACTGAACGCACACGCAATGCCCCGCGTTATTAATTAACCGAAGCGGCCTTTTAACCATCGGGTCAATGTAACAACTAGCGCTTCTTCCTTCACTTTGCGTTTAAAGCTCAACAAGTGCAACGGTAAATTAAATCGAGTTCTGACGACAGTTCGTGGATATGTGTATTCCAGCAACCCTTCAGGCCCGTGTACCCGTCCATACCCACTATCTTTTACGCCCCCAAATGGTACAGATGCAATTGCAGCAAATGAGAAAGTTGAATTTATTGCAACCATTCCGCACGCTAGCTGTGCAGCAATTCTCTTCCCATGCCGCTTTGACCACACATTTGCACCCAGTCCGTAGCTTGACGCATTAGAAAGCTCAATTGCTTCCTGCATATTTTTCACTTTATTGATAATAATTGTGGGTCCAAAAGTCTCTTCACGCATCGCTGCAGAATCTTCAGGGACATTTAGCAAAATTACCGGTTGAACAAAGGGCGCTTTAACTGAATTTGTTCCGCCATAAGCAAAAGTTCCACCATCCTTAATTGCACTTTTTATATGTGAAGCAATGACATTAATTTGTGATGGCATTGTTGCTGGTCCATAATTTCCAAAGCCTGGGGCACCTGCATGAATATTTTGTGCCAGCGCAACTGCTAACTCTGTGAATTTATCTGCCACTTTTTCATCAACATATACGCGTTCTGCGCCAATACATGATTGACCGGCATTGGCCATGGCAGACCACATCGTTGCATCAACGGCGCGCTCAAGATTGGCATCGGATGCAACAATCACTGGATCTTTGCCGCCACATTCCAAAACAACTGGAGTCATTGTTGTTGCACATGCTGCCGCAACTAATTTTGCTGTACGAGTAGAGCCAGTAAATGAAAGTTTATCGATACCACTTGTACAAAGCGCTCCACCAGTTGCACCTAATCCAGTAATAGTTGTAAAAATATCGGCAAAAGGCGCGACTTCACTAAAGGTTTCTTCTAACCACATACCAACCCCAGGTGTGTATTCACTTGGCTTAAAGACAACTGTGTTACCTGCAGCTAAGGCATAACAAATTGATCCGACTGGAGTAAAAATTGGATAATTCCATGGACCGATTACTCCAACAACTCCAACTGGTGAACGTTGTACTGTCGCAGACATATTTGCCATTAATAATCCAGGTGCACGATATGAAGTTCGCATAATTTCTTCTGCATGGCGTGCCGCCCAACCAATATGACCAACGGCGATACTTACTTCAAGCTTGGCATCACCAAATGGCTTTCCAGTTTCCAATGAAACAAGGGCGGCTAT
>CANFUR010000040.1 GCA_947450175.1 Actinomycetota bacterium | reverse complement strand
GGCAGTTCAACAAGATTTAAAACTTTATCTACCTGCTCTTTTACATCTTTGACTCCGCGTCGACGCAAGCCGAATGCGATATTTTCAAAGATAGTTAAGTGTGGGAATAACGCATAGTTCTGAAAAACAGTATTGATGGGACGTTGATAAGGACGTGTTGTCGTAATGTCTGTATCACCCAAGTGAATGCTGCCAACAGTTGGTTCTTCGAGCCCTGCAACCATACGAAGCGTTGTTGTTTTACCGCAACCTGATGGCCCGAGCAGCGCAAAGAAAGATCCTTTAGGAATAGTAAGCGTTAAATCATCAACGGCTTTGAAGTCACCATATGACTTTGTAATCCGAGTTAAACGTAAGTCCCCACGTGCCGAGATTGCATCAGAAGACACTAGTTACCTTGCGCTTTCTGGAACGCTTCTGACCACTTAGTTTCTTCATCTGGTGTCAGTGAACGGAAAATGTGCAAGCGAGATGCAGTCTTATCAGTTGGGAAAATGTACTCAGAATTAACCAGTTCTGGTGCAACCTTTTCCATTGCAGCTTGTGCACCTTTTACTGGGCATACATAGTTAACGTAGGCAGCAACTTCTGCGGCCACCATTGGGTCGTAGTAATAATTAATGAGGGCTTCAGCGTTCTTCTTGCCATCAGCAGATGCTGTTGATGGAATCATCAAGTTATCACCGGAAATAGTTCCGCCAGATTCTGGAATTGCGAAGTCAAACTTGCCTGCATTCTCAGATGAAAGAATGAACATGTCGCCAGACCAGCCGATAACTGCTGTTGCATCACCCGAGGTTAAATCTTGTGCGTATTCATTTCCCTTAACGCCGCGAATCCAGCCATCAGCAATCTTCTTAGCCATAAAATCAACTGCGTTCATAAATTGATTTTCAGTGACCTTAGTGATGTCAACACCTTGGGCAAGAAGAATAACTCCGATCGTGTCGCGCATTTCTGTCAAAACAACAATTTTTCCTTTATTTTGTGGCGCGAATAATTCATCAAGAGTATGGATACCCTTTGGATTCTTTTCTGTATTCCAACCGAATCCAGCCATGATGCCCTGCCATGTAAGTGATGATTCACGGTTTGGGTCATATGAAGGTGAAGCAAGTGAATCCAGAATATTTACTTTGTTAGGAACATTTGCTGCATCAAATTTTTGTGTGTAACCAAGGCGCAACCAACGTGCGGCCATCCAGTCAGTAGGCGTTACAACGTCATAGCCAATATCTTCGCCCAATTTAAGCTGTGCTTGAACTTTGCCGAAGAACTCATCGTTATCGTTGTAATCTTCAAAATACTTAGCTGTAAGTCCAGTTTGTGTCATGAACTTTTCAAGAGTTGGATACGTTTTTGTCTTATCGTCGTAATCTAAATACAAAGGCCAGTTGCCCCAGCGAACAGTTTTTGCATCGCCTCCTGAAGAAGATCCACCGCCACCACATGCAGCTAACAATCCTGCTGCACCGATTCCGCCCGCACCTGCTAAGACAGCACGACGTGAAACTTGCGATCCTAGAATCGACCGTGCTTCGGGTGAAAGTGAGCGCTCTTTTGCCATTGCTGTACTCCTTAGTGATTCGGGTTCCTGGGCGAAATACTACGCCCCAAGGTTGGTCATGACGTGCTTGATTCGTGTGTAATCTTCAAATCCATAGGCAGAAAGATCCTTGCCATAACCAGAGCGCTTGAATCCGCCATGTGGCATCTCGGCAACCACTGGAATGTGGGTGTTAATCCAGACGCAACCAAAGTCAAAAGCCTTCGCCATTCGCATTGCGCGGCCATGGTCCTTGGTCCAGACACTTGAAGCTAAGCCGTACTCGACGCCATTGGCTTTGGAAACTGCATCGGCCTCATCACTAAATCGCTGAACCGTAATAACTGGGCCAAAGATTTCGCTCTGAATCATCTCGTCATCTTGCTTTAAATCAGCAACAACAGTTGCTGGGAAGAAGAAACCTGGCTTATCAAGTGCAGCGCCACCTGTCATTACCTTTGCATGGGAGGGCAAGCGATCAAAGAAAGCGCTAACACGTGCTAACTGGTTGGCGTTATTAACTGGCCCCAAGAAAACATCTTCGGCTGGAGATCCAATTGCGATGCCTTTGGCTTGTTCGGTCAGCAAAGCAACAAAATCATCGTACGCGGCATCTTCAACAATAACGCGAGTTGCTGCGGTGCAATCTTGTCCAGCATTGAAATAACCAGCGATGGCTATTGCTTCAGCTGCTGCTGGCAAATCTGCATCTGCGAAAACAACCACTGGCGCTTTTCCGCCTAGTTCTAAATGCACGCGCTTTAACTGTGTGGCTGCAGATTGTGCAACTTGAATTCCTGCGCCAACTGAACCAGTAATAGAGACCATGTCAGGACGTTTGTGTTCAACAACCATACGTCCAGTTTCGCGTTCACCGCATACAACATTGAAAACTCCGGCCGGCAAAAACTCCGACATAACATTTGCCATCCATACAGTTGATGCAGGAGTCGTATCACTTGGCTTTAAGACAACGGTGTTACCGGCCGCAATTGCTGGTGCCCACTTCCAAACAGCCATCATCATTGGATAGTTCCACGGAGTTACTTGACCAATAACGCCTACTGGTTCGCGGCGAATCATTGAAGTCATTCCTGGCATGTATTCGCCAGCAGATTTTCCTTCTAAGTTTCGTGCTGCTCCAGCAAAGAATCGAATTTGATCAACCATTGGTGGAACTTCTTCGGTGGTTGTTAATGAAATCGGTTTTCCAGTATTAGTAGTTTCAATCGCGATAATTTCATCGGCGCGGGATTCAATCGCATCGGCAATTTTAAGCAATGCACGCTGGCGCTGTGACGGTGTTGAATCGCGCCACCCTGGGAATGCATCACTTGCAGCCTTAAATGCTGAATCAACATCGGCGCTATTTGATTTTGGTGCACGTGCATATTCAGCGCCAGTTGATGGGTTTACAAGAGGTGAAGTTTCGCCGGACGAACTGTCTACGGCCTTGCCATTGATGAAGTTAGTTAACTTGTCCATAGAATTTAGCCTACCAATTACCGAGAGTGCTAACTAGTAGGAGATGCCGATTTTTCGGCTGCAGCTAATTGGCCACAAGCACCATCAATTTCTCGACCTCTGGTATCACGAACTGTTACAGGTACCCCGTAACTTTCCAGAATGCGTACGAATTCAGCCTCATCTTCGCGACGTGATGCAGTCCACTTAGATCCTGGGGTTGGGTTGAGTGGAATTAAATTAACGTGGGCGTTACGGTTTTTCAGTAATCGGCCAAGCAAATCTGATCTCCACGACTGGTCGTTAATATCTCGGATTAAGGCATACTCAATTGAGTATCGACGTCCCGTTTTCTTTTCATAAGCATCAGCTGCGGCCAATACTTCTTTTATTTTCCAGCGAGAGTTGATTGGAACTAATGTGTCACGTAACTCATCATCTGGAGTATGAAGTGAAACAGCCAAAGTTACAGAGAGGCCTTCTTCGGTCAATTTTTCGATTCCATTAACAAGTCCAACTGTTGAAACTGTTACTGAGCGAGCACTGATGCCAAGACCGTCAGGGTTTGGGTCTGTGATATTGCGCAGTGTGCGAATCACTGCGTTGTAATTGGCTAATGGTTCACCCATACCCATAAAGACGATATTTGAAAGTCTTGCTTCTCCCCCAGGTAATTCCCCATTGGCACATGCTCGCGCTGCTGCCACAATTTGTTCGGTTATTTCCCCCGCACTTAAATTTCTTGTTAATCCTGCTTGCCCCGTTGCGCAGAATGGACAGTTCATTCCGCATCCTGCTTGAGATGAAATACAGACAGTTACTCGATCTGTATAACGCATCAACACTGATTCAACTAGAACGCCATCGTGTAATTTCCACAAATCTTTTCGCGTCATTCCACCATCGCACTCAACAGAACGTACAAGTTCAATGAGTTTAGGAGTGAATTGCTGCGATATCCTCTGGCGCATTTCAGCTGGAATATCAGTCCAAGTCTCTGGATCATTTGATAGATGCGTAAAGTAGTGCGTGGCTACTTGGTTGGCACGAAAAGCTGGTAACCCAAGAGATTTCGCAAGTTCGCGGCGCTCTTCGGGTGAATAATCGGCTAAATGTTTAGGGGTTTTCTTGCGCTGAACCGGCTCATCGAAAACTAATTTGATTTCAGGAACGCTCATAACCAGGCTTTCACTAGTTCTAGCGATAACCACAATGCTGGGGCTGAAATTAGTACTGAATCAAGGCGATCTAGGATTCCACCATGTCCAGGGAGCAAAGTTCCCATATCTTTTAGATGTAAATCACGCTTCATAGCACTTTCAATCAAGTCTCCACATGTGGCGGTGAAAACAATCATTAATCCAGCAATGACACCAATCCACCAGTGCATTGTCATGATGTATTTAAAAGCTAAAGCGCCGCCAATAACGGTAAAAACTAAGGAGCCGATGAGGCCTTCCCAGCTTTTCTTAGGGCTAATGTTTGGTACTAATGGATGCTTACCAAAAAGTACGCCCACAATGTAGCCAAAAGTATCGTTGCATCCAACTAAAACAACAAAAGTCATAACGCGCTCTAATCCTGTGCTTGGCCGTGCTAGCAGAATTAGAAATCCACCTAAAAATGGTAGATAAAGAAGTGAGAAAGTTGTAGCCGTCGCACTTTGCACAAATCCTTCAGGTCCTTTAGTTAAAAGCTGAATAAGTAAAAGTGGAATTGCGATTGCAGTAGCAATTGCTAATCCAGCTACTCCACCATTCCATGTTGCATACGCAAGTCCCAATGACCCCACAGCAAGTGAAACAACTGATATATAGATTCCACGCACACTAAAAGCACGAACAATTTCACGAATCCCCAATAGAACCGCAACTGCCACAACAACTGCAAAGATTTCGCGGTGGTAAGCCAGTGCAAACCAAATGAGTGCAATAAGGGACAGTGAAACAATTATTGAAGGTCCTAACTTTCGACCGGCCTTCTTATTAATTGCCTCGTTTATAGATTGAAAATCAGACATCAGTGACAAACTCCTTAGACTTCTAGGAGTTCGACCTCCTTGTGCTTTAACAATTCATCAATCTTTGCAACGTGATCTGCCGTGATTTTTTCTAACTCTTTTTCTCCTCGCGCTAAATCATCTTTACCGATATCGCCATCTTTTTCCATCTTCTCCATCGACTCTTTTGCTGCACGGCGGATATTTCGCATTGAAATCTTTGAATCTTCAGCTTTTCCCTTTGCAACTTTGATGAACTCCTTGCGGCGCTCTTCAGTTAATTGTGGGAAGTTAATTCGGATTACTACGCCATCGTTTCCAGGGTTTACGCCTAAATCTGATTCGCGAATAGCTTTTTCGATACTGGCCATAGCGCCTTTATCAAATGGAGCGATTGTTGCCATGCGGGCTTCAGGAACTTGGATTGAAGCTAACTGTGAAAGCGAAGTGTATGTACCGTAGTAATCAACCATAATTTTATTAAACATTGACGGGTGTGCTCGGCCAGTGCGGATAGATGCGAAATCATCTTTTGCCACTTCTACGGCTTTGCTCATCTTGGTATCAGCGTCCTTGAGGGCGCTTGCTACATCTGCCATGACATTTCCCCTTACATCTCTAATTCATTGAGTCTATCTGCAATAACTTGGCCAAAGCAGACCTTCATTTTTCTACTACGAAACGAGGGTTCCAATTGTTTCTCCACGCACGGCGCGGGCAATATTGCCATTTTTCATCAAATCGAAGATAACAATAGGTAACGCATTCTCGCGGCATAGTGCAAAGGCCGCCGCATCGGCTACGGCCAAAGATTTGCTCAAAACTTCACTGTAAGAAATGGCATCGTATTTAACTGCTGATTTATCTTTCTTTGGATCTGCGCTGTAGACACCGTCGACGCCACTCTTTGCAAGCAGCAGTGCTTCGGCGCCAATTTCAAGTGCGCGTTGGGCAGAAACGGTATCTGTTGTAAAGAAGGGCATTCCAGCACCTGCACCGAAAATAACTACGCGCCCTTTTTCAAGGTGACGAATCGCACGAAGCGGAATATACGGCTCGGCAACTTGGCCCATTGTAATTGCAGTTTGTACTCGCGTTTGTACGCCTTCTTTTTCTAGAAAATCTTGAAGTGCTAGACAGTTCATTACTGTTCCTAGCATTCCCATGTAGTCAGCACGAGAGCGATCCATTCCGCGCTGAGAAAGTTCTGCTCCACGGAAGTAGTTACCGCCACCAACAACTATGGCTACCTGTACGCCGCTGCGGGCTACATCCGCAATTTGTTTAGCAATATCTTGCACAACATCAGGATCAACACCGATGCCTTTTGTTCCACCAAAAACTTCACCAGAAAGTTTAAGGAGCACCCGCCGATACGTTCCTCGTGTACCGGGCATGAGTGCTCCTTTAACTTCTAGTTGGAATATCTAAATTCTAAGCGATTTCGCCTTTGAACTTATTGACCCACGCGGAAGCGATTGAAAGCCTTAACAGCTGTTCCCGCCTCATCGAGGATCTGCTTAACTGTCTTTTTCGCATCTTTAGCAAAAGATTGCTCAATCAAAGAAACTTCCTTGACGAACCCTGTCACGCGACCTTCAATGATCTTGACGAGGGAAGCTTCTGGCTTTCCTTCTTCGCGTGCAGTTTCTTCAGCAATACGACGTTCATTTTCAATGAGATCTGCAGGAACATCTTCGCGATTTACAAACTGTGGTGCAAAGGCTGCAATGTGCTGTGCAATGTCCTTGCCAACTTCGGCTGCATCCTTAGTTAACTGAACAAGTACGCCAACCTGAGGTGGCAAATCTGGGCTAGTACGGTGCAAATAGATTCCAACTGGTGAATCCTTAAGCACTGCAATTCGACGAACTTCAATCTTTTCGCCAAGAGTTGCATTTGCCTCATCAACAGTTGCCTGAACGGTCTTGCCGTTAGCCATAGTTGTTGAAAGAAATGCTTCTAGGGAATCTGATTGCGCATTTTGTAGGTGAGCAAGAAGCTCATCAGCAAGTGCAACAAAGCGCTCACCCTTAGCTACGAAATCTGTTTCGCAATTAAGTTCAAGCATCACACCAAGATTTCCTTCAACTTTTGCCACTACTGCGCCATTTGAAGTTAAACGACCTTCACGTTTAGTAACTCCCTTGAGTCCCTTAACGCGAATAATGTCGATCGCCTTGTTGTAATCGCCTTCAGCTTCATCTAGAGCTTTCTTGCAATCAAGCATTCCGGCAGCAGTTGCTTCTCTAAGATTTTTAACATCTTGCGCTGTATATGCAGCCATGTAATTAAGCTCCTTCTGTAACAGTTGTTGCTTCTGGTGCGACATCAGCTGTTCCAGCGATCTCTTTTTCCCAGTCAGCTAAAGGTTCACCAGCTGCAACTGCAGGGGCTTCATCCTTAACTTCGCTCTTGGCCTGTGCTGATCGTGCAGCAAGACCCGCAACGATTGCATCAGTGATAACGCGAGTCAGAAGTCCGATTGAACGGATTGCATCATCGTTACCTGGAATCTTGTAATCAACTTCATCTGGATCACAGTTTGTATCCAAGATTGCAATAACTGGAATACCAAGCTTCTTGGCTTCCTGAACGGCTAGGTGCTCCTTCTTAGTATCGACAACCCAAATTGCTGAAGGCAACTTAGTCATGTTACGGATACCGTTAAGGTTCTTAAATAGTTTTTCGCGTTCGCGACGAAGAACAAGAAGTTCCTTCTTAGTTAGAAGTAGATCGTTCTTCTCTTCTAGAGCTTCTAGCTCTTTTAGACGCTGAATACGCTTGTATACGGTTGGGAAGTTTGTAAGCATTCCGCCTAACCAGCGCTCAGTCACTGTTGGCATGCCAACGCGTGCTGCCTGCTCGATGATTGGTTCCTGTGCTTGCTTCTTTGTTCCAACGAACAAAACATGTCCACCCTTTGCAACAGTGTCCTTAACGAACTCATATGCATTGTCGATGAGAGCAAGTGATTGCTGGATATCGATGATGTAGATGCCATTGCGCTCTGTGAAAATAAAACGCTTCATCTTTGGATTCCATCGACGAGTCTGGTGTCCGAAGTGGACTCCGCTGTCGAGAAGTTCTCGCATTGTTACTACTGCCATGACGGCATACTCCTTCTTAGGTTTATTTACGTGCTCAGCACAATAAAAAACCCGCTCGGTTTTGGCCAAACAATTTGTTAGGCCCGTCGCACTGAAATTCATCTACCGATTTAACGGACCGAGATGATTCACCGACCGAATGGTCAGGCAGTGCTGAGATGTCACCAACTGAATTACTTCATTTGGTGCAGGGCAAATCTTACCTCGGCCGTGAGCGTGCTAACTACCGCCCGATTATGCGTAAAAGGCCCCAAGCGGTGATTCGAAGCACGGCTTCTAGAGCGATAGAAAAGCTCATTTTGCTTACTCCATGTTCTCGCTCAATAAAAACGATGGGGATTTCGGCAATTACTGCACCTCGTGCAAGTGCTCTTCGAGTCATCTCAATTTGAAAACAGTATCCCTCGCTAGCAATCGTTTGAATATCCATCTTTGCTAAAAGTTCACTTGAATAGATTCGAAATCCAGCCGTCGTATCGGCAACACCCAACGATAAAACAAGATTGGCATAGGTGTTTGCGGCTTTTGAAAGATATTCACGGAATTTGCTCCAGTTGGCAATCTGTCCATCTGCAACCCAACGCGAACCAATCAATAAATCAGCAGATCCAATCCACTCCATCATTTTGATTAAATCACTGACTTGATGAGAGCCATCAGCATCCATTTCAATTATGTTTTCATATCCGCGATCTAGTGCGATGGAAAAACCTGCGCGGTAAGCGCTACCTAAACCTTGCTTATTTCTGCGCTCAATGACCTCAACTCCGTGGGCACCACAATACTGCGCGGTCCCATCTGGTGAGCCATCATCGATTACTAAAACATCAACGTCGAGTTTTGCTAATTCATCAAGTAGAGAACCAATACTTTCGATTTCGTTATATGTAGGAATAACAACAATTGATTTGTTCATGCGCGTGGGTGCGCCTGTTTAAAAGCTTTTTGTAAGCGCTCGGTTGAAACGTGGGTATAGATTTGCGTGGTAGCCAAAGATGCATGCCCCAGGATTTCTTGAACCGTTCGTAAATCTGCCCCGCCTTCAAGTAAATGCGTTGCTGCCGAATGACGCAATGCGTGTGGACCCATTCGCTCAATTCCCTCAATTGCAGACAAGGCTTCGTAAACAACGCTACGCACTGCTCGTTGATCGATTCTTTTTCCACGCGCACCAAGAAATACAGCTTTTTCAGATTTCTCATTAACTAACTGTTGGCGACCTTCATCCAGCCATTTCTTTAAAGCTCGCATCGCTGGATTGCCCAATGGGATTACTCGCTCCTTATTTCCTTTTCCTAAAACTTGTATCGTCTGGCGGTTGTAATCAATATCTCCAAGATCTAAGCCGCACAATTCCGCTACACGTGCACCAGATGCGTACAACATCTCAACCATGGCAACATCTCGTAAAGACATTGGTGTCTCTTCTTCTGCGGCCCGCGTTGCCATGGAATCCATAGCTAATTTTGCATCATCAATTCCTAGAACTTCAGGCAAAGCTCGATGTCCCTTTGGTGTAGCTAACGTTGCACCAACATCTTTTTCTAAATATTTGTTCTTAACTGCCCACTTGATAAATATACGTACCGAGACTGCACGTCTTGAAATTGTGGTGCGCGATGCCCCTTTTACTTGTTGATTAGCTAACCACGATCTTAAATGTGCAAGTTCTAACGTCGAAATATCGTTTAAACCAATATTTGTAAGATGTTCGGTCAGGGAAACTAAATCACCGATATAGGCCCGTACAGTGTGAATAGAGAGGTTGCGTTCGACTTCTAGATAGCGTTGAAAAGTAGCTATTAACTTTTCAAAAGATTCGCTCACGCGCTAACTTTACTCGGGTTTGCGTCCCTGACGAAGAAGGCCAAAGGTAACGGCATCCTCTAATGCCATAGCCGATGCAGCGATAACGTTTTCGTGGACACCAACAGTGTTCCACTCCCCTTTGCCATCACTGGTTTCAACCAGCACGCGTGTAACAGCGCCAGTACCTAGACGTCCTTCAAGAATACGTACCTTGTAATCAGTGAGCTCTAGAACTTCTAACTCTGGATAAAGAGTTTTGAGCCCAGTACGAAGCGCGTTATCAAAAGCATTTACTGGACCATTACCAGTACCAGAACATGAGATCTGCTTGCCCATCGCAGTTACTTTTACTTCGGCCTTTGTAAGAATGCTTTGATCTTCAGAGCGTTCAACAGTAGTTAACCAGTGATCGATCGTAAAGAAAGATGGACGTTTGCCACTCATTTCTTCATGAACAAGTAGTTCAAATGAAGCATCAGCAGCTTCAAAAGTAAATCCGCGAGACTCCATCTCCTTAACTCGATCAACGATGCGACCAATAAGTTCTTTGTCTCCGCCCAGATCTACACCAAGTTCTTGCGATTTCAATTCAATTGAAGCTCTCCCGGCCATGTCAGAAACCAACATGCGCATATCGTTTCCAACTGATTCTGGATCTTCATGTTGATAAAGGGATGGGTCAACCTTGATCGCACTGGCATGAAGGCCTGCTTTGTGAGCAAAGGCTGATACGCCGACATATGGCTGGCGCGCACTTGAAGATACGTTTGTAACTTCAGCTACTGCATGTGAAATTCTAAATGCTTCACGCAATGCATTCTTTGGCAAAACAAGTTGATGCTTTTTTAATTCAAGGTTGGCAATAATTGTCACTAGGTCTGCGTTTCCTGTGCGTTCACCATAACCATTGAGGGTTCCTTGAACATGAGTGGCACCTGCGGCAACTGCGGCCATTGAGTTAGCAACTGCGCAACCTGTGTCGTTATGGCAGTGAATTCCAAGTCGCGCGGAACTAGCAGTTAATACATCATGAACAACTTGAGAAAGTTCGTCAGGCAACATGCCACCGTTGGTGTCGCACAATGCAATTACATCCGCCCCAGCTTCGGCTGCTACGCGTACAACTTCCAATGCATAAGCGCGGTTGCTGCGATAGCCGTCGAAGAAGTGCTCAGCATCAAGAAAAACACGTTGGCCTTCAGAAATTAAGTGGCTTACTGAATCCCGGATCATCTCTAGATTTTCATCCAGCGTTGTCTTGAGTGCTAAATCAACGTGTCGGTCAAAAGCCTTTGCTACCAAAGTAACTGCAGGAGCTCCTGAATCACGGAGTGCGCCAAGCAAAATATCATCAGCAGCTTTAACGTTAGGGCGACGTGTAGCGCCAAATGCTACGAAAGTTGCATTCTTAAGTACTAACTCTTTTTTTGCACGTGCAAAAAACTCTGTGTCTTTTGGATTTGCTCCTGGCCATCCACCTTCGATAAAACCAACACCGAGTTCATCAAGGTGGCGTGCAATCGCTAACTTGTCATGAACCGTGAGATTTAAACCCTCTTGTTGCGCGCCATCACGCAACGTGGTGTCGTAGATATGAAATGCATCTGATACTGGCATTAGCAGACCTTATGTACCCAGTTATGTGTGTCGGCAGTTGTGCCATGTTGGATTGCAAGTAGGTGATTGCGAATCTGCATTGTGATCACACCTGGTTGTCCATCACCAGTAGTCCATGTACCCATCGCCGATTTTGCAGAACCAACGGGTGAAACAACGGCGGCAGTTCCGCAAGCAAAGATTTCAGTGATTTCACCTGATGCAACGCCATCGCGCCAATCATCAATACTCAACATTACTTC
>CANFUR010000039.1 GCA_947450175.1 Actinomycetota bacterium | reverse complement strand
TTTGTGACGAATAGGTTCTTCAATGTATTTGCTAGTGAAATGGGCTAAGACAATCGTCAAGACTATACAGAGTCCTCGTTCATAAAATCTCAGTGGCCGACCTAATGCTGTGCTTGGCAAAACAAGAGCAGGCCAATGCCATAGATACAAGGGGTATGAAATCCCACCTAACCACTGGCTTATACGTGAGTTAGAAAAATGGCTAAAAATAGGTGGCCAAGAAGAAATTGTCCCTATGAGTATCGCCGTCGCAAGTACCGGCAACAAAGCATTCTTGCCAGGAAAGGCCGTATTCTCATCGAATTTAAGTGAAGACAGAGCGATACAAATTAATGCCAACCAAGGCATAATTCGTATTTTTCTTTTTTGTTCTGGAATGAAAAGAAGTAGCGCTCCAAAACCTAACTCCCAAGCACGAGTGGGTAGTGAATAGAAAGCCCAAATGGGTGCGGCTTGGGTCAAATAGATGGAGAATAGAAAGGAGAGAAAAGTAGTTAGGGAGATTCCAATTAAAACGATTCTCTTTCCGTACTTGGAAAGTACAAGAATAAAGATCGGCCAAATAAGATAAAACTGTTCCTCAACAGCCAATGACCAGTAGTGAATGAAAGGAGAGGGAGTTGCATTTAAGTTCTGATAATCATTTTGCCACCAAGCAAATAGATAGTTTGAGATATATGCGGCTGCGGCAAAGAGGTCCCTACCCAATGAATCACGATTAATTGCGGGCAGCAGTAACCAACCTAATATCGCGGTTATGAATAAAACAAAGACCGATGTAGGAAGTAATCGTTTAATACGGCGCTGATAGAAACTCCTTAGATCCAACTGCCCTGTTTTTTCTATCTCTCGCAAAATAAGTCCCGTGATGAGGTAACCAGATATGACATAGAAAATGTCTACGCCGATAAATCCACCTGGTACCAAACGTGCATGGAAAAACGTGACCAGAATTGCCGCGAGGGCGCGAAGACCTTGAATCTGTGGAATACGCACGGATTAATAAACTATCAATGAGGTAACACGAATATCTGGAAACTTATCCGTCAAACGCTGGCGGCCTTTCAAAGCTTCTATCTCTAAGAGCGTAACTACATGTTCAACTTTTCCGCCTGCGCGTTCGATGAGTTTAATTGCAGCCTCGATAGTCCCACCAGTTGCCAAGACATCATCGATGAGAAGCACATCCGAATGTTCCCCGATTGCATCGACGTGAATCTCCAGAATGTCCGTTCCGTATTCCAACCCATAAGTTTGAGAGAAAACCCGATTAGGGAGTTTGCCGGCTTTACGAATGGGTATGAAACCTTTTCCGGTGCTGCTAGCTACTGCTGCCGCAAAGATAAATCCACGCGCCTCTATACCTGCGATAAGTTGTTGCTTATCGATGTAGCGTGAAAGATGATCATTAACAGTTTTAAAGCCAGCACCATCTGCCAATAATGGAGTGATGTCTTGAAATAAAACACCTGGCTTTGGGTAGTCCGGAATGGGACGGATGAGTGCAAGAGCCTGCCCAATATCCATATTGCCATCCTAACTAATGTGTCCGAGAGGGGACTTGAACCCCTAATCCCTTACGGGAACTAACACCTCAAGCTAGCGCGTCTGCCAATTCCGCCACCCGGACTAAGTGCTGGGAAAGGATAGCAATTGGGTGAGAGAATGGCTAAATGACTACAACATCACGCACTGAAATTGAGAATGACGTAATCCGTATTTGCCAAGAGTTGATCCGCATCCCTTCAGTTAATTACGGCGATGGCAAAGGCGATGAAAAAGAAGTAGCTGAACACGTCATGAAGTTGCTGAGTGAGGTTGGTATTGAGTCAAAAATGTATGAATCGGCGCCTGGACGCTGCAATGTTGTTGCCAGGATAAAAGGTAGCGATTCATCTCGACCAGGATTGGTTCTTCACGGTCACTTAGATGTGGTGCCAGCAAATGCAGATGATTGGTCGTGTGATCCATTCTCTGGAGAAATTCGCGACGAGATGATTTGGGGTCGTGGCGCAGTCGACATGAAAAACATGGATGCCATGATGTTGGCAACAGTTCGTGATTGGGCACGCACTGGTTATGTACCAACCCGCGACATTGTTTTGGTTTTTTTCGCTGATGAAGAAGCTGGAAGTATCTTTGGTTCGCATTGGATGGTGGAAAAGCATCCCGAAGTCTTCGCTGGCTGCACAGAAGCTGTTTCAGAAGTTGGCGGTTTTTCAGTAACAGTGGCCGGAGGTAAGCGTCTGTACCTCATCGAAACTGCCGAAAAGGGAATCCATTGGATGAAGTTGACGGCACATGGCCGTGCTGGTCACGGATCTGTAACCAATAACGAAAACGCCTTGACGCGTTTGAGTGAAGCAATTGCCAAAATTGGAAACCATCAATGGCCACAACGATATAGCAGCACAGTGAAAGCTTTCTTCAAAAAGGTGGCCGCAGAAACCGGTAAGGAGTACAACGAGAATGATCTCACTCCACTTTTAAGTGAATTGGGTTTTGCGGCGCGTATGGTTGGCGCAACATTACAGAACACTGCTAATCCCACGATGCTTGAGGCGGGTTATAAAGCAAACGTGATTCCTGGTTCAGCATCAGCTGTTGTAGATGGTCGCTTTATTCCTGGTTTTGAGAATGAACTTAACGAAACAATCAAGTCACTTATCGGTCCAGATATTACGATCGAGACTATTACTACAGATAAAGCCTTGGAAGTTCCATTTGAGGGCGATCTCGTTGATGCGATGTGTGCAGCAATTTTGGCAGAAGATCCAGCAGGAATTCCAGTTCCATACGTTATGAGCGGTGGAACCGATAACAAGGCATTAGCGGAGTTGGGAATTATCGGTTATGGATTTTCACCATTGAAATTAGCTGCCGATTTTGATTTCATGGCGCTCTTTCATGGTGTGGACGAGCGAGTACCTTTAGAAGGTTTAACTTTTGGAGTTCGAGTTCTAAAAGATTTCTTAGAACACGCCTAAATACTCACGTCGTTAAGAGCGTCTCTAACAATTTCTGGAAGATTTATTTCTTCAGTTTGAAGAACTCCGCGCAATTGTGCGCCAGTTCGTGCTCCAATAATTGTGCTTGTCACGCCAGGTGCATCTCGCACCCACGACAATGCAACTTCAAGTGGCGAATAACCCAAACCGCTGGCTGCAACACAGACTGCCTCGACAATGCGAGTACTACGAGCATCAAGATATGGCGCGATATCTTTAGCAAAATGTGGAGCAGCACCGCGTGAATCACTTGGGACACCATTGCGATACTTTCCAGTGAGAACACCGCGCGCCAAAGGCGCCCACGCTAGAAAACCAACGCCACACGCGAAGGCACTGTCTAAGATTTCCAATTCAGCGTCTCTGTTAAGCAATGAATATTCACCTTGAATTGTCGTCAAAGGTGCTTTGGCAGAGTTCGTGCTTTGTTTAGTAGCCGACATTGCAAGCTGCCATCCAGTGAAATTTGAAACACCGACGTAACGTGCGCGTCCAGAGGTGTATGCGTAATCCAGTGCCGACAAGGTGTCATCAACAGGTGTACTTGGATCCCACGTATGGATCTGCCAGATATCCACGAAATCTGTACCTAATCTGGCTAATGAACGATCTAGTTCTGCAATGAGCGCATGACGAGAATTATCAACGCTGCGAACACCATCGGGGAAGGTGATACCTGCTTTAGTGGCGATAACAACTTCATCTCTTGCGAACAACGTTCCAATGAGTCCACCAATCACACGTTCACTATCGCCGTCTCCATACGTTGCGGCTGTATCAAGAAAATTTCCACCGATATCAATAAATGCTCGACATTGATCTGCGGCTTCATGCTCATCGGTATCTCGACCCCATGTCATTGTGCCAAGGCCAAGGCGTGAGAGTGTTAGTCCGCTGTTTCCTGCTTTGCGCATCTGCATGGCCAGACCCTAGCAAGTCATTAGGTCAAAACCTGCGATAGCCTTTGTGTTATGCATTTAGTTTTGATTCGACATGCCCATTCGCAAGCCAATGCAAAAGGCATTCTTTCTGGTCGTTTGCCAGATGTGAAGCTCTCGGAAAAAGGCATCGAACAATCTCTTCAACTTGCCAAGCGCCTAGGAGTTTTTCCTGTCAAGCAATTGCGGGTAAGTCCCATGGGGCGTTGCCAAGAAACAATCGCTCCTTGGTTAAAAACTGCCAACTTGAATTCAGAAGATTCTTTCTTAATCGATGAAAATCTTAACGAAGTTGATTATGGAAGTTGGAGCGGCAAGAAACTAGCGGCACTGTCCACGCACAAATTATGGAAAACCGTACAGAACAACCCCAGTGCTATGTACTTTCCTGCAGGCGAAGGATTGGCCCATATGCAACAACGTGCGATGTCCAGTGTGCACGAGTCAGTTGCTTCAAAAGGTAGAGGTGCCGCGGTGCTTATTAGCCACGGTGATGTCATAAAGGCCATTGTTGCCAGCGCACTTGGTATGCATCTCGATGATTTTCAACGCATTGTCATTGATCCAGCGTCAGTAACGATCTTGGATTATTCAATGAGCAAGGCCCGCATAATAATGCTTAACGATACTCGTGCGGAGATAAGTGAGATTTTGAAAGCACCTCCTCATCGGAAGAATCTATTGGGCGGTGGATCAGGTAAATGACATTTGAATTTAGTAATGTCGATAGATTCATTTGTGGCACGGTAGGAGAGCCAGGTGAGCGTGAATTCTATTTGCAAGTTCGCGCTGGAAACCGTCTACTCAGCGCAACGCTTGAAAAATCGCAAGCCGCGACGTTAGCTCAAAGATTAGAAATACTTCTGCGTCAAATAGTTAAAGAGGACATTTCCACCTTGATCGAACGTAGCGACCGCGATGATGCACCACTGGAGCAGCCAATAGAGGCAGATTTCACAGTGGGTGCCATATCTATTGCCTTTGTTGAATCTTCAAGAAAAGTCTGTCTAGAACTTTTTGCAATTAAGGAAATTGAATTAGAGGAGGATCAAGCAGAAATTACGATGTATCTCACTCTTGGTCAGGCCAAAGCATTTGTTACAAGGACACTAGCTGTTGTTAATGCTGGTCGACTCCCTTGTCCATTCTGCGCAATTCCAATTGATCCGCGTGGACATCTGTGCCCAAGGGCAAATGGCTACAGACGCTAATAGAACCATACTGACGTATGGAGATTTAACTGTTACGGGTCGATTAGTTGATGCCTCAAATGCGACCTTGTATGCAACCGCTGAGTTCGAATCCAAAAAATTAACCTGCATTTATAAACCAGTTGCAGGGGAACGGCCACTGTGGGACTTCCCAGATGGAACTCTCGCCGATCGCGAATACGCAACATATTTAGTAAGTGATTTTTTGGGTTTAGACATTGTTCCACTAACTATCTTGCGCGATGGTCCTTATGGTCCTGGAATGGTTCAAGAATGGATTGATATAGATGAATCGATAGATTTAGCGGATTATTTTTCGCTTGATCTTCCTAATTTAAGATCGATGTCATTTTTTGACGCCATCATCAACAATACGGATCGAAAAATTGGTCATCTTCTGCCCACAGCTGATGGATGGCTCTATGGATGTGACCACGGAGTCACTTTCCACGAGGGAGATAAATTGCGTACGGTGTTGTGGCAGTGGGCTGGCGATGATTTGAACGCGGCAGAATTGGACTCCTTAGAGCTCTTACGCAGTTCTATTGGTAAGACTTTGGACTTAACCTCGCATATTACGTCTTACGAAATTGACGCACTTATTGCACGGATTGAAAAGCTTTTGGGAACCAAAAAGATGCCAGTTCCAAATCCAGATTGGCCTGCTGTCCCATGGCCTGCGTTCTAGAACGTTTATTACTATCATCTACCTATGAAGTCTTGGCCTGATGTAGCAATTCCAACCTTGGACTTAGACGAGCAGATGCCAACGTTGGTTCTTACTAATTCCAAGACAAATCGCAAAGAAGAAGTTGTAGCCAGAGATACATACAGGATGTACGTATGTGGAATCACACCTTATGACGCAACGCATCTTGGCCATGCCGCAACATATTTAACTTTTGATCTCATTAATCGCTACTTGCGCGCCACCGGCAGCAACGTCAAATATGTTCAAAATATTACCGACATTGATGACCCACTACTTGAAAGAGCCAATCGCGACAATGTTGATTGGCAAACCTTGGCTACATCCCAGATCGATCTTTTTAGAGCGGACATGGTCAATCTGCGAGTAATTCCGCCGAACCACTACATTGGAGCAGTCGAAGCTATTGACCTAGTGACAGCGTCCATTTCATCTCTTGAGAAAGCTGGAACGATATATCCGATTGGCGATGATCTTTATTTCAAAAACTATTCATCACCGGAATTTGGAAAACTCTCACATTTGTCTAAAGACGAAATGGCGGCAATTTTTTCTGAGCGAGGTGGTAATCCAACATTGCAGGGAAAGATTGACCCGCTCGATTGCTTAGTATGGATGGCGCAACGCCTTAACGAACCTGGTTGGCCTTCAGTGCATGGAACTGGAAGACCTGGTTGGCATATTGAATGTACTGCTATTGCGCTCAAGTACTTGGAACCAGATCAGAGCCAATCGACCAGTATTGATATTCAAGGCGGTGGTAGTGATTTGATTTTTCCTCACCATGAAATGTGTGCATCGCAAGCTCATGTTCTTACGGGCAAAGAGTTGGCTGCAACGTATGTGCACAGCGCAATGATCGGCTTAGATGGTGAAAAGATGAGTAAGAGCAAAGGTAATTTAGTTTTTGTATCAAAATTGATACATGCAGGTGTCGATCCGATGGTTATTCGCTTTGCACTAATTTCCCAGCACTATCGAACCGATCGCATGTGGAGTGATGAGGTTCTCATCGATGCCACCAGACGTGTTGCAAGAATCCGTCAAGCTTTTGCTTTGCCGAATGTTGGACAAACGCAGAATGTGATTTCTTGCCTTATAAATGCTCTGAGCCAGGATTTGGATACACCCACTGCGATTGCAGTGTTAGAGGATTGGGCAGAGATTTCAATTCTCGGGGCTGATGGCGGAGACTCGCAAGCCTTGGCGAGCGCTTTGGACGCATTGCTGGGGTTGACTTTCTAGTCTTTCGTGCGTCGCCTTAAATATCGTTCAAATTCTTTTGCAATTGAATCTCCAGAAACGTCGGGCAGATCTGCGGCATCTTTAGAATCTTCTAACGCTTTTACATACTCGGCAACATCGCTGTCTTCCTTAGCCATTTCGCTGACGTCTTTTTCCCACTCTTCTGCAGCCTCGGGTAAATCTGCCGAAGGGATAGTGATATCAAGGAAATCCTCTAATGCATTCACCAATGACAGCGTGGCTTTAGGAGATGGAGAACTGGATGCGTAATGTGGAATTGCAGCCCAGAGTGATATTGCATCTATTCCACGTCGTAAACATCCATCACCAATAATCCCCAAAATTCCTGTGGGGCCTTCATAGCGCGATGTTTCAACACCCAGACGGGCAGCTAAATCTGGATGCGCTCCAGTGCCACTAACAGCAATAGGCCTTGTGTGTGGAACATCGGCCATGAGTGAACCGAGGGTGATAACCAATTCAACTTCCAGATCATCAGCTAAATCAAGAATTTCACGAGTGAAACTCTTCCAACGCATCGATGGTTCAGTGCCTTTGACGATAATGAGATCACGTTCAAAATTTGGTAAAACTAATCCAAATATCTCAGTAGTCGGCCACATGACATTTCGAATCTGAGATTCATCAACAAAAATAAGTGGACGATTTACTTGGAAATCATAGAAATCTTCAGATTCAATATCTGCAATAAGTTCTGGGACGACATCATTGGGTTCATTTTGCCAAGCAGCAAGCAGATGTTCGATGGCACCTGTTGCAGCTTCTCCCGCATCATTCCATCCGGAAAAGGCGACGACCATAATTGGATTTCTCAGCGCTGGGATGTGGTGTATCTCCATAGGGTTAAACCTTAGGGTAATCTTGCATAAATTTGCCATGCCACAACAGTGTAGGGAGAAGCCCTTGAATAGCTTTTTTGACGCGGTCTTCTTCGACATGGATGGGCTCATGGTTGATTCCGAGCCTCAATGGTTGATTTCTGAAACACAATTAACTGCCCAGTACGGGTATGAATGGACGTCCCAGGATCAAGTCGCCTGCCTTGGAGGACCGCTCACTCGTGTAGGTGAGTACATGTATGAGAAATGTAAACGAGCACAAAGCCCTGAATTTTTCACGAACAAGATCATTGAGATTCAATCCCAGCGGATGCAAGAGCACACGCCGTTGATGCCAGGGGCGTTAGAACTCGTCAAAGATCTACAGGTAAATGGTGTGAAAACGGGCTTAGTTTCGGCCAGTCCACGAATCATTGTAGATGCTGTTTTGGATCAGATTGGCCGTGATCTTTTTCCATTTTCTATTACAAGCGACGATGTCATTAACACAAAACCGCATCCAGATGCCTATATCAAAGCGGCATTAATAAGTGATAGCGATATCTCACGATGCTTGATATTTGAAGATTCTTTAACTGGTGTACAGGCAGCAATCAGTAGCGGCGCTTGGCTCATTGCGGTTCCACATCTAGTTGTTGTCGAAGAATCGGCTCGAGTTCGCTCAATTGAATCACTTGAAAAGCTTGATTATCTCAAACTCACTCAATTAAGAAAAGATTTCAGTTCTACGATTTAACTATTATGTGCAGGGCATATGCTTTTGAAATAGCACCAATCACATAACCTGCTGGGCTTAGGTGGCCAGTAATCTTTTTCAACAGATTCTTCAATGTCTTTTGCAATCCGCCGTAAGGTTTTCTCTGTAGATTCTAGATCACTGACTGTTGGTGTGCTCTTAACTGTTTTTGCATCTCCTAGATAGATTAATTGCAAAAGGCGGGGCACAACAGCGTGTGTCTTGAGATATAGCAAGGCATAAACTCGAAGTTGAAAGAGCGCCTTTTCTTCCCAGCCCGGCTTTGGCGCTTTGCCTGTTTTATAGTCAACGATTCGAACTTCACCAGTGGGTGCCACATCGAGTCGATCTACATAACCGTGCAGATAAATTTCGGGGGATAAGTCGTTTTCCAGGTGAATCTCGCGGTGCGTTGGCTCAAAAGCTGTGGGATCTTCAAGGGTGAAGTATGTCTGCAAAAGGGAAGACGCACGATCGAGCCATTCTTTTTCATTGGTAACCATTTCAATTAACTCGGGCTTGGCTTGCATTTGTGCACGCCAACGCGAAGGCAATAGATCTATTGCACTCTGCGGTGTTCGTTGCGCCGCCGGATTTTCGAAAAGATCATGCAAGATTGTATGAACGAGAGTTCCGCGTTCTGCATCCAATGATGGAGGTTGTGGCAGTTGGTCGATGACGCGATATTTATAGAGTTGAGGGCAGTTTTCAAATTCGCTGACACGACTGGGTGATAGGCGTAGCCGTTGATTACTCACGTACGGCAACATACCCGCACTTGCTGACAAAAATTGACCTAAGATGCTCCCGTGTCGAATCAAGGAATCTTTGCTGCGGGTGACCGCGTTCAGTTAACCGACCCAAAAGGCAAGTTATACAGTTTCACGATAGTTGTTGGTAAAGAATGGCATACACACAAGGGCTGGATCACGCATGATGATTTGATAGGTATGCCCGAAGGTTCGGTTGTGAGTACTACCGCCGGATTGAAATTTACGGCATTTAAGCCTCTCCTCGCCGATTATGTTTTAACAATGCCACGGGGAGCAACGATTGTTTATCCCAAAGACGCAGCAATGATTGTCGGATTAGCAGATATCTATCCTGGTGCACGTACCTTAGAAGCTGGCGTAGGAAGCGGAGCGTTAACGATCTCGCTGTTGCGAGCTGTAGGTGAAAAGGGATCAGTTCACTCTGTTGAGCGACGTGCTGACTTTGCCGATAATGCCCGTTCAAATGTAGATGCATATTTTGAAAACGCTCCCGCTAATTGGAAATTAACAGTTGGAGATCTACAAGATCAAGATTTTGATAGCGAATTCGATCGCGTAATTTTGGACATGCTCGCCCCATGGGAGTGCGTGGATATTGCTGCACGAGCCTTGCGACCAGGTGGAGTATTTATGGCTTACGTTGCAACGACGACACAATTATCAGCAACTGCGGAAGCGATAAAGGAAGATGGTCGATTTACTGAACCAGAGAGTAGTGAAACGTTGGTGCGCGGTTGGCATCATGAAGGTTTGGCGGTGCGCCCGCAACAGAGAATGATTGGCCACACTGGATTTTTGATTCAAACCCGACGAATGGCACCTGGAGTTGAAGTATTAGCTCGTCGTCGCAGACCTTCTAAGGGCTCATACGGTGTCGCGGAAGAGTGAGCGCCTGGTCAATTTGACCATTGCCCTTCTGGCGACAAAACGATACTTAACAAAAAGCGAAATTTTTCGTAGTATCGAAGGGTATGAAGGCACCCAAGAGTCAGTAGAACGAATGTTTGAACGAGATAAGGATGACTTGCGTTCATTAGGTATTGATATTGAAGTCGGTGGGTTGGATCCTCTCTTTAATGATGAAGCCGGCTATCGAATAAAGCCCGAAAACTACTCTTTAAATTTAGGGCCGGTGACTGGCGAAGATATTGCGTTGTTATCACTGGCGGCGCAAGCGTGGAAGGGACAAGTGTTAAATGAGGTTGCACATTCTGTTCTATTAAAGTTGCAATCGATGGGTATCGATTCTGACATCGATTCAGTCCCACAGTTGGCTCCACGAATGGCTTGGGCAAGTGATGAACTAGCAACTGTCTTGGAAGCAATCACAACGCGAAATAGAATCGCATTCACTTATTTATCCCCTGATTTGGCACATGAAAGTAGAGAAATTGCCCCGTATGCTGTTGCATCTAGTGCAGGACACTGGTATTTCGGTGGGTTAGATATCGCTAAAAATTCCCTGCGAACTTTCCGCCTAGATAGAGTGTTTGGTGAAATTCAAAATATAGGCAAAGCCGACAATTTCGAAATACCTCCCAACTTTGATCTCTTTGCAACAATGCACGAAACATCACAGTCACACGTTGCTGTTCTAGATATTCGCAAAGGAAAAGCTTTTACCTTGCGAAAAATGTCAACTGATAGCACGGACAAAGGAGAATGGGACCGCATAAGGCTCACCTACTCTGATCCAAATTCATTTCTCGATTCAATTCTTTGGTACCTAGATGATGTCATCGTTATTGAACCACCTGACCTACAAAAACAAGTAGTTGATGCACTCACATCATTGGTTAAAAACCATGGCTAAAACTAAACCTGCACCAATAATTCATACGGAACGGCTTCTAGCTTTGGTGCCTTTCATCACTGCTCATCAGGGAATTTCACTCAAGGAGCTAGCAGCAGCTTTTAATGTGAGTACTAAGACGATCAATGATGACCTCACCACATTATGGATGTGTGGTTTGCCTGGCTACACCGCTCTTGAACTCATGGATCTCTCATTCGACTCCGGCTACGTAACAATCCGTAATGCGCCTACGTTGAGAGCACCAAGAAACTTAGCTATGGAGGAGATAGTTGCCTTACTCCTCGGCCTATCTCTACTCAAAGATTCTGTTGGTCAGAATATTGTTTTGGTGGAGCGCATCAATTCACTGGCTATGCGATTAAGTGAAAAAGCAGGGATTCCTGCAAAATTTGTTGTGAGTAACCCGGTGTCTAGTCTCATTCGAGCTCAACTAATCGCAGCAATTACTCAGTTGCAACCACTCTCTATTGCCTATCATTCTTTGTACAGTGATGAATATTCTCAACGGGAAGTAAAACCGTTAGAGATGCGAATTGAAGGGGGAGTGGAATATCTTTTTGCTTATTGCTACAAGGCTTCTGCTTTTAGAGTATTTCGAATCGATCGGA
>CANFUR010000038.1 GCA_947450175.1 Actinomycetota bacterium | reverse complement strand
TCTTTAAGATGAACATCTAACAACACATCTTGAACTGGTGAGTTAGCCACATATGGCAATGTGCGATCGCGCTGTAATACTTCGGTTGGAATTGGATGACCGCGTTTAACTAAATAAGCAAGAGCTGAATCCCAGATGGAGTTCTCTGCCGTAATTAATTCGATTTCAGCTTGAATTGAAGGAGGTAAGTGGCCCGCCATTTTGCTATCCCTGCGACCAAGCAAGGCTTCTACCTTTCTAAATTGTGCAGATTGAAAACCGCTGGACGAAGAAAGGTATGAGCGGAATGCATTGAATTGAAGTGGCGTCATAGTTTCGAGGATGTCGATTTGAGTAACGCATACTTTAAGAATTGTGCGGATACGCCCAAGAATGGCTAACGAATAGTGTGTACCACCAGATTCCATTGCTCGTTGCGCTTCATGGAACTCGTGAATTAACTGCTTAAACCAAAGCTCGTATGTTTGGTGAATAATGATGAAAAGCATTTCATCGTGCTCTGGACCTTGTGACAGAGGACGTTGTAAACCAAGGAGTTCATCTACAGCTAAATACGATGTGTACGTCAATGCTGAATCGAAGTTTTCGCTCATGTGACTCGTGAACCGCTCTCTTTAATCTCTTTATATTGGCCAGATGCCACTAAATCCCGCATGCGCGCAAAACCATCCCAGACTTCAACGAATGAAGTTGGCAACGGTGAGATTGCTAAACGGATTGAGTTAGGTGTTCGGTAATCAGGGATCACATTTGAAATCTGTCTTAAGGCAACACATATTTGCGCAGCGTCCGGATGGACTAAAGAGATATGTCCACCACGCTCTTTAGCATTGCGGGAAGTGTTGAGCTCCATACCAAGAGGTGCAAGCCATGCATCGTAAAGATCAATCATCATTTGCGTTCCAACCGCAGCTTTGTGGGCAATGGCATCGATACCAGCATCTTTAATCATTGAGAATGCTGTCTGCACGCAGCGAATACCAACAAGTGATGGGCTCGCTATTTGAAAGCCACGGATATTCTGTGCCCGTTCAAAGACAGCGCCCATTTCAAATTGGGCATCTTGGGCAAACCACCCTTGAATCGGAACTTGAAGTTCGCTTTGAATTTTTTTGCTGACATATAGCCAAGCAGGTGAACCTGGGCCGGAGTTTCCATATTTATATGTACAGCCAACACAAAGGTCAACACCGTTGGCATCAAGGTTAAGTTCGATTGCACCAACTGCATGGCTGGCATCCCAAACAACCAGTGCACCAATTGCACGCACTTGATCAGTAATTGATTTGATGTCAGTTCGTGCACCTGATCGATATTGAATAACTTCTAATGTAACTAATGCAACATCGTCATTTAAATAAGGTGCGAGGATTTGAGTTGTGATGCGCTCATGTGTAGCAATCGCTGGATTTTCATTATCAATAATGACAAGATTGAGACCGAACTGCTTAGCAATTCCATCTAGTATGTATCGATCGGTTGGAAAATTTGCTGCATCAGTAATAATTGTTTTTCTTCCAGGGCGCGCATGAACTGCGGCAAGACATAATTGATAGAAATTGACCGAGGTTGTATCGCACACAAGAACTTGACCAGGCCCTGCACCAAGCGCGGCCGCACCTAAAAGATCACCAGTTGGTTGGGCTTCATCTACCCAATGGCCCCATCCAGTCACAACTTCGGCGCCCCATTCACCAAGAAAATCATTTACTGCAGTAATTGTGGCTTTAGGGATTCGACCCAGAGAATTTCCATCCAAATAACACATCTCTGGGTCAGTAACCACAAATTGTGATTTGAAATGGGCCAAAGGATCTTTTCTATCGAGCTCTAACGCGTATTCACGGTCGGTGACGTTCATGAAGGAAAGGTACGCTCTCCCATCATGGCGCGCAATGTTGTTAATATCGAAGAGGTCTCAAAAGCCTTTGATATTAAAGAGTTATTAATAAGCGTCTCTCTAGGCATTTCAGAGGGCGATCGAATCGGCATTGTTGGCCGAAATGGTTCAGGTAAATCAACGCTTATGAAGATAATTGCAGGCATTGAGGCACCAGATGCAGGTCGCGTCACTAAATCAAATTCAGCTCGAATAGGTCTGCTATCTCAAGTTGATTTAGCAAACCCAGAAAGCACAGTTGGCGAAGTTGTTTTGGGAGATACGGCAAAACATGAGTGGGCAAGTGAACCAAATATCCGTGAAGTTTTTACTGGCTTATTTGGATCCTTTGATGATCACATATTTGATCGAAAATTTGGTCAGTTATCTGGTGGAGAACGCCGCCGTGTTGGTTTAGCAAAGCTATTAATTAATGAGCTCGATTTAATTTTGCTGGATGAGCCAACAAATCATTTAGATGTTGAAGGCGTTGCCTGGTTAGCCGAGTACTTAAATAACCGTAAAGGTCTAGCAGTAACTGTTGTAACGCACGATCGATGGTTTCTTGATGCGGTAACAGATCGCACATGGGAAGTTGTTGAAGGCAAAGTAGAAGAGTATGACGGAGGTTACAGCGCATTTGTTTTAGCTAAAGCTGAACGCGCTCGCCAATCATCCGTAATGGATCAACGCCGAAATATGTTAATTAAGAAAGAACTTGCTTGGCTTCGTCGCGGCGCCCCAGCACGAACCACAAAACCGAAGTTTCGCGTCGATGCAGCAAATGTTTTGATAGCCGATGTACCCGCTCCACGTGATCAAGGCGAGCTTTTAAAATTTGCACTCAACCGTTTAGGTAAAACGGTTTATGAAGCACACCATGTACAAGTAAAACTTGGTGATAACGAACTTATCGATGATCTCTATTGGAATGTAGGTCCGGGCGATCGAATAGGAATAGTTGGCGTTAACGGCGCTGGTAAGACAACGCTGATGCGTACATTAGTTGGCGAAATTCAACCAACAGCCGGCAAGTTAGTAACAGGTGTAACGGTAAAGCCCGCTTTTCTTACGCAGCATCTTGATGAATTGGACCCGACATGGCGGGTACTAGAGGCCGTTGAAAAAGTAGCGAATCGCATTGAAATCGGTGGTGGTCGTGAACTTTCTGCTTCACAACTTTGTGAGCGTTTAGGTTTTGACCGCGAATCTCAATGGACACCGGTAGGCGATTTATCGGGAGGTGAAAAACGTAGGCTGCAATTAACACGATTATTGATGGATAGCCCCAATGTTTTGCTTTTGGATGAACCCACCAATGATTTTGATATTGAGACCCTTACTGAACTCGAAGATTTATTGGACAGTTATGGCGGAACTTTGATTGTTATCTCTCACGATAGATACTTCCTTGAACGAGTGTGTGATCGCTTTGTTGGTTTGTTAGGCGATAAGAAAGTTCGTGATTTACCGCGCGCAGTAGATGAATACCTAGAACTTCGTCATCAGTCTTTGCAACTCGAAATCAGCGCTCCAAAGGAAAAAAAGAGTTCGAATGCTGCTGAAGAGCGCCAATTAAAAAAAGACAAAGTCCGCTTAGAACGTCAGATGCAAAAAGCTGATGCACGCATTGCCGAACTTGAAAATGAACAAGAGAGCGCCGCTTTTGATGCTGATCGTTTGCAGGCGATTACAAATGAGTTATCTGTATTAAGAATTGGAAAGGACAAAATTGAAGAGGAATGGCTTCACGTGACTCTTTTGCTAGAGGATTGAGATAACCTCTTCTAATGCGTTTAGACATTTTGGCCGCCCTGTCAGGCGTAATGATTGCTTTGCAAGCCCGTGCAAATGGTGAACTCTCGCATCGACTCAATAATGGTTTAGAAGCTGCATTAGTTTCTTTTGGGTCCGGGCTAATCATTATCGCTGCCATTGCTTCATTTAATCCAGCAATAAAAGCAGGTATTAAGAATCTACGTACGGCAGTTTCAAATAAAGAAATTGCTGGATGGAAATTATTTGCCGGTGCTCTCGGTGGAAGTTTTGTTGCAATCCAAACAAATATAGTGCCACTTATCGGTGTGGCGATTTATTCGGTAGCTTCAATTGCGGGTCAAACCGCGATGTCATTATTCGTAGATCGAATTGGGCTAACAGGTGGTGGAAAAAAACTAATATCAACGCGGCGTGTAGCTGCTGCAGTACTTACTGTATTGGCGGTTCTCGTTTCAGTCTTTGATCGAATCGATGCCAAAAATCTTTCTATGGTGGCGGTTGTGCTTGGCTGTATTGCTGGCGCTGTAGTCGGTGTACAGCGGGCATTAAATGGTCAGATAAATGAACATTCGCATCAAAGTTTTACTACTTCACTTCTCAACTTCATAACTGGCACTGCTTCTCTAATGATTTTGATAATTGGCGGAGTTGTTATTGGAAAAATCCAGCTTGTTGCCTTGCCTGCCGGTCCTTGGTGGATCTATACCGGTGGGATTATCGGCGTTATCTATATTGCTTTTACTTCAACAATTGTTCAGCACTTAGGTGTTTTAACTTTCACACTCTTTAGCGTCGGTGGGCAGTTAGTTGGCTCTTTAGTGATCGATCTGGTTTCACCAACAGCCGGCGTCCAAGTAAGCACTTACTTAGTCAGTGGAATTCTGCTGACGTATTTGGGAGTTATTGTCGGTGGCGTAAGTAGTTCACGAGTGCAGAAACCAAAGACGCACAAATGAAGAAAGTCGCAATTGCATACGACCATGTTTTGACCCACGGCAATGTTGCGGCGTAATAACCGGCAAGAGTTATTCCAACACCCCATAGGAATGCACCGAGCACGTTCGCTGTTAGGAATTTGTAATAATTCATCTTTGATGCACCGGCAATAGGTGGAACAAAAGTGCGAATCCATGGGAAGAATCGCGCAGCAACTACTGCCCACCAACCAGTTTGTTCGTAGAAACTTTCAGAACGGGCAATCATTCTTTGCATTCGAGGAGAATCTTGTTTTTCAAGATAGGGACGGCCCACTAAACGGCCTAAAACAAAACCTATTTGATCGCCAAAGAATGCGGCAATAAAGATGACGCTCACAAGAATGAAAATGTTTACATCTTTGTGGGCGGCTGCAACCAAACCAGCACTAAAGAGAATTGAGTCTCCAGGCAGAAAAAATGCAAATAATACGGCGGTTTCAAAGAAAATAACTGCGCCCGTGACTAGATAAACCAAATAAGGCGCGAGATTTGAAAGTTGAGCATCAAACGATGCAGCTAGTTCAATCACACTGATTTCTTAACTGCAGCAGCGACGGCCTTTGTTACGTTTGGATCAAAGACACTCGGGACAATAAATGAAGCATTGAGCTGTTCAGGTGAAACACAATCTGCGATTGCTTCGGCGGCAGCTACGAGTAATTGATCAGTAATCTTGTGTGCATTTGCATCAAGAAGACCGCGGAAAATTCCTGGGAATGCTAAAACATTATTAATTTGGTTAGGTTGATCGCTGCGACCAGTTGCAACAACAGTTGCATACTTACGCGCAATGACCGGATCTACCTCTGGATCTGGATTAGCTAAGGCAAAAATAATTGAATCCTTGGCCATGTGTGAGATATCTGCCTCTTTAAGAATATTAGGTGCACTAACGCCAATGAATACATCTGCTCCAACAAGCGCTTCGGGCATTGTGCCAACAAACTTAAGTGGATTGCTGTTATCGATAAACCATTGCTGCATCGAGTCATCAGACTTCATACCACCATGAATAACGCCATGATGATTGAAACCAATAATATTTCTTGCCCCACTCAAAGTAAGTAGCCGAGCAATCGCATTTCCTGCTGCTCCAACACCACTGAGAACGATTTTCACAGAGTTAAGATCCTTATTGACTAACTTAAGTGCATTGCGCAAAGCGGCTAGAACAACAATTGCAGTTCCATGTTGATCATCGTGGAAAACAGGGATGTCTAGAAGTTCACGCAAGCGGCGCTCAACTTCAAAGCAACGTGGAGCTGAGATATCTTCCAAGTTAATTCCACCGTAAACAGGTGCGATTAACTGAACTGTTCGAACAATTTCATCTACATCTTGTGTATCCAAACAAACTGGCCAAGCATCAACATCGGCAAAGCGCTTAAATAAAGCGGCTTTTCCTTCCATTACTGGAAGCGCGGCAGCAGGACCGATATTTCCAAGGCCTAGTACTGCTGATCCGTCGGTAACAACTGCCACGGTATTGCGCTTAATAGTTAAGCGTCGAGCATCCGATGGATCGGCAACGATTGCCTGACAAATTCGCGCAACACCAGGTGTGTAAGCACGCGATAAATCATCACGGGTTTTGAGTGGCACCTTAGATTGAATTTCAATCTTTCCACCAAGGTGGAGCAAGAAAGTTCGATCACTAACCTTACGAACTGTTAACTCTGGATTTTTCGCAAGTGCCACAGCGATTTGGTCTGCATGTTCAGAATCGATCGTGTCACATGTAATATCTAGAACAACTTTTTCAAGCAAAGATTCAACAACGTCTAATGCCGTAATCGTTGCACCAGCTGCAGTAATTACTGTTGTTGCAAGAGCGACAGGTTGAGCAGATGGTGGGCCTTCGACTCGGATAGTGATTCCATATCCAGGTGAGGTTGCAGCCATTTAAACAACTCCGTATAAACGATCGCCAGCATCACCAAGTCCAGGGACGATATAACCATTTTCATTTAGTTTTTCATCTAATGCGCCAGTAACGATGTTGATTGGAACCTTGCTTCCAGAGAACTCGTTCTCAACTGCTTTAACTCCTTCGGGTGCTGACAAGATGCAGATTGCTGTAATTTCTGTGGCACCCAAATCTAATAAGTAGTGAAAGGCTGCAATTAAAGTTCCACCTGTTGCAAGCATTGGATCTAAAACAAATACATGACGGCCTGATAAATCTTCGGGTAGGCGATTGGCATATGTACTTGCCTTCAAAGTTTTTTCATCTCGAACCATACCTAAGAAACCAACTTCGGCATTTGGCATCAACTTGCTCATGCCTTCAAGCATCCCAAGACCTGCACGCAAGATCGGCACAACCACCGGACGCGGTTCGGCCATCTTTAAACCTTTAGTTTTAGTAACTGGAGTCGTTATTTCTACAACGTGTGTTCGAATCTCTCGAGTTGCCTCATAGGCAAGAAGAGTTACGAGTTCTTCAACGAGGCGGCGAAATGTTGGGGAATCAGTGCGTTCATCGCGCAAAACCGTTAATTTGTGGGCAATAAGTGGGTGATTGGCAACATGAACTTTCATAGGCATAACCTTACAGGGCTTTCAATCCTTTCCAATGAGTGGAATCATCTGAGCATGGCTGAATTCGATGACGACCTCGCAGAAGACATCGAGGAGTTTGACGTTTTAGAAGATGAATTACCAAAAGTCATGAGTCTCACAAACGAGTTAGATATCGCCGTTGCTGCGTGGCACGAAGATGGGCGTTGGACGCTGGGGATACTTCCAGATCCAAATGACATTACTCAGATTATTACCCACTTGAAAGCGCAACAAACTAATGGCGGATCTATTGCCCTTATTTCAATTGATGAAGAGTTTTTTATTCTCATTCGCGTGCTTGGTTCACACATTTCACTTTTCTTAAGTGATGCAACGGCGGCACTCGATTACGAAGTGGCAGAGGAGCTTTTAGAAATTGCAGACATTCCAATTCCAGAAGAAGATGAAGAATCTGGACCGATTGGTCAGCTAGAAATTCTTGCCGATCTTGGAATGAATGGCATGGAGATTTCTGCGCTTTGTGATGATGCAGAATTGTTTCCAGATGAACAACTTGAAGCGATCGCAAACCGACTTGGATTTGGCGATCAGTTTGCAGAGTTATTAGAACTGTGAACGATGAAGAATTAATGCGCGCAGCTTTAGCTGTTGCGCAGCAAGCTAGCGCTAGCGGGGATGTTCCAGTCGGCGCAGTTATTTTTAACAACACTGGTGAAATAGTTGCTACTGGTCATAATGAGCGCGAACTAAATAACGATCCAACTGCGCATGCAGAAATAGTTGCAATTCGAAAAGCTGCCCTGTCACTAGGTGAATGGCGTTTAGAGAATCACACCATTGTTGTAACTCTTGAGCCATGTCCCATGTGCGCAGGCGCAATTGCGCAATCCCGTATTTCAACCCTTGTCTTTGGTGCCTGGGATGAAAAAGCTGGGGCAGTTGGCTCAGTTTGGGATCTAATTCGTGACCCACGCTCGCTTAATAAAGTAGAAGTACGTGGTGGAGTCCTTGCTGATGAGTGCTCTGCAGTATTAAAAGAGTTTATACAAGGAGTTCGTAAGAAGGATTAAGAATTACCATCGCGCCTTCTTCTTCACCGACCATACCTTCAGCACGCATCTGCGAACCAACCTCTAGGCCTGCGATTTCACGACGGCCTAAGAACTGCAGAGAAACTCCGCCGGTTTCATCCCAAATTTCTACTTGAAGTGAAGGTGCAGAACCGCGAGGCGCAGTTTTTATAGATGTGACTCGGCCATGTACTTTTGCACGTTTACGCCACTGAATCTGACCAATTTTTGTAATGTCTTCTGCATAGTGACTTACAGGCTCAACATCTCCAGGTTCAATCTTTTTTGGAGAGGGAAGATTTGCCACCACGGGTTGAATCACATTATGTGCAGGGTGAAAGTCAAGTGTTGTACCTGACGTGATGCGATCAACGTCAAAAGGAACGATTGTTGCAACAACTCGAGGTACTTGCGAAATTGGTGCTGCGATTTCATCAGCTGTTTGGTCGTGCAAAATTTTTCCAATAAAACGTGAATAAGAACGACGAGGAAGCAGGAGAGTTAATTCAACATCCAGGTTGGCTGTAGCTCGAATTGCATAATCAACCGCAGCATTTGGAATACGTCGATCTGGACAATCAATGAGCTCTAATGAAACATCCTGTAATCCAGGATTTTCGGCCCACGCTTGTGAGATTTCTTGCGCACGCTGATCATCAATTACAAAGTGAACAGCATTGATATTTCGAGGTTTAAAACTACGTGCATATCGAATCGCACTCACTGTAGCTAGATCCACGCTGTCAACAAGAACTGTCACATCATGTCGAGCAATCGAGGTTGCGCGTGTTTCTTTGGCATCTACACGAAGTGCAGCTTGCTCCTTTCGGTACTGACGGTTTAAGCGGAGAAGAAGGGCGACAATAATGGGAGTAATGACAATTATTACCCAGGCGCCTTCAGTAAATTTTACGATAGCAAAAATAATGACGATTACTAGAGATACAACTCCAGATAAAGTATTGATTACGTAGCTGTATTGCCAACCCTTAGCTTTGTTTGTCGAAGCTCGCTTAGCCATCCCAAAGCCAACAAGTGTGAAACCCGTAAATACCCCGAGAGCATAAAAAGCAACTAAATGATTCACATCTGCACGAGTAGCAAAGACCAATGCAATTGCTGTTGAAGCGAGCAAGATAATTCCATTTGAAAAAGCTAGACGGTGGCCACGCTTTGTAAGTTGCCGGGGCAAGAAACCATCATTTGCAACAAAGTTAACTAAATATGGGAAGCCACTGTAGGCAGTGTTTGCGCCAGTAATCAGAATTAACATCGTTGCACCTTGAACTACGAAGAAGAATATGGCGCCAAAAGTTCCGCTACCTAATGTTGCTTTGGCTATTTGCGAGATGACTGTTGGTGCACCAGTGGCGTACGGTGTTGCAAAAGTTGCGTGAGCGAACCACGAAACACCAAAGACCAAAGTTCCAAGAATTGCACTCATGGTGAGCAGTGTTTTTCTAGCGTTCACACCTTCTGGAACTTTAAAAAGAGATACTCCGTCAGAAATAGCTTCAAGGCCAGTAAGTGATGATCCACCGTTAGCAAATGCGCGTAGCAAAATAAACACTGCAGCAAAGTTGAGTAACCCTTTGGCTTGACCGATTTCAACTGCGCCTTGCAAAGTATGGGGGTCGTATTGAATAAGGGTGCCATTGATTGTCCGGTATATACCCATTCCAAAAACAACGACCATGGAACCAACAAAGAAATAAGTTGGAAGTGCGAATGCAGCACCAGCCTCCTTAACACCCCGCAGGTTTCCAAAAGTTAGCAACAAAATAATTGCAACAGTGAAGGTCAATTTGTATGGATGCAGAGAAGTAAATGTGGAAATGATTGCATCGACGCCAGCCGAAGATTGAATTGCGACAGTAACAATGTAATCCAGCATTAATGCTACGGCTGCGATCTGCGAAAAGAGTGGACTTAAATTATCTCTGGATACAACGTACGCACCGCCAGATTTTGTATAAATTTGAACGACTTCTCGATATGAAAAAGTAACAATAATAAGTACGGCTAAAACAACCATTGTCATTGGCATCAAGATTCCAAAGGCTGCAAGGCCAAAAGCTGGAAGTAAAGCGATAAGAATTTGTTCAGAACCGTAAGCAGACGATGAAATACAATCCGATGAAAGAATTCCGAGTGCAAATCTCTTACTTAAACGTTGATGTGAGAGTGAATGTCGGTTGAGCGGATTTCCAAGAAAGGCCTTCTTCAGTTTGTATAAGAAAGGATCTTTTAGGTGAGCATGCTCTTGTAAGGCCATAGGCATTGGCGCGTCATCAGTCCATGACTTAGGCACTTATAACTCCTTTTTAATTGCGCATAACGCAACAATGTTTCAAGGTGTCTATCGTAGAGCGCATCGGCTTCAACTTCTTGCAGGCGGAGCGTATGCTTGCCGTTATGCATACACAGCTTTATATCGATGGCCAATGGGTAGATGGCGCAAGCAAGGTTGCCGTCCACGATCCAAGTGATAACTCCGTTATTGCCGAAGTTTCACTGGCCTCTGATGCACAGTGCGAAGCGGCAATTGCAGCTGCCGATGCCGCTGCAGTGGCTTGGGCAAAAACAGCACCACGATACAGATCTGAGATATTGCGTAAAGCTTTTGAAATTATGACGAGTGAACTCGAAGCAGTTGCAACATTAATTTCACGCGAAAATGGAAAAGCTATGCCTGACGCACGAGGTGAAGCTGCTTATGCTGCCGAGTTTTTCCGCTGGTTTGCCGAAGAAACAGTTCGCACACCGGGTGATTTCCGCAAATCACCATCAGGGGACAAGCGAATTCTTGTTACTCACCAACCTATCGGCCTTTCAATTCTTATTACACCGTGGAATTTTCCTGCAGGAATGGCAACACGAAAGATTGGCCCCGCGATTGCTGCTGGTTGCACAATGGTATTAAAGCCAGCAACTGAAACCCCACTAACCGCCATGTACATCGTGGATGTCATGGAGCGCGCAGGTTTGCCAAAGGGTGTTCTCAATTTAGTCTTGCCAGAAAAAACTGGTCCTGCGATTTCTAAGATGTTGCATGATTCACGAGTTAAAAATCTTTCATTTACTGGATCAACTGAAGTTGGTCGCGTTTTACTCAAAGAAGCAGCAGATCGAGTAATTCGTTGTTCAATGGAGCTTGGCGGAAACGCACAAGTTGTTGTTCACGACGATGCTGATCTTGCAGTCACGATCCCTCAACTACTTCTAGCCAAGATGCGCAACGGCGGGGCAGCTTGTACTTCTGCAAACCGCATCTTTGTCCAACGCGCAATCGCCGACGCCTTTATTGCCCAAATGACTACATCAATGGCAGCTTTTGTTATGGGACGTGGTACCGATGCAACAACAACTCTTGGCGCATCTGTATCAATAAAAGAGCGCAACAAAATTGCTGAAATAGTTGATGAATCAATTGCCGCTGGTGCAAAGGTTCAAACAGGTGGCGTTATGCCAGAAGGCGCTGGCGCTTTCTATCCAGCAACTGTTTTAATCGTTGAAAAAGATAATCCAATTCTTCTCCACGAAATCTTTGGTCCAGTCGCTCCAATCGTCATCTTTGATACCGATGAAGAAGGTATTGCAATGGCTAATGACACCGAGTTCGGCCTTATTAGTTATGTATTTTCGGCCAACCTCACTCGCGCATTGCGCACAGCTGAAGCGATGGAATCAGGA
>CANFUR010000037.1 GCA_947450175.1 Actinomycetota bacterium | reverse complement strand
GTGCTATCAAACTCCACTGAAAAGATCCATGCACCTGCATATTCGCCATATCCACCTTCATAGATGTTTACAGATGACGCGCCAGCTTCTGCTAGGAATTGCTTCTTCCATTCACCTAGACGTGTCATTTGCTGACGACGAGTAGTGCCTTCCATACCTTCAACTATCCATATTTCTGATGTTTGAGCCATGTGATTCTCTCCTCCTATAGATTGAACTTTGGAGTTTTGAAAACTACCTGCAATAGGGGGTGAGTTCAATAGGTGGGAGTAATGAGTATTGAGCGTGCACGCTCCATGTCAGCCACTCTGAGTAACCTGAAGGCATGTTAGAAACCCTCTTCTTTGCCACCCTGATCTTCCTCTTCCTTAACCGCACCAAGAAAAAGCGCCGTCCTCGCTCCCTCAATGGTGAACTCAAAGAGTTAATAGAAACTGATCAAGAGAACAAAGGCATAGCACTTGATATAAAGAACTATCTCCTATGGATCATTGAGTGCAATAACAATGATGAAGAAAAGTTCAATGATCTTCAATTAACAAAAGCCCAAGAGATCATTGATAGAGCAGGCCCAGCTGCCTTCTACTGGATGAGTGATATCGCAGCACAGTTAGCTCTGCTATCAGCAGCCCAGATCAATGGCATACCAACGAATGTGAACGTGGAGCTAGGGCAGAGTGCAACGGCCGGGGATGTGGTGAGGGTGGTTGTTAAGTAGAAACATAGGAAAATGGGTCAATCGCAATACACTTTGCTTAAGCCGTTCAAGTTTTATCTAAATAAGAATCTGAGGGTCAAATGAAGTTCATAACTCATCAGCATCGATTTGGTCTCGACATAATTCACTCTGATGAGAGACTTGCCACGCTTTGGAAAGATATCGAAACAACACTTAATGGATTGACCGATGAACGAATCATAGAAGAGTACAAGTTGTCCGAGAATGCCATGAGCATCAGTACGGCAATAAATAACTTAATAGATACAGATTTGAAAAGGCTTGGCTGGACACCCCAAAGTGCAATTTTTCAGGGCAGTGAATATGAAGGAAAAACCTGGAGACTCGATTTCGCAAAAACTGCAGAAAAGTCATCAGATGGAAAATCAGGAATAGCCATCGAGGTCGCATTTAATCATGGTGAAGCAATTGCTTGGAATCTACTTAAGCCCGTATTAGCTGCTGAGATAAATCACGTAGATACAGCAACAGACATAGGTGTTGGAGTTGGCGTCTACATTTGTGCAACCGAGAACCTAAAGGAGGCTGGAGCGTTCGATGGCGCAGTTGGCGAATATGAAAAGGTATTGCGGTATTTGAGTCCACTTTTTGGAAAGTTGACCGTCCCTATGGTGATTGTGGGACTTGAAGCTCCGGAGAGTTTTCGAGTGGAAAAGCGTAAGAATGCTCTTACCGGTAAGAATAAAGGTGAGATTGTTCGAAAAAATTAAGGCTTTTCAATCTCAGTAGCTAACACTTTCCCAACTTTTTCAATTAACCCAATTACTAAAGCATTTCCCATAAAGAAGGCACGTTTACTATCAGCCACAACTTTGTCCTGATCATCTCTTTGTGTCCAGTTATCCGGAAAACCATTTAAGCGTTCTAGTTCAATTGGGGTTAATCGTCGATAACCATTTTTGGTTTGGATGATGTGTTTGAAGCGAGAGGGCGTATTGCCACCTTCTGCTGTAAGAATGGTGCGGCTTGGGTTTGTGAGTAGATCTGGAAATGCCATTTTTCCTTCTGCATAGTTATAAGTAGTGCCAGAGCCCTTATGAATTCGTTCAATGCTTTTGGCGCCTTTTAGGTATTTCCATTCCTTCAAGCGCTTTTCTTCCACCCAATACTCATCAGGCACTTGAGAATCTGGTTGTAGAACGTCACCCAGAACCATTGCAGTCTTTGAGAGTTTTGCTTCAGATTTCACTGTGTATGCAACGCCATCTTCGTAGTAACCAGAGTTCATAAACAGACTCTTGCCACCACCCTTATTAAATCGAGTACTGATCTGATCTGCCTCATCATCGAGTTCAATCTCATGAAGCTCAGAAGTTAATTTCTCAATAGGAAGAGCACGCGCCAAAATGCCTGTTTTCCCGATGATGCTCTCAGGAGTCTGCTTCTTAGCTCCGCGCTTCCTTTTTGTTGCAACAATGAATACGCGGATTCGACGTTGAGGGAATCCATACTCAGCAGCGTTTACAACACGCCATTCAATTGTGTAACCCTCATCGCCAAGTGTCTTAAGCATTACTGCAAAATCACGGCCACGCTGATTAGAAGGTGATTTGAGGAGGCGATCTACGTTTTCTAGGAAAATGAATTTTGGTTTTTGTCCCTGAACAAGGCGCAGAATTTCCCACCAGAGGACACCCTTTTTACCTTTGAGTCCCTTAGAACTATTGAGAGTCTTCGCGACTGAGTAATCCTGGCAAGGGAATCCACCAACAAGTAAGTCTATATTTCTTGGGAGAGAATCTACATTGCCAATATCTTCGTTGCTGTGTCCATCTTCACCAAAGCGCGCTACGTAAACATCAGAGGCATGTTGAACTTTTGTAGCTGGTTCCCACTGATTTGAAAAAACAGTTTTCCAACCAGCACGAGCAAGACCTATGCGAAAGCCACCAACGCCTGCAAACAATTCTGCGACGTTGCCAACCGGTTTAGCCGGTTCTTTGTAACCTTCTGATTTATAAGCCACTTGTTACCTCCGCCGAGAAGCATAGGAACTCCCACTGACAAAAGGTGGGATCGACTCGCACCTGATCGCTCTTATCGTTTCAGGAAGTTGCGAATACTAGCTTCTCGGAAGTGTCCCAATTAAGCTGTATGAATGGCGACATATCCAGATTGGGCTTTCTTTCCAAGGCATATGACGCCTCCCGGCTGGATAACGGCATTCAATGAAGCGGTTAAGAACTCTCAGTCATTGATTGAGTCCAGTCTCCATGAGCGTTTCGATTCTGATCAAGTGCTACAAGTATTGAGGCAACCACTGGTTGAACAGGGTTGGCTTATCGAGGCGGGGAAAAAAGCCGCAGACAAAATTTCAAGGCCCGTCCTATTTGGTGATCGCGGGGCAACTAAAGTGAATTATGAAATCGATGGTTGGCACCCAAATCATAAAGCAGTCTTAGAAATTGAGTCCGGGCGTGGGTGGCAGGGGAATGCTTTTTATCGGGATTTAGTACGAACTTCATTAGTTCAAGAAGCCGAGTTCTTAGTTATTGGCCTTCGATTATCCTATTCATACGCGTCAGTTAAGAATCAAAATGATTATCAAAAAGCCTTAGATCAAATGGATGCGATTTTCGCATCTGGTCGGTTACAACTACCTTTTAAAGGCGTGTTAATTTTTGGTTGGTAGGACAAGGGGATTTAGCGCTGGTCTCATATAGCCTTTCTATGTGCTCGCGTACCTAGCAACCAAGGACCAGTTCATGCTTGATGCCCCAACGATTGAGGACAAGGTTCGCGATGAGGTAAAGCGCAAGCTTGGGCACGATGTTGGGGATTCCGAGTATTCCTCCTGGCGCAATTCACTAGGTAATGCCATGTATCACACGATGAATACCGATGCGATCCCTGGCGATGCAGGTGTCGCCATTGAGTACCGAGTTAATGGCAGGGCCTTTCGAATCGATTTTATGCTTTCGGGCAAAAACTCATCTGGAAAAGAATCCTTAGTAATTATTGAGTTGAAGCAATGGACTGACATTGAATTTTCCGATCTTTCCGAACATGTTCGTACATATCTTGGTGGAAGTAAAAGAGATGCCGTACATCCTTCGTATCAAGCATGGAGTTACTTGAGTCATTTGAAGATGTATAACGAGTACATCTATAGCACTGATGTTTCCGTAAATGCCTGCGCCTACTTACATAATTGCACTGATCTTGCTGTTGTTAATGCGTCGCAATACGAGGAAAAACTTCGAGAAGTCCCCGTATTTATTAAGGGTCAAACCCCTGAACTTCGCACATTAATTTCTTCCAACATTGCACAAGGAACAGGCACATCGCTGCTTGAGCGAATTGATTCAGCAGTGATTAGGCCCTCACAACAATTGGCAGATGCTGTTGGCTCAATGCTCAAGGGGCACGAAGAGTTTGTCCTACTTGATGAGCAGAAAACAGTCTTGGAAAAGATTGTAAAAGCTTCTAATGATTCATTAACTGGGCAAAAGCGTGTGTTAGTAATTAACGGAGGACCCGGCACTGGCAAGTCAGTTATCTCAATTAACGCTTTGGCACGACTGACTGGGCAGAGACTCAATGCGCGCTATGTGACGCCTAATGCAGCACCACGAGCTGTCTTTGAATCGAAATTGAAGAAGATTTTCGGGAAGGCGGACATCCGAAGTTTGTTTAGTGGCTCCGGTTCATTTACCGAAACTTCAGAAGAAAGTTTTGATACGTTAATTGTTGACGAAGCGCACCGGTTGAAAATGAAATCTGGAATGTTTAAGAACCTAGGCGAGAACCAGGTAAAAGAGATCATAAAGTCAGCTCATACATCTGTTTTCTTTATCGATGAGGCTCAGAAGGTAACCTGGTCGGATGTCGGCGAGATTTCGATGATTGAGGAGCAGGCTGGACTGACAGGTGCTCTTATCGAAAGATTTGAGCTAACTTCTCAGTTCAGATGCGGAGGCTCCGATGATTACATGGCGTGGCTTGATGAAATTCTTGGGGTTCATGCCAATACTGCAAACTACTTTTCAAAAGACAAGTTTGATTTTCAAATCTTTGATAACCCTGTGGAACTTCATGACGCAATTAGAGAAAAGAATGCGATTAATAATAAATCACGCGTAGTTGCGGGATATTGCTGGGACTGGATAAGTAAGAACAACCCTAAATTATCTGACATAACAATTGACAAGTTTGGATACAAAGCAACTTGGAATCTGACTTCCGATGGAGGCGAATGGATTATCAGCCCTAAGTCGGTTGAAGAAGTGGGGTGTATTCATACGTGTCAGGGATTAGAGGTGGATTACATAGGGGTAATCATCGGTCGCGATTTAGTTGCTGTTGATGGGGTTTTACGAACAGATCCATCAGCACGAGCAAAGACGGATAAATCCTTGGCTGGCTTTAAGAAGGAATTTAAGGACGATCCAGTTAGTGCGGAACTAAAGGCCGATGAGATAATTCGAAATACGTATAGAACATTGATGAGCCGCGGTATGAAAGGTTGTTACGTCTATTTTGTTGACCCAGCCACGGCAGAGCATTTTAAGAAATTATTACCGAACTAAGGAGCGAGCATGAGCGAAATTGAAGTATTGAAAAAGGAAATTAGAGCATTTGCTGATGCGCGCAATTGGGAGCAGTTCCATACTCCTAAGAACTTGTCGATGGCTGTGGCTGGTGAGGCAGGAGAGTTAGTTGCTGAATTTCAATGGCTAACGGCTGAGCAATCGAAACTAGATGCTTTATCGCCCGCAAAACTTTCAGATATTGAACTTGAAATAGCCGATGTTGCAATTTACTTAATTCGCTTAGCTGATGTTCTAAACGTTGATTTAGATAGCGTTGTTCGCAAGAAACTTGCGATTAACGAGTCTCGTTTTTAGCCAGCCTATAAATACTCGCCCCATCCCGTTCCAAGATTCCAAACTCAATCATGTGCCGTCTAATAGCTGCGGTGTCATCGTGGTAGTTAGCGATGATCGCGTTGAGTTCTTTCTCAGGGTACTTGGTATCAGCAGATAGGTTGCTGGCAATGTGGCGCAGGACTGCGATCTTCTTGGCAGGTTTAACGGGGATAGAGATTAAGGTGCCATCGGGGCGGAAGAACTGGTCGATCTGTTCGGTCATTGTTACTTCTGCTCTACCTTTGTTAGATACGGTAAGTAATCAAGGGTGATCCAGCCGCATTTGTCATAGAGGAACTTGCCGGCTGGACTTGAAAACAAGAAGAAGTTCTTTGCACCCATATCTTTGTGAGTTTTCATAACCGCTTTGAGAAGTTGTTCACCATAGCCATTTTTTTGATGAGTGGTGGGGGTGCCCATATTCCAGATGCCTACGGTGTCGTTATAGGTAATGGCGTGAACGATTGAAACCATTTCGCCATCTTTAAATAATCCGTAGCCATGATCTCTATCTGTTGCAAAGAGCATGCGCTGCATGTCTGCGATTGCGGCTTCGCTGAGTTTGTAGACATCGGCAAAGATTTCATTCATAACTTTAAAATCATTTTCATTTAAGCGTCTTAGGCTTAAGCCATCACGAAGTTTGAATCCATCTACAGAGTTATCTGCGCTCCAAAGCATGAAAGGTGTGCCACCAAGGTTGGTGTATCCATGTTCGGCTAGTGCGCCTGTGTGAACTAGACCGGGGCCAACTAAACGAATGTCAGAAGGTCTTTGTGTGCTGGCAATAGCAGCAAGTAGTTCATCTACGGCTTCTTTGCGAGATGTTTGAATCATTGAAGCGTTAAACATTGCAAAGGATGAACCACTTGAACTTAGTTCCCAGCCATCACCTTTAATAATCTTGGCAGTGGGCAGCTTTGAGGTAAAAGACTCAGAGCCATCTAGAAATTGATGCAGGAACTCTAAGCGTTGCTCATAGGTAGTGTGCACAGGGTTGAGTTTAAGGCTCTGCACGTTGAAGACAAAGGCGCAAAACGCGAGGCAAAGCCTTGTTGGCAGCTAACGGCACGCATACACTCTTAACTTAACCTTGGGAGAGAAGGTTTTCGACATGAGCGCAACTGTTTCTCGCATGAGTACTGCCCTTAGGACTAACTTCTTCTTTCTCGGAGTATTAGTAGGTGGCTGGTCAACGCGTATTCCAGAAGTTAAAACAGCGCTGAAGTTAAATGATGCAACCCTGGGGCGAGTGTTAATGGGATCCACCGTTGGCGTAATTATTAGTTCACAGATTATTGGTGGGCTCATGCGCGAACTTGGAGCCAAGAAAGTATTTTATTTAGGTTCATTAATCTTTCCGGTGGGATATCTATGCCTTGCCTTTGCGCCTAATGCGTACATACTGTTTTTAGGCGCAGTCTTTTTTGTTTTGGGATATGCCTTTATTGATAACCCATTAACAATGATTACTCAAGAGCTAGAAAAGATTGCAGATCGTAAGTTTCTATCGGGCTTTCATGCTTTTTGGTGCATGGGCACACTTACTGCGGCGTTCTTTGGTTCTTTCTTAATTGGTCATGTGCCATATCCAATTCACTTAACTGGCTTAGCAATTTTATGTTTTAGCGTGCTGGTCCTATCTGGCAGAACATTGGAGGCTAAAGCGCCCAGCGGAGAAAAGGTTGCAAAGATTGATTTTCCTTGGTTTGGCAAAAACACGGGAATTATTTGGGCAATTGGCTTTGCGATGCTGTGTGCAAATAGCGCAGAGTTTGGTGCAACAGATTGGTCAGCGCTGTTCTTGCGAGATGTTCTGGGTATTACGGGGCAGTTCTATGTGGGTGCATTTATGGCATTTGAAATAGGAATGATTACTTCTAGATTATTGGGTGATAAATACATTCATACGTACGGGCCTGAGAAGGTAATCAAGGTCTGCGGATTTGTTGGATCAGTGATGTGGTTGGTAACGATGGTGCTGGGTGTGCAAATGAGTCACGGCAACAAAGTGCTGGCATATTTTGTGATCTTGCTGGGGTACTTAGTTGCAGGTTTAGGTGTGGGACCGATGTATCCAGCGTTGATAACTATTGTTGGGCACCTGAGCGGAGTCGAAACTTCTGTGGCATTTGCAAGATGTCTCTTGATCGCGCTTCTGGGCTTTGCTGTGGTGCCAGGATTAATTGGGCATATCTCTGACCTTTCATCGCTCAACATCGCAATGCTGCTGCCGATTACCTTGTTGGGCGTTGGCGGCTTTATGTCTCGCGTTGCGCGTAGCTCTAGAGTTATGGCTGCGTAAGTGAAGTTTGCACAGCGCTGTGGTCAACCGGTGCCTGGCAATCAATGAGGGCCCGCAAGAATCACTCTGAGTAACCGAGTTATCTGCTTTAATCAACGAAGTTGAGCCGGAGTTGCCAATTCCGACTCAACTGCCTTATGCGAAATCAGTCTGCTAACTGATCGGGTTCGTCGGAGTTTCTCCGTCGATCCCTTCGCATCTCCCATACCTTAAGTATGAGATTGGCTATTGCAACGACAAGCGCCGCAACATCATTTAAATAGAGCCTTGTTGCAAGCCTTCTAAGACTTCTTGTGCTCGCTCTTTTAATTGGGGCAGATCGCTTAATCGGTTAAGACCAAATACCTGTTGGCTCATGCGGTGATTTTTAGCAAAGCTTTCTTTATGACGATCAAGAAAATCCCAATATAAAGTTGTGAACGGGCAGGCGGTTTCACCCGTACGAAGCTTAGGGTTATAGACACAAGGCTTGCAGTAATTAGACATTCGCGACATTGGGTAATCCTAGGACAGCGTTCACTTTAATTTCGCTATCAATTTAGAGAAAAAACCGTTGCCCGTAACCTTTATATCTCATAGTACGTCACGCATCTTCTTCATGGGTGTTTCATTCGAGGGATGAAGCAGGGTTGGGGTTAGCTTTCGCTCCAACACTGCATCCTCAATATAAATCATTGTTCAACTGTTAACCACTTATCTTTATATCTGTACCTTCAAGTTTGCCGAATATTTACTTGTGAAAACAAAGATGCGTATATGAATACTCATACCTCAGGCAAGGCGCACAAGCGCATAATCGCAGTTCTCATCGCAGGAGCTATCTCACTGGCAGTTGCCAGCAATGTTGCTCCACAAGCAAATGCAACTAACGCATTTCGCCACAGCATCGCCCTTATCGGGGATATGCCATATGACGCTAAAGGCGTTAAGCAAACACCAGCAGTAATTGATGCCATCAATGCATCAGGTGTCAGTCTCGTTTCTTTTGACGGAGACACAATGAGTGGCAAGGGTGACAAGTGCACCGATGCCGCATACCCAGCTCTAAAGACTGGTTTCTTCGACAAGTTCACAAAGCCAGTTTTTTACTCAGTTGGCGATAATGAATGGGTTGACTGTGATCGCGCAGTTAAGGGCGCATTTGATCCAATGACTCGCTTGGCGCTAGTGCGCTCAAACTTCTTCAAGAACGCAGATGGTTCATACATCTCACTTGGCGGATCAAATGGACGCATCTCAGTTTCACACGATGCTAACTACCCAGAAATGCAGATGTTTAGTTTCAAGGGCATTACTTATATTTATCCACATGTTCCGGGATCTGCAAATAACTCAGCAGTTGCACAGCCTGCATTTAAGACATACAACGACGCTGCAACTGATGGAAACGACGCTGAATACAAGGCGCGCGATGCAGCTAACGTTGCATGGATTAATAAGGGCTTTGCCAAGGCAGCTACAGATAACTCAATCGGTGTAATCGTTGTTGTTCAGGCCAATATGGACTGGGAAGGCTATGCACGTGATGCAGCCGCTCCAAATAACGAAAACACAGCAGCGTTTGCAAATGTTAAGCAGGCATTGCTAACTAATACATTGAAGTTCAAGAAGCCAGTATTGCTACAAAATGGTGATGAGCACTGGTACCAAGTCGATATGCCAATGAATGAAACAGCTGGAAAGCTTGTTGAAAAAGACAAGGGTTCACTAGTTGAAAACTTCACACGCGTACAGACTTTTGGTTCAGGGTTTAATCACTGGGTTGAACTCATCATTGATCCACGTGCTGAGAACCTATGGACATTCAAGGTTCACATCATCAAGGACAACTTAGACGTTCACACAGCTCCATAAATTGAATTAAGTAAAAACCCCCTCGTGCAAACTGCGAGGGGGTTTTTACTTTTATTTACGCGGGGCTAAAGCTACAAAGATTAAAAAAATTGCGATAGCGGCAATAAAGACTGCGGCAGATTTTAGTTTTTCTTTCATGATGCCTTAGTAATAAATACGGGTGCATCGAGCTCTTCATACTTAGCGATCCATGAATATCCGCACTCTGTACAAGTAGACATTGGACCAAAATCTTCGTTGATAACGATTTCCAAATCAATGGAACGACAGACGTAACAAGTTGGAAAATCTAGAAATTCAGACATGTGCAACTTCCCTTCTATCGATAGTCATAGGTGTGGGGAAGTGGCTATATCTTCAAGGGTTGTGGTTATGAGCAAGGGTTAGATAGTTGAACCCCAGGTGAACTCTTTCAGAACACAAAATCCCTCTAGTTACATATGACCTAGAGGGATTAAGTGGCTTAAAGGGGATCTAAGCTGATTTAGGCGTTGGTGCGATAACTATTTGGCTATGGAGTTCTTCGTTGAATTTTTCAATGGCTCGGCGAGAACGCGAAAAGGTGGCCCGCTCATCGAGTTCTAGTTGTGCATAGTGATCTTTAGGGTTAAAGCGTGCATTGAAGATAAACAACGAATGTAACGGATCCATGGGTGGATAGTGGCTTAGGAACGTTACGGATGAGGTTGTGGCAGGTGAATTGCAGGTGAGAGTTAAGTGAAGAGTTTGTATGGTACTGTTTCTTGTACCACTTACGAAAGGCTTAGAAATCATGGCTATTACTGCGTCACAGGCTCGTGCCCAGCTATTCCCATTGATTGAACAGGTCAATGAAGACATGAAGCCAGTAGTCATTACTTCAAAGGCAGGAAACGCAGTTCTTATCTCTCAGAGTGAATATGAAGCCATGATTGAAACCGCCTATCTTTTATCTACTCCAGCCAACCGTGAATGGTTATTGGAGTCATTAGCCCAAGCAGATCGCGGTGAATTCATTCCACTAGAACTGCCCATTAGGGCGCACAAGGACACGCCAAAAGGCTTGAAGAAGCGTAAGTAAACCAAGCCGTGGCCAAAGCCAAACTGCATTCAGTTTTTATGACGCAACGGGCTAGCAAGGACATTGAGTATTGGGTGCGTAGTGGGAACGAAAAAAAGATTGAACGCATCAACGCCTTAATTCAAAGTTGCCTGCACGATCCATATTTAGGGATAGGCGTTCCGGAGCAGCTCAGATTTAAGGATGAAACAACATTTTCAAGACGCATCAACAAGACCCACAGATTGGTCTATCGCTTTGAAGACAAGGCACTGATAATTGTTTCGGCTCGCTTTCATTATGAAAAATAGGCAAGGCCTCATTTGAACCATTGATTTGAAGAGGCGGGATTTGACCGCCATAGATTAGATTTTGCCAATGCTTGGTGGAATAAATAACGCCCTCTTCTTGCAGGGCTTTCGTGGCTTCTTCGCCCTGGCTATTTTCGTTCTAGTTCTTAAGTGGGCATTTCCAACTAAGAAAGATCCTGCGGCAGTGGCGCAGCAAAAGCGTAATAAAGAATCGTTGCGACAACTACGCCGTAAGTAGGCAGAATTAGCGCTATGTCACTTGCAATCATTACCGGAGGATCACGCGGACTTGGCTTTGAATGCGCCAAGGCTTTGCGCGCGATTGGTCATGATGTTGTCTTGGTTGCTAAAGATAAAGATCGATTAGCAGAAGTTGCCGCACAGTTAGATTGTTCGTACCGAGCCGTTGACTTGGAAGATCTTGACGTTGCAAAGAATGCTTTTGAAGAAATAGTTGCCAGCTTTGGTGCGCCAGAGATTTTGATTCTGGCACATGGCGTGATGAGTGCAAAGATGTCTAAGACGTTAAAGACTGACAACGCTGAATGGCGCCGAGTAATGGCAATTAATTTAGATTCTGTTTTTTGCGCACTTAATATTGTGGCAGCGCCGATGGCTGACGCAAGAAATGGTCGCGTAATTGTTTTCTCTGCATGTTTAGGGCGAATGTCAGGGCCAGGAAATACTGGGGGACTTGCGCCATATCGAATTAGCAAAGCAGGCGTTAACGCACTTGTTAGAAACTTGGCACACGAGACCGGACTTGGTGCACGTGGATTATTAGTTGATGCAGTGTGTCCAAATCATTCACGGACAGATATGGGCGGTCCAGATGCGCCATTATCTGCCCAAGAAGGTGCGCGCACAGCGATGTGGCTTGCAACACGAAATTTTGATAT
>CANFUR010000036.1 GCA_947450175.1 Actinomycetota bacterium | reverse complement strand
TGGCTGATGTGACGAGAATGCTTTCAGATCAGCACGTCAATATCTTGAGCGCCTCAGTTACAACATCAAAAGATCGCACAGCAATCTCACGTTTTACTTTTGAAATGGCTGATGCAACGCATTTAGATGCAGTTCTATCAGCAGTGCGACATATTGAAGGCGTGTACGACGTTTATCGCACAACTAACAACTAGCTGAACTCAGCTAAGCCCTTCATCGCTTCTTCCAACCACACTCTTCGGGCAGCTGCAGATTCAGAAGCTTCAGTAGCCTTCTTTGCGTTACCAGCAGCTTGAGATTTAGCTGCGATTTTTTCATAGCTCTCGATTGAATCTGTTAATTGCTTAACAACTTCTTGTGCGCGAGCTTTAGCAGCTGGGTCAGTTTTGCGCCAGATTTCAGCTTCAGCTTCTTTGACAACGGTTTCGACGGCTTGAACTCTGGCATCAAGTGCGGCGCGCTTATCGCGGTGAGTCATTCCGATTTTGCCCCAAGCATTGAGGTGATCACGTAGAGCCTTCTTAGTTGCATTTAAATCAGCAATCGGTAGAAGTGCCTCAATGAGCACTACCAATTCTTCTCGCTTAACCAGATTAGTGGCCATTGTTGCATCGCGTTTTTCGAGATCTGCGTTCTTTGCGCTAAAGAATGTATCTTGAGCTGCCTTAAATCGCGCCCACATTTTTGCATCATCACTTGGCTTTCCACGTCCTGCAGCTTTCCAAGAATCCATCAGAACTTTGTATCGTTTAGCTGTTGGAACCCATTCAGTTGATGTAGCCAATTTTTCGGCCTCTTCAATGATTGCCTTTTTTGCATCGACTACAACCTTTTGAACTGATTCTAAAGCGGCGAAATGTGTTCGGCGACGCTTATCGAATTTATTGCGTGAAGAAGAAAAACGCTTCCAAAGATCGGCATCGGCTTTCTTATCTAACCGTGGAGCCGATTTCCATTCGTCAAGAAGAATCTTTAGGCGATCTCCAGTGGTTTTCCAACTCTCCGAGAGCACAAGGGTTTCGGCCTCGGCAACAATTTTTTCCTTTTCAACAAGAATTTGTTCGCGGCGAGCAGCTTTAGCTGCAGTCTCTGCAGCTTTCTTAGCTTCATACGCTTCGCGATGTCCTTCAATAAGCGGTTCAATCTGTTCAACCGATGCTGAAAGAGCATCGAGATCACCAACACCATTTAATTCTTTAACTTGTTCGCGCAGTTTCTTTACTGCTGCATATGCATCTGATGGAACTAGTGCGCCACTTTTAATACGAGCGGCAAGGAGTGCAACTTCAGCTGCAAGGAGTTCAAATTTGCGAACGAAATATGCCAACGCTTCCTCAGCTGTTTTACCAGGATATGAACCCACTGCTTTTTCACCAGAGGATGTGCGAACAAAAACTGTTCCATCTTCTCCGACTCGGCCAAAGGCTGATGGATCTCCGATTAATGCTGATGCTGCACTTGCTTGTGGTGTTGGATTGAATTCGCTCATGGTGTGGTCCCTTTCAGCGCGTTGTTCCACTATGGAACGTCGCTATCAGTGTGCGTGCTCACTCAAGGCGCACCTTGGATGAGCGTGAATCGTGCGGAGGTAAAAGGTACCCTGTCTAGGTGTGTGAGCGTCAATCGCTCCAATTTTGAGCGTAGGCGAAGGGGTAATGTCCATGCTTGTCGACTCATTTGCCGCTCCTATGTATGCCACTAACTGCTGGGTTATTGCACCCAAGGCTGGAAGTGAGTGCGTTGTTATTGATCCGGGCATGCCGGATGTTTCACAGCAGCTGGATGAAATTTTGAAGAAGCATTCACTCAAGCCTGTCGCAATCATTGCTACGCATGGCCATCTCGACCACACCTTCTCAATTCAACCGCTTGCAGATGGATATTCAATTCCTGCCTACATTCATTCCCTTGATCGAGTTGCATTAGCTCACCCTGAACGCATTCATGGGCCAGAATTTATAGCGACATTATCGAGTATGGACTTTGTCGAACCAGTCGATGTAAGAGAATTGCGCAATGAAGAAGTTGTGGAGCTTGTGGGTATGAAATTCAAAGCTATCCACGCACCCGGACATACCGCTGGTTCCTTGGTCTTTGTAGTTGACGATGAAATATTAATCAGCGGGGATGTTCTATTTGCTGGTTCGATAGGTCGCACTGATTTGCCAGGGGGATCAGCTGAAGCGATGGAGACAACTTTGCGCAAAAAAATTATGCCTTTGCCAGATCATTTACGAGTGCTGCCTGGACATTATGCAGAAACCACCATGGCCGCCGAGAAAAGAAGTAATCCATATTTAAGCGCACTGAAAGGTCGTTACTAATGGCCGGACAAAAGATCCAAGCACCAAAAGGTGTAAGTGAATATGTCCCACCACGTTCAGCAGCGTTTGAATTTGTCAGAGAGTCACTGATTAATCCAGCCCGTCGTGCAGGCTATCAACTCATAGAGCTACCAGTCTTTGAAGACACTGAACTATTCACCCGTGGAGTTGGCGAATCTACTGATGTTGTTTCAAAGGAAATGTATACATTTCTAGATCGTGGAGATCGTTCAATTACTTTGCGTCCTGAAGGAACTGCGGGTGTGATGCGCGCAGTTATTGAACATGGTTTAGATCGCGGGCAACTTCCGGCAAAACTTTGGTATTCAGGACAATTCTTTCGAGCAGAGCGTCCACAAGCTGGCCGTTATCGTCAATTTTACCAGGTAGGTATTGAGGCAATTGGTTTGGATGATCCGGCAATTGACGCCGAAGTTATTGCAATTGCAGATGCTGGATTCAAAGCTATTGGTTTAAGTAAGTATCGTTTGGAAATTACGAGTTTGGGTGATGCCCAATCTCGAGCCGCGCACCGTATTGATTTAGTTAAATTTATTTCCGGAATGAATTTGGATGAGGCAACAAGTGCAAGAGCCGTGCTCAATCCCTTGCGCCTCTTTGATGACAAACGTTCTGAAATTAAAGAAGCAATGGCTAAGGCACCTTTGCTCATTGATTACCTCAGCCAAGCTTCACGAGATCACTTCGAGCAGGTTAACAAATATTTAGATGCACTCGGTATTTCTTATGTACTCAATCCACGGATGGTTCGCGGTTTGGATTACTACACAGGAACAACTTTTGAATTTGTTCATGAACTTCTAGGGGCGCAATCAGGAATTGGTGGTGGAGGCCGATATGACGGTCTTATGGCAGAACTTGGTGGACAAGGTCTATCAGGGATTGGATTTGGCTTAGGTGTTGATAGAGCACTACTAGCTGCCGAAGCAGAAGGTGTTATCAATGAAAAATCTTTCGTGTCAGATTTATTCATCATCCCACTGGGTGATGCCGCTAAAGAAATGGCGATGAAAATCGCCAGCGATCTGCGATCTTCTGGAAAAAGCGTCGAAGTTGCTTTTGGCGACCGGGCACTTAAAGGAGCCATGAAAGGCGCCGATAAAAGCGGTGCGCGCTATGTCATAGTTCTAGGTGATTCCGAGATTTCTAGCGCAACTGTGGAGCTAAAAGAGATGAAAACTGGTCAGACTTCATCGGTTAAGATTGCATCATTAATCAGCGCACTTTAGTTATAGGGATGTAAAACGTAACCATGTTAAGAACTCACGACGCAGGTTCATTGCGCAAATCCGATGCCGGCACGACAGTTACATTGGCAGGTTGGGTTTCTAGACGCCGCGATCATGGTGGAGTTGCTTTTATCGATCTGCGCGATGCGTCCGGTTCAGTCCAAGTTGTAATCCGTGACGAGAAAATTGCAGGTTCACTTCGTGCTGAGTGGTGCCTAATGATTACTGGTGAAGTTTTAGCAAGACCTCAAGGAAATGAAAATACAAATATCCCTACAGGTGAAATTGAAGTTATGGGAGACAACGTTGTTGTCTTAAGTGAATCAGCACCGCTACCTTTCCCAGTTGATTCAGGAAACGACGCGGATATAAGCGAAGAAGTGCGCCTGAAGTATCGCTATCTTGATCTTCGCCGCGAAAAGCCTGCAGCGAACCTTCGCCTTCGCTCAAAGGTAACTTCAGTTATTCGTCGAGTGATGGAAGATGAAGAATTTTTAGAGATTGAGACTCCTTATCTGACTCGATCAACACCTGAAGGTGCGCGTGATTTTTTAGTACCAGTTCGACTGCAACCGGGTAGCTGGTATGCCTTGCCACAATCACCACAGCTATTTAAGCAATTGTTAATGGTGGCTGGAATGGAAAAGTATTACCAAATAGCACGCTGTTTTCGCGATGAAGATTTCCGTGCGGATCGCCAACCAGAATTTACTCAATTAGATATTGAGATGTCCTTTGTTGATCAAGAAGACATATTGGCTGTAGCTGAAAAGATAGTCTCAAAGATTTGGAAGCAAGCTGTTGGTTACACCATTCCGCTTCCGCTAAAGCGCATGACATATGCAGATGCAATGACGCGTTACGGATCAGATAAACCTGATCTTCGCTTTGGTTATGAATTGACGGAACAGACTGCATATTTTGCTGCAACTACTTTCCGTGTTTTCCAAGCACCATATGTTGGAAGCGTTGTTATGCCAGGGGGAGCAGCTTCACCTCGCCGCGAACTTGATGCATGGCAAGACTGGGCAAAGGCGCGAGGGGCTAAAGGTCTTGCGTATATTTTGGTACAAGAGGATGGAACTTTGGCAGGACCAGTAGCTAAGAATCTTTCAGAGTCAGAAGCTTTTGGAATTGCTGCTGCAGCTGGCGCAAAACCTGGAGACGCAATCTTTTTTGCCGCCGGTGAGCGGACAGCATCATTGAATTTGTTAGGTGCGGTTCGTTTGGAAATCGGTAAGCGTTGTAATTTGATTCCGGCAGATAAGTGGGAGTTCCTTTGGGTTGTTGACGCCCCAATGTTTGAACCAACCGATAATGGCGGATGGACTGCAGTTCACCACCCTTTCACTGGTCCGAAGCCAGAATTCGCTAAAACTTTTGCACAAGATCCAGCGTCTGCACTTGCTTATGCCTATGACATTGTTCTAAACGGTACTGAACTCGGTGGCGGTTCCATTCGTATTCACGATCGACAAATCCAGAAAGATGTTTTCAGTGTCATTGGTTTAAGTGATGAGGAAGCACAAAGTAAGTTTGGATTCCTGCTTGAAGCATTCAATTACGGTCCGCCTCCCCATGGTGGAATTGCTCTTGGTTTAGATCGCGTATGCGCATTGCTTACTGGATCAGATTCAATTCGTGAAGTTATCGCTTTCCCTAAAACAGCAAGCGGTGGGGACCCACTTACTGGTGCTCCAACACCAATTACCCCGGCGCAACGCAAGGAGAGCGGTATCGATGGCGCGCCTAAACAAGCTCCTCAGGTAGGCTAACAACATGGGTCCAGGTGGAGTTGCAACAATAATCGCGAGCTGCGCGTTGATGATTATTGCGTTGGCGGTTGCTTATGTAATTATCCGAGTTGGCCGTTTGATAGATGAAGCCAAAGCCTCACTCAAGACCTTAACGGATGAGGCCGCACCGCTTATCGATGAGGTCAATACAACCGTAACTCTCATAAACGGACCACTCAAGAGCATTAACCGCATCACTAAAAATGCAGAAGATCTATCCGACAAAGTTAATGAAGTCACTACATCTTTCATAAACAAAAATAGTTCAGCGGTAAAAGTAGCTGGAGCTTTGCTTTCTGCAGCATCGATGAAGAAATCTCGATCTAAGAAGAAGGCTGAGTGATCCTCACAAGTGGAATCCGCCGAGATCCGTTCACGCTGGCTGCGTTTTTTCGAATCAGATAACCGTCAAGGGTTAACACATACAGTCGTTCCATCGGCATCACTAATCGCTGATGATCCCAACCTGCTACTTGTTAACGCCGGTATGGTGCCGTTCAAACCGTATTTTCTGGGTGAAATTTCTCCACCTTATAAGCGTGCAACATCAGTTCAAAAATGTGTACGTACTCTCGATATTGATGAAGTAGGTAAAACAACACGTCATGCTTCCTTTTTCCAGATGTGTGGAAACTTCTCTTTCGGTGATTACTTCAAAGAAGGCGCAATTGCACTTGCTTGGGAGTTACTCACCCGCCCAATTAATGATGGTGGCTATGGTTTTCCAGAAGATCGTTTATGGGTGACTGTCTATTTAGATGATGATGAAGCTGCCGATATTTGGCATACCAAGATGGGTGTTCCCAAAGAGCGAATCCAACGACGCGATATGGAAGATAACTTCTGGTCGATGGGTGTTCCAGGTCCTTGTGGTCCGTGTTCAGAGATTTATTACGACCGTGGTCCTGCATATGGTTCTGAAGGTGGACCAATTGCTGATGAAAATCGCTATATGGAAGTCTGGAACCTCGTGTTCATGCAAAATGAGCGCGGAGTTGGTTCTGGCAAAAATGATTACCCAATTCTTGGCGAACTCCCTGCAAAAAGTATCGACACCGGTTTAGGACTTGAGCGAATGGCTGCGCTATTGCAGGGCGTAGAAAATATCTATGAAATTGATACTACGATGCAGATTTTAACTAAGGCATCACAACTAACTGGCGTTAAGTATGGTTCATCCGAGAAGTCAGATATTTCTCTGCGCATCATTGCAGATCATGCTCGTACTTCAGCGATGCTTATCGGTGATGGTGTCACCCCAGGAAATGAAGGCCGTGGTTACGTTTTACGTCGAATGATGCGTCGAACAATTCGTAATATGCGCCTGCTTGGTTCGATGGATCCAATCATGTCTGAGTTAACGGTGGCCGCTATTGGCGCAATGGGCCCACAGTATCCTGAGTTAGTTACAGATACTAAACGTATTTTGTCTGTTAGCGTTTCTGAAGAAGAGAGTTTTCTGCAAACACTAAAGAGTGGAACACAGATCTTTGACGTGGCAAGTGCAGCACTTAAAAAGAGTGAGAGCGCAGTACTTCCAGGTGAAGATGCGTTCAAACTTCACGACACCTATGGGTTTCCTTTTGATTTAACGCTAGAAATGGCGCGCGAAGAAGGCCTTGAAGTTGATGAGGATGGTTTCCGTCGTTTAATGAAGGAGCAAAAGGATCGGGCGAAAGCAGATTCAAAAGCTAAAAAGAGTGGCCACACAGATCTTTCCATCTATCGCCAAGTTGCCGATAAGAATGGTAAGTCAGAGTTCATCGGCTATTCACATCTCACAAGTGAAGCAAAGGTTACTGCGGTTCTAGTTGATGGAAATTTAGTTGGCTCTGCAGGTTCCGATGAAGAGGTAGAAATTGTTTTAGATCGCACACCTTTCTATGCAGAAGGCGGAGGTCAGTTAGCCGATGGTGGAACGATTACTTTGGCTAACGGCGCCGTTGTAGAGATTGATGATGTGCAGACTCCAGTGCCAGGTGTCTTTGTTCACCGTGGTCGTGTTCTCTCTGGCTCACTAGAAACTGGATCACAGGTGCAGGCAACTATCGACATCGAACGTCGACATGCAATTTCGCGCGCACATACTGCCACGCACATGGTTCATAAAGCTTTCCGTGAACTTTTGGGAGAAACGGCAACACAAGCTGGATCAGAGAATTCTCCAGGGCGTTTTCGCTTTGATTTTCCAGCAACAGGTGCAGTTCCAGCTTCCGTTCTGGCAGATGTGGAATCTCGAGTTAACACATTGCTACTTGATAACTTAGAAGTAACTGCAGAAGTTATGTCTCAAGATGCAGCGAAGAAACTTGGCGCTATGGCCTTATTCGGCGAAAAATATGGCGATCAAGTTCGCGTAGTTAGTGTGGGAGATTGGGCCCGTGAACTTTGCGGCGGCACTCACGTTTCCCGCTCTGGTCAATTAGGTATTGTGAAACTGCTCAGTGAATCCTCGATCGGTGCAGGCGTCCGAAGAGTAGAAGCATTAGTCGGAGTAGATGCATATCGATTCCTTGCACGTGAACATATCTTGCTTAACTCGTTAACCGAGATTATTAAGGGCGCCAGAGTCGAAGAACTACCCGAGCGTATTAATGGATTAATTAATGCTATGAAAGATATTGAGAAAGAATTAAGCGCGTTGCGCTCTGCCCAAGCAATGTCACAAGTAGGAGAAATAGCCAAGACTGCATCCATTGTTAATGGAACAACAGTTATCACTGCGCTTTTGGGTGATGGAATCTCCGGCGATGACTTACGTAAAATAGCTCTAGATTTGCGCAGCAAAGCCGCTAACTCAGTCGTCGCTCTGATTAGCATCAATGATTTGAAACCAGTTTTGGTTGTAGCAGCTAGTGATGCAGCTCGAGCTGGTGGAATTAAAGCTGGTGCCTTGGTCAAAATTGGTTCTACAATTCTCGGCGGTGGCGGTGGCGGCAAAGATGATTTTGCTCAAGGCGGAGGAACGGATGCAGCAAAGTCTGTCGATGCGTTGGCCGCAATTTCTCAAGCTCTAGCAGGATAATCTACTTATGCAAAGAGGTCGCCGTATCGCATTTGATTATGGTGACGTCCGAATAGGTGTAGCAGTTTGTGATCCCGATGCAATTCTGTCATCACCTGTGACGACTTTAAATACAAGTGATAGCAAGTTAAGAGCCAAAATTTCGGAATTGTTCGCAGAATATGAACCTATAAAAATCTATGTAGGTAAACCATTTCATATGGATGGCCGAGATAGCCAGTCGTCAATTAAATCCGGTGAGTTCGCGTTGATGCTGGGGGAGTTATCGAAATCGCCTATTGAACTAATTGATGAACGCTTAAGCACAGTAACTGCTACAAAAAACATGCAAGATGCTGGCGTTAAAACTAAACAGGCTCGGGCATCTATTGATCAAGCCGCCGCCGTAGCAATTCTAAATTTCGCACTTGAGATTGAAAAGCTGCGCGGATGAAAGCCTATATTCGACTTACGGCCGGGTTAGCTGCAATTGGTGTAATAACATTTTCGATTTACACAGTTCGCTCTCATGTATCAGCAACTCCTGATTATCCAACCGCATCAATTAACGCACAGTCCCCAACAGTTGTTATTGAAATCCCTTCAGGTGCAACAGGTTCACAGGTCGGACAAATTCTCTTTGAAAAAGGGGTGACCGAATCAGCTCTTGCTTATTTTCGCGCAGCAGTTGCCAATCCCAAGTCTGCACAGGTAGCTCCTGGAGCGCATTTGCTTAACCTAAAGATTTCAGCCGAGCAAGCATTGTCACAACTGCTAGATCCCAAACGAATCCCTAACCTAATAAAAGTTTTTGAGGGTGCGTGGAAAAGCGAAGTTAGAACGTCATTGATACGGTATGGATTTTCTGCAAACGAGGTTGATAAAGCATTTGGAAGCGCTGAACTTCCTAAAGGATTTTCCGATGTTGAAGGCCTGTTGTTTCCTGCGCAGTACACCTTTCCTAAAGGCACTAGCGCACGAGAAGCTGTACAGGTGATGGTAGATAGATTTAGGGCAGAGGTGTCAGGGCAGAATTTATTGGCGGCGTCCGGTAAGTACATTCCACAACAACTGCTTGTGATCGCATCCATTGTTCAGGCTGAAGGGGATTCAAAAGATTTTGCTAAAGTTTCACGAGTGGTTCGTAATCGCCTTGAAATTGGAATGCCACTACAGCTTGATTCAACCGTGCATTACATCAAAAAAGTACGAGGCCAAATCTTTCTCAGTACCGATTCAACCCTGATCAAATCTGCCTACAACACTTATAAACATTATGGACTCCCTCCAACTCCTATCGGCAATCCTGGCAGTGCGGCAATTGATGCTGCCTTGAATCCAAGCTCCGGGGATTGGCTGTTCTTTATTACAGTAGCCCCAGGCGACACACGTTTTACTAGATCTAACGATGAGTTTTTGCAATGGAAATCGCTATATGAGAAAAACAGAAAGGCGGGGGCTTTCAAATGATTAAAGCTGCCGTTTTGGGATCACCGATTGCACATTCTCTGAGCCCGCTTTTGCATACAACTGCTTACAAAGAGTTAGGTATTGCGCATAGTTATGAAGCAATAGAAGTGGGGAGCGGTGGATTAGCCGATTTCCTTGCCACCTTGGATTCATCATGGACGGGGTTGTCCTTAACTATGCCGTTGAAAGAAGAAGCAGTTGTTCTTGCAGATTCTGTGGATGAATTAGCAACGCAAATAGACAGTGCAAACACTTTATATAGACGCAATGGAAAATGGAACGCAACATCAACTGATGTCATTGGTTTTACCAACGCATTAGATATGCACGAAGTACCGATTAAAGGACATGTTGTCATTCTGGGAGCCGGAGCGACGGCACGAGCAGCTGCGGGAGCATGTGATGGTCTCGCTGAGCACATTACTGTAGTAAATAGATCAATCAAGAGAATCGAAACAATGTCAGAGACTGTCCAGCATTCCGAGCTGTCATTTGTTGATTGGAGCGGAGCATCAGTAATCGAAGATGCTGATTTGGTCATTAGCACCACCCCGGCTGGCGTAACTGATTCGCTGCAACTGCCTTCACATGTACGAGCCCCATTTTTTGAGGCGCTCTATAAACCCTGGCCGACTATTGCTTCGAGTGCATGGGCAAAACGTGGAGGTCTGGTCATAGATGGTTTAGATCTTCTTATCCATCAAGGCATCGCTCAAATGGAAATTTTTTCAGGGGTTACCTTTGACCACTCACAGATGTACACCCTTCTACGTGGTGTTGGAATCAGTGCACTTAATTAATCCACAACATCATATGTAAATAGCCCAGGTCTTTTACCATGTCTAAGTGCTCATTTTCGTTTTTGCGCTTCCTATAGTTATTGCAGATTATTCGTCCCGAAAGATTCCAAATATTTACATCATTTTCTATTCCTATTTATGTTCCGTATCCCTATTCGTGCGGGGCTTTCCCCAAATAAACACCGTGGTGTGCGCTGTATTAATACTGACTGTATGTGCTTTTTCTGGTACTGGAATGGGAGATATAAAGCTACTGTTGCTCATCATCCTCTTCATACGGCCACAGTCGATCAAAGAGGTATTGAGCTTTTTTCTTATGATCTTCGCCGTTTGTGCCGCAGAAATTGCGGTTACATGCTTCGTAACTAAGGCATTTGCACGAACTATCGCAATGGCCCCATCGATATTTATTGGAACCGGCCTTTATTTGGCCACGAACTCCCTCTGACTTCTGCAAGAATAGGCACATGCGTTGGTTAACTGCGGGCGAATCTCATGGACAGGCACTCAGTGCCATCATCGAAGGCATCCCTGCTTCGGTTGAAATCACGACGTCAGATATTGATCGCCATCTTGAGCGACGTCGTTTGGGATTTGGTCGCGGAGCACGCCAAAACTTTGAAGCCGATAAAGTCACAATTCTGGGTGGTGTCCGTTTAGGACTTACACAAGGTGGACCAATAGCGATTCAAGTTGGAAATTCCGAGTGGCCTAAGTGGGAAAAGGTGATGTCTGCAGATCCTGTTCCACTCGATGAGATAAAAGATTTAGCACGTAACGCTCCATTGACCCGTCCACGTCCGGGCCACGCAGATTTAGTCGGAATGCAAAAATACGATTTAGATGATGCACGACCAATTCTAGAGCGAGCAAGTGCGCGCGAAACCGCCGCACGCGTAGCACTTGGTGCGGTAGCTCGTGCATTTCTAGAGCAAAGCGTAGGCATAACAATTCTTTCGCATGTGTTATCTATTGGAAAAGTTAGAGTCCCAGATGCAACCGCGCTACCAGCTGCTACAGATTTAGAGCGTATTGATAAAGATCCTGTTCGTTGCGCTGATCCAAGTACCAGCTCTGCAATGGTGGTAGAGATTGAAGCCGCACATGCCGATGGAGATACGCTCGGTGGAGTTGTTGAAGTTTTAGCTTTTAATATGCCACCAGGACTTGGTTCTCATGTTCATTGGGATCGCAGATTAGATGCACGCTTAGCCGGTGCCGTGATGGGGATACAAGCAATTAAAGGTGTCGAAGTTGGAGACGGTTTTGAAACAGCTACACGTCGCGGTTCTGTAGCCCATGATGAAATTGAAAAAGATGCCAAAGGAAAGATTGTTCGCCGAACTGATCGCGCCGGTGGCACTGAGGGTGGAATGTCTAACGGTGAAATTTTGCGAGTACGCGCTGCAATGAAACCAATTTCCACCGTTCCGAAAGCTTTAGACACAATTGATGTTTCTACGGGGGAGAGCGCTAAAGCGATTAACCAAAGATCTGATGTGTGCGCAGTTCCTGCAGCCGGGGTAGTAGCAGAAGCAATGGTGGCA
>CANFUR010000035.1 GCA_947450175.1 Actinomycetota bacterium | reverse complement strand
ATAGTTGGCGCAGGCCTTGCTGGATTAAGTGCTGCATTGCGTCTTGCAGGAGCTGGGCGAAAAGTAACTGTCTTAGAGCGTGAAAGCGTTCCGGGCGGGCGCAATGGTTTGCTTAAAAAAGATGGCTACTCCTTTGATACTGGACCATCGGTTTTAACAATGCCCTCACTGATCAATGATGCATTTAACTGTGTGGGCGAAGATATGAAAGATTGGCTGGAATTAACACCACTCGCACCGCTCTATCGGGCTTTCTATGCCGATGGCTCACAAATAGACGTTCATGCAAATACCGATGAGATGGAAGCAGAGATTGCTAAGCACATCAGTAGCTCCGAGGCTGCTGGTTATCGCAGATACGTAGATTTTGTAACTAAGTTATATAAGTATGAAATGAATGACTTCATCGATAGAAATATCGATAGTCCCCTGAACTTACTCACACCTAACCTTGCCCGCTTAATCGCCCTTGGTGGTTTCCGCAGACTTTCACCAAAAGTAAATCAGTTCATGAAAGATCCCCGCCTACAAAAGGTTTATTCATTCCAAGCGATGTATGCAGGTGTAAGTCCACAGCAAGCTCTAGCCATCTATGCAGTCATTGCATATATGGACTCAGTCAATGGTGTTTTCTTCCCTAAAGGTGGAATGCACGCGGTACCTCGCGCATTAGCTGCGGCAGCAGAAAAGCATGGCGTTGTCTTTAAGTACAACACAACTGTCACAAGTGTTGAAGTAAGCAATGGTCGCGCAAAGGCAGTCATCACCGAATCTGGTGAGCGCTATGAGTGTGACGCGGTCATATTAAATCCTGACCTACCGGTTGCTTACCGTGAATTACTTGGAAAAACGCCAGCAACAATTAAGCGTCTGAAGTATTCACCATCGTGCGTAACTTTATTAATTGGTTCTAGTAAGAAATATGACTTTGCAGCCCATCACAACATCCACTTTGGTCACTCTTGGGATGGCGTCTTTGATGAACTCATCAAGAAGAAGCAGCTGATGAGTGATCCCAGCATCTTGGTGACAATTCCAACCCATGATGACCCAGATTTAGCTCCACCAGGAAAACACTCGTATTACGTGCTTTTCCCAACTCCAAACTTAGATAGCAATATCGATTGGACTAAACAATCTGGCCCATACCGCGATCAAATGATTAAAACTATTGAAGAGCGTGGATACACAGGCTTTGGTGATTCCATTGAAACCGAAGTGATGACTACTCCCCTAGATTGGAAAAATCAGGGAATGGAGATGGGCGCACCATTTGCCAGCGCACATACGTTCTTCCAAACTGGACCATTTAGACCCCGCAATATGGCTCAAGGTATCGAGAATGTAGTTTTTGCTGGTTCTGGCACGCAACCTGGTGTTGGTGTTCCAATGGTTTTAATTTCAGGTCGTTTAGCTGCTGAGCGAATTGTGGGACCTGTTAAGTAAATGAATGAGCTAGAGGCATCGTATGCCGAGTGCAAAAGATTAAATTCTCTACACGGCAAAACATACTACTTAGCCACGCTTCTTCTTCCAAAAGCGAAACGTAAGTATGTTCATGCACTTTATGGTTTTGCCCGTTACGCCGATGAAATCGTTGATGATCTTGAATCTACTTTAACAGTGCAAGAAAAGTCAGATGCTTTGGGCATCTGGGGCAAGAAGATTCTTCACGATCTAAATACCGGTAAAAGTGATGATGCAATAGGTCGTGCGCTTATTGACACCGTCAACACATTTGCAATCCCCCATGAACACTTTGAAGCTTTCCTGCATTCAATGACTATGGATTTAACAGTGCAGGAATACCAAACCTATGACGATTTATTGGAATACGTCTATGGATCAGCTGCAGTCATTGGTCTTGAAATGGTGCCAGTGTTGGGAGTCCTCGAAGAAGGTGCATACGAATGCGCTAAGAAGCTAGGTATTGCTTTCCAATTAGCTAACTTCATCCGCGATGTAGGTGAAGATTTAGATCGAGGCCGTATTTATCTGCCCATCACTGAATTAGCCCAGCACGGAGTTACACGCGAAATGCTTGAAGCGCGCATTCTTACTCCCCAGATTATTAGCGCGCTTAAGTTTCAAATTGCCCGAGTGCGCCGACTCCAAGCTGAAGCAATACCTGGAATTCAAATGCTTGCCGCCTCTAGTCGACCTTGTATTGAAGCTGCCAGTGAACTGTATTGCGGAATTGTGGATGAAGTTGAAAAAATTGGTTATGACATCTTTAATAAGCGGGCTAAAACTTCCACCAGCCGCAGATTGCGGGTATTTATTACCGCTTATATGAAGCGTCTAGCCGTATCCAATTAATTAGGACTCCAAGCACCAAAGCAAATCCAAAGAATAAATCTTCGATAGGCGCAGATGCTATACGGAGCCCAATGATGCTTTCTGGGTGATACATAACTATGTTACGAGAAGTTAGCCACCAGTTAGTCAGCAGTTGAAAGCCAAGGATAATTGCGTAAGAAGTCCAAAATACTTTGCGCTTAAGAAGTTGGGTATTGAATAGATACAGATCAAAAGAGATCGCAAACAACACCGCAAAGATTGCTATCTGGGTATACGTCACCTCTATACCTTCCAATCTTTCTTAACCATGCGAACTGCTTCAATAGTCATAAATGCAGCAATGGGTACAACTAGGAAAAACAAATACTCTTCTAGGGGAATACACCAAGGCCCATAAATCCCAAGGATTTGATCTTTATCAAAGAACCAATGTCCATGGGAGATTGCATACTTATCCCAAGCAATAAAGAGAAATGCCACCGGCGCAATGGATTTCACCATCCGTTTGAATTGCTTGAGCACGCCGACCTTTAAAAATACTTCTAGCCAGAATGAGCCAACGACAGTGAAAATGATCATTGCCATGTATCCATACTTTTGCACGAGATAACGCTACTCTAATAACCACGGGAGCCACCAAGGCTGAGAGGGTTTGAAATTCAAACCGACCGATTGACCCGTCCGATAATGCGGACGCGGAAAGGAATATCTGATGTCATCCACCGCTTTTACTGCCTGGGGCTATGAAGTTTCATATTTGGAACTCATCGCAGCTATTACTTCTTTTATTGGTGTCTGGCTTGGAACAACAGGTAAGCGAATTACCTGGCCATGGTGGGCTCTTAGTAGTGCGTTGTACATGGTCTTTTTCTATCAAGTAGATCTCTTCGCAAGTGCGGCATTACAAATAGTTTTCATCATTGCCGCTATCTGGGGTTGGCGTGATTGGGCACCTACAGGAGCATCTCCTGGATTTTTAAATAACCGAAATCGTACGTATTGGGTAGTTATAACACTTGTTTCAGTTTCTCTCTTAACCCCAGTCTTGTCGCACATTGGGGCAGCTGCAACGTGGTCTGATGCATTTCTTTTGATTGGTTCACTGGTCGCACAAATTCTTATGGTGTACGAGAAAGTTGAGTCATGGACTTTGTGGCTCATTGTGGATGCAGCTGGCACGATTGAATATGCATATTTGGGATATTGGTTCACAGCCATCCTGTATGCATTATTTACAGCAGTAGCGGTTATAGGTTGGAAGCGCTGGAATGTCCTTAATAGCAATTGACGGTAGAGCTGGTGCTGGAAAAACAACTTTAGCGGCTGCGCTTTTCACCGAGCTTTCACTAAAACATTCTGTAGGTGTGATTCATATGGATGATCTGTATGAAGGGTGGGAAAACGCTTTGGGTCTTCACCTGACACGAACCTTAGAGACAATTGTGAAAGCCCACCAAATGAATAAAACCTTCGAGATAAAGATTTTTAATTGGGAATCAATGAAATTTGATTCCACGCAAAAGATTGAGCCAGTTGAGATTTTAATCCTTGAAGGGGTTGGAGCGGGGCAAAAAGTAGTCCGTGAAGCTGGTGCGACGCTACATTGGCTCGATATCGATCCCGAGGTTGGGGTTGCTCGGGTTTTGAAACGCGATGGGAATCAGATTGCGCAGCAGATGAAGCAATGGCAAATTGACCAGGAACTGCATTTCATGTCGGATAAGACACGCGAAAACGCACAACACTTTCAAAGTTCGTGAACCGTTAAGGCCTAAAATCGCCCATATGTCCGATCTTACTGGCGAGCTTATTGATGGTCGCTATCAATTAACACGCCAAATAGCCAATGGTGGGATGGCCTCGATATACGAAGCCATCGATACCCGCTTAGATCGCAAAGTTGCAGTAAAGATTATGCATCCGCACTTGGCCCAAGATGAAGCTTTTGTCAATCGCTTTATTCGTGAAGCAAAAGCTTCAGCCGCTCTTTCTCATCCAAATATTGTTTCAGTGCAAGATCAAGGTTGGAATCAAAACGGAATTCCTGCCGTGTTTATTGTCATGGAATTAATAGAGGGGCACACTCTTCGTGATTATCTTAATGAACGTGGCAAATTTGAGATCAAAGATGCAATTAATTATTTGACACCAATTCTTAGCGCACTTGCTGCTGCCCATGATCTTGGAATAGTTCACCGAGATATTAAGCCCGAAAATATTTTGATCTCTAAAGAGGGTCGGGTAAAAATTGCAGACTTTGGATTAGCGCGCGGTGAACTAATAGGTTCAACGATGACGGCTGAATCCAGTGTCATTTTGGGATCGGTTTCCTACCTCTCTCCTGAGCAAGTCCAGCGAGGTGTCGCCGATTCTCGTAGCGATGTTTATGCAGTTGGAATTGTTGCTTTTGAAATGTTGACTGGCGAAAAACCATTTCTGGGTGAATCTCCCATCCAGATTGCTTACATGCACGTTAACCAAGAGATCCCATCTCTGCGCTCCAAGAGAAAGGAAATCCCGGCAGACCTTGATGATTTGATTTTGAAAGCGACTGATCGAGATCCTGATAAGCGGCCTCGTACTGCTGGTGATTTTCTAAAATCTCTAGAGTCTATCCAAAACGAAATTGATCCTAAAACTAACCAGATGAAGCTGGCTCTTGATTTACCTGTTGAACCTATTAGGGAAAAGCAACGCGGCAAAGTTAAGAAAGAAATTGTTGAGGCAGTTGAGGTTGTAGAAGCAGCAGGGGAAGTAAAAGAAACCACTCGAGAAGTTCGAGTTGCAAAAGAGAAAAAGAAGAAATCAAGTAAGCGAGTTCGTCGTAACCGTAAAGTTGCCCTCTTCCTAGCAATCGCACTTGGTGTTGGCGGTTGGTACACATTAGTTGGTCCTGGCTCACGGGTAGTTGTTCCTTCAGTGGTTGGTGGGACCTTTGACCAGGCAGTTGCAACCTTGACTCCGCTTGGTTTAACAACGGTTGTACTTGAAAAGCGTTTCGATGAAGAAATCAGAGCAGGTGCAATTATTGAATCTGACCCACCAGGTGGAGGAAGAGTTGCATCAGGTGGTGAAGTTAAGTTAATTATTTCAAAAGGACCTGAACGATACATAATTCCGGCGCTCAAGGGCCTAACACCTGAGGCGGCACAAGCTGCTATTGAAAAGTATCCGCTGCTTATTGGAACCAATACTGAAGTATTTAATATGGAGGTTCCAAAGGGTTTTGTGATCTCAAGTGATCCAGCCGCAGGCACAAAAGTAAAGCGAGATACACCAGTCTCACTTGTAATTAGTAAAGGTGTCCAAACGCTCGCTCTGGCTTCTTACGTGGGTAAAAGTGGTGAACAGGCTCTTAATGAGTTGACTGATCTGGGATTTAATATCAAGTCGACGTATGCCTTTGATGAAAATATTTTATCTGGTGCTGTAATTTCGCAAAAACCAAGTGGTGTTGATGTCGCCCCCAAAGGTTCGACTGTTACTCTAATTATTTCTAAAGGATCTCAATTTGTATTTATCCCGAATGTGTTTTCATTAGATCAAACAAAAGCAACACAAGTTCTAGCGGACCTACAACTCAAGGTCGTTGTAAAGAAATTGGGAACCAAGAAGGTTAAAAAGGTAACTAGCATCGTTCCGAAGGTGGGTAGCAAAGTTAAACGTGGCAGTACTGTCACAATTACCGTAGGGTAAGCCAATGCCAAAAGAGCCCAATAAACCACGCATCGGAGCCCACGTCCCAACTACCGGTGGAATGGCTAAGCGCTCAATTGAATACGCCCAAGAAATTGGTGCAAGTGCGATTCAAGTTTTTGCTTCAAGTCCTCGTATGTGGGCAATGCCAGCAGCAAAACCAGAACTTGACGAGGCATACAAAATCAAAGCTGCGGAAATGGATCTTGAAACTTACGTCCATGCACCTTTTCTAATTAATCTAGGTTCTCCCACAGAAGCCACATATGTAAACTCATTGGCTTCAACTAAGTATTCGCTTCAGCGTGCAGCAGATATTGGTGCACTTGGTGCTGTAATTCATACCGGCTCTGCAGTGGATGTGAACCATGTTGAAAAAGCTTGGAAGCAAATTCACGAAGGCATGATGCCAATCCTTAACGCATTGCCAGATGATGCCCCTTATCTATTGTTAGAACCAACGGCGGGGCAAGGCCAATCACTGGTAAAGAAGTTAGATGACTTGGAAAACTATTTAAAAGCGTTGGAATACCATCCAAAAGTTGGCATTTGTTTAGATACCTGCCACGTCTTTGCCGCTGGCCACGATATTTCTGTTAAGGGTGGAATGACTGCCACTATTGATTTACTTGTACAGATTGCCGGCATTGAGCGTTTCCAGTTAGTCCATGCCAATGATTCAATGGATGTGTGCGGCGCACTCAAAGATCGCCACCAAAATATTGGAGATGGCCATATCGGAGTAGAACCTTTCGCTGAACTCCTTGCTCACCCAGCCGTTGCTAACGCTCCACTAATTCTTGAAACACCGGGCTTGGAGGAAAAACACAAGCCTGAAGTTGCATTGCTTAAAAAAATTCGAGATAAAAAGTGAGCCAAGCTAAACATCTTTTCCGTATGAAGTTTGCCCCTTGGGCACTGCTAACCGTTGCTATGGCATGGGGCTGGTCGTTTGTGATTATGAAGGATGCGATTGAGCGCCAGAGTGTTAACAATTTTCTATTTACCCGTTTCCTCTTGGGAACAGTTGTTATGGTTCTAATTCGCCCAAAAACTTTAAAGCTTCTTAATAAGGATCTACTTCTTCGCGCGGGTACCGCCGGTCTTTTCTTAGGCTTTGGATACATCTTTCAAACGCTCGGGCTTGCTCGCACAGGTGCGGCAGTCACAGGATTTGTCACTGGTCTCTATGTAGTTCTAACACCCTTATTTGCCTGGTTATTTTTAAAAGAGAAAATTAATCGTTTCACGTGGGCCTGTATTGCTGCTGCAACCGTTGGGCTAGGACTGTTATCGATTCATGGTTTTTCAGTTGGCTTTGGTGAACTACTTGTCTTCATGAGTGCAATTTTCTACGCCTGCCACATAATTGCTTTGAGTAAGTGGAGTTCTGGCCGAGATGTTTATGCAATGACTGTTGTGCAGTTATTTATGTGCGGTTTGCTCTCTGGTATCGCTTCAATTCCAGGAGGTTACTCACCGCCGCCTGATACAGGCGTCTGGGCTGTTGTCATCTTCACGGCAGTCTTTGCAACTGCTATTGCTTTCATCATTCAAACGTGGGCACAAGCACACATGAGCTCAACCAAGGTAGCGGTCATTTTGACGATGGAAGTTGTCTTTGCCGCCATCTTTGCAATCATCTTTGGCGGTGAGCGCTTAACTTTGCAGAGCGCAGTCGGCGGAATCCTGGTTATCACTTCTATGTATTTGATAGTTATCAAAGAATCAAAGTAGGCTCACGGCTATGGCAATTGATCTTCGTTCAGACACAGTCACCCGCCCATCCCAAGGAATGCGCGATGCAATTGCATCAGCCCCGGTTGGTGATGATGTCTATGGTGATGATCCAACTGTTAACTCACTTGAAGAACGCGTTGCCGCCTTATTTGGCAAAGAAGCTGGCGTATTCACACCAACTGGATCACTGGCAAATCAATTAGGCATCCGGATGTTAGTTAATCCCGGTGAAGAACTGATCGCCGAAACTAACTCTCATATTGTGCGAGCAGAACTTGGCGCAGCTGCAGTATTTAGTGGAATCACCACACGCACATGGCCAGCAACCCATGGTTTATTAAAAGCTTCCGATGCACTTGAAATTGCGCGTCCAAATTCGGGTCCATATTTAGTTTCAACTACCGCAATTGCTGTAGAAAATACCCACAACTTTGGTGGCGGCACTGTTCAACCCATTGATGAGATTAAAGCTCTGCGGAAAGGTGCAGATGAAATGGGTGTGGCTTTGCACTTAGATGGCGCTCGAATCTGGAATGCACATATTGCCAGCGGAGTCTCATTTAGCGAATATGGAAAATACTTCGACACCGTAAGTGTCTGCTTATCTAAAGGTTTAGGTGCACCTATTGGTTCGGTCATGCTTTCTACAAAAGAGCGCGTGGCAAAAGCTCGGGTGTGGCGTAAGCGTTATGGTGCTGGAATGCGTCAAGTGGGTTTACTTGCAGCCGCTGCCCATTTCGCACTCGATAACAACATCAATCGCTTAGCCGAAGATCATCGCCGCGCTAAAGAAATTGCTGTAGCAATTGCTGCTATTGACCCTTCGCTTATTGATCCAACTTCAGTACAAACTAATATCGTTGGATTAGATCTTGCGCATTTGCCAATTACTGCCGCAGAACTTGCAACTCGTTGCCGCGAAAAGGGTTTATGGATCAGTGCTCTTGGTCCAAAATATGCACGCTTAGTGACTCATTTAGATTTCGATGATGCACAGTGCGCCCAAGCTATTGATATTTTAAAGGTAGCCCTCGTGGCGTAAGAGCCACTCTTTCTTATTTACACCGTAGGCATAATTTCCTAATGCTCCCCCAGTTTTAACAACACGGTGGCATGGAACAACCAACATAATGGCGTTATTGGCGCATGCACTTCCCGCAGCACGCACGGCTGCAGGTGATCCGGCGCGCTGAGCAATATCTGAATACGACATTACTTTTCCGCCAGTAATTTTTCGCATCGCTTTCCATGCAGCCTGTGAAAAGGGGGCACCGGGTTGGGCAACCTTAATTCCATTAATTGCCGAGATATCTCCATCGAAATAATCCTCAAGTAAGTCGCTGATAACGGGGATAGATTTAACTACCTTGAGATCTTTTCCTGCCTTGAAAGCACTAATAGTTGAAAGGTTTGCCCCAATTAATATTTGATCATCGGCAAGCAGATTCAAATTGCCCACCGGGGTTTTAAGCGTTGTTACAAGTAATGTCACAAGGAGAAAATTAGCGGTCGCGCAACATCTCAGCAACTAAAAAGGCAAGCTCTAGTGACTGGGAGTGGTTTAAACGCGGATCGCACGCAGTCTCATAGCGAGTAGCAAGATCTTCATGAGAAATTTGTTCTCCGCCTCCCACACACTCAGTGACATCATCACCGGTAAGTTCGATATGGACTCCACCAGGATGTGTACCAAGTGCCTTATGGACTTCAAAGAATCCCTTTACTTCATCCATAACATCATCAAATTTACGAGTCTTGTAGCCTGTTGGCGCTTCATAGGTATTGCCATGCATGGGATCGCAGACCCACAAAACCTTAGCCCCAGACTTAGTAACTCCATCAACTAGAGCCGGAAGAGCCTCGCGAATTTTTCCTGCACCCATGCGTGTAATAAAAGTGATGCGCCCAGGTTCACGGTTTGGATCTAACTTTTCAATCAAGGCAAGCGCATCATCGACTGTGGACTTTGGCCCAAGCTTGATACCAATTGGGTTACGTACTTTAGAAGCAAAATCAACGTGTGCACCATCTAACTGACGTGTACGTTCGCCAATCCAAATGAAGTGACCAGAAACGTCATAAGGATTGCCTGTGCGTGAATCTATGCGTGTTAACGCCTTCTCATATTCCAAAATCAATGCTTCATGGCTTGAGAAGAAATCAACTGACTTAAATGATTCTGGATCTACTCCAGCTGATTTCATAAAAGAAAGCGCACGGCCAATTTCACTTGCCATCTTTTCATATCGCTCTCCTACAGATGAATCGCGAATAAATCCTTTGTTCCATTCATGCACCTGTCGCAAGTCCGCAAAACCACCTTGGGTGAAAGCTCGCACCAAGTTCAACGTTGCCGCTGAAGTGTTGTACACACGAACTAAACGGTATGGATCTGGAGTTCGAGATTTTTCATTGAACTCAAGGTCATTAACTGCATCCCCACGGTAAGCTGGCAAAGTCACATCGCCACGTGTTTCCATATCGTTCGAACGAGGCTTAGCGAACTGACCCGCCATTCGCCCAACTTTAATTACAGGCAATGATGAGTAGTACTGCAAAACTGCTGCCATCTGCAAAATAGTTTTGATTCGATTTCTGATTGAATCAGCAGTTGCTGCGGCAAAGGTCTCTGCGCAATCTCCACCTTGTAACCAAAAAGCTTTTCCTTCTGCAGCAAGTGCAATACGTGCCTTTAAATCATCACATTCACCTGCAAAGACAAGTGGTGGAAAAGATTTGAGTTCGGCAACTGCAGCTTTTATTGGTGCACCTTCTGGACCGCCCGGCCACTGTGGTTGTTGGGCAGCAACAAGCCCAGGCGTGAAGAGATTATCCAGAGATGAATTCATGGCTTAAGAATAGAGAATGATTTGGTAATCGCGTACCGCAATTATCCGAAGAAGATCTCTGACTCCAAATAGCGCTCTAGTGGGACCAGTTTGAGCTGTTCAGTGGCAGAAGCCAGCGGAACTCGAACTATATCTGTGCCATGGAGTGCAACCATTTTGCCCCAGTCACCTTCGTGAGCGGCAGTAATTGCCTGAAGTCCAAATCGTGTAGCAAGTACACGGTCAAATGCAGTTGGAGATCCACCGCGTTGGATGTGACCCAAAACAGATGTGCGTGCTTCCTTGCCGGTGCGTGCTTCGATTTCACCAGCGAGCCAATCACCAATACCTGAAAGTTTCACGTGACCAAATGAATCAAGTGTCTGATCTTTTGTGACCATATCACCCTCTTGAGGAATAGCGCCTTCTGCAATAACAATGATTGGCGCGTAATGAGATTTGAATCGAGATTCAACCCACTGGCATACCTTTTCGATTGAGAATTTTTGTTCTGGAATTAAAATACAAGCTGCTCCGCCTGCAAGACCTGAGTGCAGTGCAATCCAACCAGCATGGCGACCCATTACTTCAACAATTAATGCACGATGATGGGATTCTGCAGTTGTGTGTAGGCGGTCGATTGCTTCTACAGCAATGTTGACTGCTGTATCAAAACCAAATGTGTAGTCGGTGTTGTTTAAGTCATTATCAATTGTCTTTGGCACGCCAATAACTTTTACGCCAAGAGAATCAAGTTTTGTTGCAACACCTAACGTGTCTTCGCCACCGATGGCAATAAGTGCATCAATTCCAGCTTTTGCAAGATTGTCCTTAATTTTTTCAACGCCTCCCTCAATCTTGAAAGGGTTGGTACGTGAAGAACCTAGGATTGTTCCGCCGCGAGGCAAGATTCCGCGAGTTGTTTCAATATTAAGCGGCATTGTTAGGCCTTCTAGTGGGCCTTTCCAGCCATCACGGAAACCTACAAACTCATGTCCGTATTCTTTTACGCCTTTACGAACTACGGCACGGATTACAGCATTTAAACCTGGGCAATCTCCGCCACCAGTAAGGACACCAATACGCATTATTAACTCCATTAAAAAGAAAATGATGAAGGGCTCGAGCTATTAAAAGCGCCCGGCCTGTGGTCAACGCTGACTGGAACAGTCTAGCCTTGCTACATGGGCAATCAACAAATCATCGCCGGCGTGGATTCATCTACTCAATCGGTAAAAGTAGTCCTGCGAGATGCTCACACGGGCCAACTACTGCGCCAAGGTCGCGCACCACATCCTGATGGCACTGAAGTCGATCCCATACATTGGAAAAACGCCCTCGAAGTTGCGATAAAAGATGCAGGTGGCCTCGATGATGTTGGCGCTATTTCAATTGCTGGACAACAACATGGAATGGTCGCACTTGATAGCGACGGCGAAGTTATACGACAAGCCCTGTTATGGAATGACACGCGCTCAGCCCAAGCAGCCGAAGATTTAAATCGCGAAGAAGGCGGTAATGCCGAAATCGCTCGTAAAGTTGGTTCAGTATTAGTTGCATCATTTACTGCATCAAAGCTTCGTTGGATGGCAGATAACGAGCCATCAAATTCGGCTCGAGTTGCATCAGTTGCCCT
>CANFUR010000034.1 GCA_947450175.1 Actinomycetota bacterium | reverse complement strand
GCTATGCGAATCCTCCCGAGGGGAGCACTCTATCGGTGGCTATAACTATGATTACGCCAGATCCCTCGTACGGCGTTACCGTACTGAACTCCCCCAGGGCAGGAATGCAGCAAGGGTAGGTCCGCTCTGGCGGGTGTGCGAGGGGTCCTATTTAATTGTCGCGTCGAACAGTAGAGGAGAGCAAGCGATGTCATTAGCTTTGTATCGCAAGTATCGCCCCTCTGTTTTTGCAGATGTCATCGGACAAGAACATGTAACTGTTCCACTTTCAAATGCATTGGAATCAGGACGCACACATCACGCATATTTATTTAGTGGTCCACGTGGTTGCGGAAAAACTTCTAGCGCTCGCATTATGGCGCGCTCACTTAACTGCGTTAAAGGTCCAACTCCAAATCCATGCGGTGAATGTCAATCTTGTAATGATCTAGTTGCTAACGGACCAGGTTCATTAGATGTTATTGAACTAGATGCTGCAACACATGGATTAGTTGATGATGCTCGCGACCTTCGCGACAAAGCATTCTTTGCACCAGTGCAAAGCCGTTACAAGATTTACATCATCGATGAAGCACACCAACTTGGGCCAGGCGCGGCAAATGCATTACTCAAAGTCGTTGAAGAACCACCTCCCCATGTAATTTTTATTTTTGCCACAACTGAACCAGAAAAACTGATTGCAACTATTCGCTCTCGTACCCATCACTATCCGTTCCGTTTAGTCCCACCGGGAATTTTGGCTGCCCACTTAGAAAAGATTTGTAACTTAGAAGGCGTCAGCGTTGCTAAAGGTGTAATTCCTTTAGTTGTCCGTGCATCTGGCGGCTCAGTTCGTGATGCTTTATCTGTTCTCGGTCAGCTTTTGGCAGGTGCTGGAAAAGATGGCGTTAGCTATGAAATCGCTATTCAATTATTAGGTTTCACTGATGGTGCATTGCTTGATGACGCAATCGATGCAATCGCAGCCCACGATGGTGCAACGTTATTTAAAACCATTGACCGCGTTATTGAATCTGGCCATGATCCACGCCGCTTTACAAGCGATATGTTGGAGCGAATTCGCGATTTAATGATTGTTGATGCCCTCAAAGATTCAGCCAGCAATGCGATTCTGCGCGATGTGCCAGATGATCAGATGGAATGTATGCGCAACCAAGCCAATCGCATCGGTACTGCCAATCTTTCGCGTGCTGCCGATATTGCTGCCGAAGGTTTAACTCAGATGCGCGGTGCTACTGCGCCGCGTTTAATGCTTGAACTTATTTGCGGACGCATTCTTTTGCCGATTGGCGATAACGGGGAATCCGGAATGCTTTCAAGAATTGAACGGCTTGAACGTGCAGAGAACATTGCTCCCATGAGTTCCGCTCGTTCTTCAGAAGTGCGCACCGCAGAGCCAAGAGAAACTACAGGCTCTGCTCATGTGCCTTCAGAAGTCACTCACTCTAAAGTTGAAGTAGCAAAGACAATAGAGAAAGAGCAAGAACCTGCTGCAAAACAACCGCACGTACCGGGCAGCTTCGATATTGCTGCGCTGCGTCGTGCGTGGCCGGATGTTATTGAAGATGTAAAAAAGCGACGCAGACTTACGTGGTCGCTGTTATCAGCTTCGGCGCAGGTACTGGCGGTTGATGACAAGGCAATCACAATTGGAATTGTTAATGCGGGTGCACGTGATTCATTTGTACGTTCTGAATCAGATGAAATCTTGCGCAAAGCGTTTGTTGATGTTGTTGGTATTGATCGTAAAATTGAATGTGTTGTTGATCCATCGATAGATACCAATACTTCTGCAGCTCGCGAGACTCGTACATCTGAATCACCAACTGATAAAACGTTATTGTCAGGTGCGGCATTGCTTGCACAAGAACTTGGCGCAAAGATCATCGAGAGTAAATAATCTATGTCGGGTATGTATGAAGGCGCGATTCAAGATCTCATTGATGCGCTAGGTCGCTTGCCAGGAATTGGTCCAAAGTCTGCACAACGAATTGCTTTCCATATATTGCAAGCAGATGGTGAAGTCGCTGCTGCATTAGTTGATTCAATCAGAACGGTCAAAGAGCGCGTTAAGTTTTGTGTGCAATGCGGAAACGTTTCAGAAGAAGATGAATGCCGAATCTGTCGCGATCCTCGCCGCGATAACACGTTGATCTGTGTTGTTGAAGAAAGCAAAGATGTAATTGCAATCGAACGTACTCGCGAATTTCGCGGTAAGTATCACGTGCTGGGTGGAGCAATCAGCCCAATCGATGGAATCGGCCCAGAACAGTTGCGCATTCGCGAACTTATGGCCCGTTTAGCTGACCCTGAAATTGTTGAAGTTATCTTGGCAACTGATCCCAATCTTGAGGGTGAAGCAACGGCCACATATTTATCGCGCATGATTAAGCCGCTAGAAATAAAGGTCTCTCGTTTAGCCAGTGGTCTGCCCGTAGGCGGAGACCTGGAATATGCCGATGAAGTTACGCTGGGCCGAGCTTTTGAAGGTCGCCGCGACGTTTAATCTCGCTATATGAGACTTATATTGTCTCATTATTTAAGAAAAGCAGAAAATTGGTTAGCGCCAATTAAATCTATGCGCCACCATTAAGCCATGGGACTCATCGTTCAGAAATATGGCGGCTCATCAGTTGCTGATGCCGAGGGCATGAAACGCGTTGCCAATCGCATTGTGGCGGCAAAGCGCGATGGAAATCAGGTCGTGGTTGTTGTTTCTGCGATGGGCGATACAACCGATGAACTCATTGATTTAGCTAAGCAAATCACGCCGATTCCAACTGGTCGCGAATTAGATATGTTGTTAACTGCCGGCGAGCGAATTTCTATGGCTTTACTTGCAATGGCAATTACAAATTTGGGTCACGAAGCCCGTTCATTTACTGGTTCCCAAGCCGGTGTGATCACAACATCTGCTCATGGTCGCGCTCGCATCATTGATGTAACTCCCGGGCGAATCCAAGAGGCGTTGTCTGAAGGCGCAATTGCAATCGTTGCAGGTTTTCAGGGAATATCACAAGATACAAAAGATGTAACAACTCTTGGTCGCGGTGGCAGTGACACAACTGCCGTTGCATTAGCTGCAGCATTAGAAGCCGATGTTTGCGAAATTTATACAGATGTTGACGGTGTCTTTAGTGCTGACCCACGTGTGGTACCAAATGCGCGCAAATTGAAAACAGTAACGTATGAAGAAATGTTAGAACTTGCAGCAAGCGGAGCAAAAGTTTTGCACTTGCGCTGTGTTGAATATGCACGCCGTTATGACTTACCAATTCACGTACGTTCATCTTTTACAACTAATGAAGGAACATGGGTGGTCAAAGATCACCCACAAGGAGGAGAAATGGAACAAGCAATCATCTCAGGCATCGCACACGATAAGAGCGAAGCAAAGATTACGATTGTCGGTGTACCTGACCGAACTGGTGTAGCAGCGCGCATTTTCCAAGCAATCGCTGATGCTGATATCAACATCGACATGATTGTTCAAAACGTCTCTGCCGCAGCTACTGGCTTAACTGATATTTCATTTACTTTGCCAAAAGATGAAGGTGCTGACGCAACTGCAATCTTGCAAAAACTTCAAGGCGAAGTTGGATTTGCATCTATTCAATACGATGATCAAATCGGCAAATTGTCATTAATTGGCGCTGGAATGCGTTCACACCCAGGTATTACAGCAACCTTCTTTGGTGCAATGTCTGAAGCAGGAATTAATATTGAAATGATTTCAACGTCAGAGATTCGTATCTCCATTATTTGCCGCCAAGCTGATCTTGAACGCGGCGCTAAAGCTGCACATGCTGCTTTTGGTTTAGATGCAAACAGCAATGAGGCCGTTGTTTATGGGGGAACTGGTCGATGAGCAAAAAGAAAAGTACTAAGAAGCCATCACTAGCTGTTGTTGGTGCAACTGGCGCTGTTGGAACAGTCATGCTCAGCATCTTGTCTGAGCGAAAAGATGTATGGGGCGAAATTCGCTTGGTCGCATCTGCTCGCAGTGCTGGCAAAAAATTAATGTGCCGTGGAGAAGAATTAACAGTCGTTGCATTAACACCAGAAGCATTTGATGGAATTGATGTCGCTATGTTTGATGTGCCAGATGAGATTTCTGCCGAATGGGCACCAATAGCAGTAGAGCGCGGAGCAGTTGTTGTTGATAACTCTGCTGCTTTTCGAATGGACCCAAAAGTCCCATTGGTTGTTCCCGAAGTTAATCCAAAAGATGCAAAGAATCGCCCGAAAGGAATTATTTCCAATCCAAATTGCACAACGCTTTCGATGATTGTCGCAATGGGTGCGCTTAATAAGAAATTTGATTTAAAAGAACTAGTTGTTGCTTCCTACCAAGCTGCATCAGGTGCTGGTCAACCAGGTATTGATACTTTACGGGAACAAATCTCACTAGTTGCAGGGACAAATGCTGGCGAAGTTGCTGGCGATGTTCGCAAATTAGTTAAAGACTTAGGCGCTTTCCCGGCTCCGCTTGCACTTAACGTAATTCCTTGGGCGGGTTCACTTAAAGAAGATGGTTACACATCTGAAGAGTTAAAGGTCCGCAATGAATCTCGCAAAATTCTTGGGATGCCAAAATTGAAAGTTTCAACAACTTGCGTGCGAGTTCCTGTTCTAACAACTCACTCTTTGGCTGTTCACGCGACATTCAAAAAGGAAGTCACACGAAAGGCTGCACAAAAGGTTCTTGAAAAAGCTGCCGGTGTAACACTGCTTGATGATCCAGAAAATAAGAAATTTCCAACTCCTAATGATTCAGTTGGAACAGATGCAACATGGGTTGGGCGTGTGCGCCAGTCACTCGATGATAAGAAATCTATCGACCTATTCTTATGTGGCGACAATCTGCGCAAAGGTGCAGCCCTTAATACTGCGCAGATCGCTGAATTACTAGCAGTAGAGTTCACTTCATGAGCATTAAAGAGCAGTTAAAAAAGGATCTAACCGAAGCTATTCGCGGACGCGATGAAATTACTTCAGGCACAATCCGTATGGTTCTAACGGCAATTACTAATGAAGAAGTGGCTGGCAAAGAAGCCCGTGTTCTTAGTGATGAAGAAGTAATCACTGTTCTATCTCGCGAAGCTAAAAAGCGCCGAGAAGCTGCCGAAGCTTTTGAAAACGCTGGCCGTGCTGATAAGTCCGCGCTAGAAAAGAGCGAAGGCGAAGTAATCGCAAAGTACTTACCAGCTCAGCTAAGTGAAGCTGATATCACTGCAATTATTGCCGAGGCAATTGCTTCAACTGGCGCGCAAGGTCCTGCGGATATGGGCAAAGTGATGGGCGCAGTAAAACCAAAGATTGCAGGCAAGGCCGATGGCGGCGTTGTTTCTGCACTAGTGAAAGCAGCGTTAAATAAATGACTAAGTATGAATATGCAACAGTGCCACTTCTTTCTCACGCAACTAAGCAGATCCTTGATACATGGGGCTCTGATGGTTGGGAACTAGTTCAAGTTGTACCAGCTCCAGGAACTGGCGAGCAGCTAGTTGCTTATATGAAGAGAGTAATTGCATGAACACAGTAGATGTGCGCGCAAAGTTAAAAGAACTTGGCCTTGAACTTCCAGTAGCGGCTAAACCAGTTGCTGCTTATGTGCCAGCTATCCGTACAGCAAACATCGTTTTCACTGCAGGGCAACTTCCTTTAGTGAACGGTGAAATGGCCGGTACCGGAAAAGTTGATGGTGAAATTACGCCAGAACGTGCAAAAGAGTTGGCACAGATTTGTGCACTGAACTGTTTAGCTGCCGTTGAAACTGTTGCTGATGTAAACAAGATTACAAAGATTGTTCGTGTGGTCGGTTACGTTAATGGCGTTTCTGGTTACATCAATGCGCCACTAGTTGTAAACGGAGCAAGTGAACTGTTCTTAGCAATCTGGGGCGATGGTGCAAAACATGCACGTAGTGCCGTGGGAATTGCGGAATTGCCCTTGAATTCACCAGTTGAAATCGAACTAACAGTAGAAATTACAGACTAGCTACTTACCGCGCTTTGAAAGGCGGTCAAAATCTGTAATTAAAACTGCACGTCCATCAAGCTTTAACCAGCCGCGTCCTGCAAAATCGGCAAGGGCTTTATTTACTGTTTCGCGAGATGCCCCAACAAGTTGAGCAAGTTCTTCTTGCGTTAAATCATGGTGAACAAACAAACCTTCGTCAGTTTTCTTTCCAAATCGTTCACCAAGATCGATAAGTGCTTTAGCAACGCGACCTGGTACATCAGAGAAAACTAAATCGCCAACAGCCTCATTTGTACGGCGAAGGCGTTGGGCTAACGACGCTAATAATTGAAGTGCTACATCTGGGTTTTCGCGCAGCCACGGTAGAAGCTTTTCTTGTCCAAGACTTAAAAGCTTTGCATCAGTTACTGCCGTTGCAGTTGATGTGCGTGGGCCTGGATCAAAAAGACTTAATTCGCCAAACATTTCGCCAGGGCCAAGAATTGAAAGTAGATTTTCACGCCCATCACCGCTTGAAGTTCCAAGTTTTAGCTTTCCTTCAACGATGACATACAAATGATCGCCTTCAGCGCCTTCAGTAAAAAGGACGCTTCCCTTTGAAATCTTAACTAAATCCATCTTCGCGCGAAGAGATGCCGATGCGGCTTCATCAAGGGCGGTAAAGAGGGGGGCTCTATGTACTGCATCTAAATCTATGGTCACGGGTAGTACTTTAGCCTCATGCCCGCCCATAGCGAAACCCGCCGAGAGGCCCGGGCCATCTATCGAATTCTGTGCAAGACCTACCCGAATATTCGCTGTGAATTAGATTTTAAAAATCCGTTGCAGTTAATCGTCGCCACAGTCTTGAGCGCGCAATGCACTGATAAGAGAGTAAATACGATTACTCCAGCCGTATTCAAGAAATATAAATCGGCTAAATCGTATGCAGAAGCAGATATTCATGAGCTCGAAGAACTGGTGTATCAAACTGGTTTTTATCGTGCCAAGGCCCGCCATATAAGGGGGATAGGCGTCAAATTGTTAACTGATTTTGGTGGAGAAGTTCCCAGCACGCTTGAAGAGTTAATTACTTTGCCGGGAGTTGGTCGTAAAACTGCCAATGTAGTTTTAGGTCACGCTTTTGATATTCCAGGAATCACAGTTGATACACATTTTGGTCGCTTATCTCGCCGATTTGGTTGGACCAAGGAAACTGATCCAGTGAAGGTAGAAAGAATCGTTGGAGAATTAATTCCGCAAAAAGAGTGGACAAATTTATCGCAGCGAATGATTTGGCATGGGCGGCGCATATGTCATTCGCGCAAACCTGCATGCGGTGCATGCCCACTAGCCAAGCTATGCCCTAGCGTTGGCATAGGTGAGATGGATGCAGCTAAGGCAAAATTATTAGTTAAGACTGACAAGGATTTTCGATGAAGAGATTAGCAATTGTAGTTGCAGTATTACTGCTTGCTGGCTGTTCTTCAACTCCCGAAAAAGTTGCTGGTCAGGTTATCTCTTGTGATTCACTTGAAAGCACGCAAGCGGGCGATTCAATAAATATTGCCTGCCTTGATGGCAGTACTGGTGCATCGGTAAATACTTTAAAAGGCCCAATGATTATTAATGTTTGGGGCTCATGGTGCGGCCCATGCAAAGAAGAGATTCCGATTTTGCGCTCTTTCTATAAAAAGGCAGAAGGCTCAGTGGCTTTAGTGGGAGTTGATGTCGAAGAAGCATCGATTAAAGATGGCCAAGATTTTGTAGAAAATAATGGAATTACTTGGCCCAACTTATTTGATTCATCCGGAAGTTCTCGGCCATATTTTGGAATGGGTGTACCGGTGACATGGTTTATTGCCGCCGATGGAAGCGTTGCCTATAAACATGTAGGCGTGCTTAAAAATGAGATTGAGCTCATTACCCTTACGTCAAAATATCTTGGAGTAAAGCTTTAATCCTCAGATTTGGCGCTTTGCAAACCCTGCGAAATCAATTTCATAACGTTGGGATCTGCCAATGTTGTGGCATCGCCAACAACGCGATCTTCAGCCACATCTTTGAGTAAACGACGCATGATTTTGCCACTTCGAGTTTTTGGAAGTTCATTCACAATCAAAATCTGACGTGGTTTAGCAATCGCGCCAATTTCTTTAGCCACGTGATTGCGAAGCGCAATATTTAATTCATCGCCGTTGGCATGTTCTATTCCACCACGCAAAATAACGAAAGCAACAATTCCTTGGCCAGTCATTGCATCAGCAGCTCCAACAACTGCCGCTTCTGCAACCGACTCATGCGAAACTAACGCCGACTCAACTTCTGTGGTTGAGATTCGGTGACCAGAAACATTCATTACATCATCAACGCGACCTAGCAACCAGATCGCACCTTCATGATCAAGTTTTGCACCATCGCCAGCAAAGTAAATTCCATCAAAGCGTGACCAATATGTTTCCTTGTAGCGCTCATCTTCGCCCCAAATACCGCGAAGCATTGAAGGCCATGGTTCATCAAGAATTAAATAACCACCGTGGCCATCGCCAACCGGTACACCATTATCGTCAACAACTTTTGCACTAATTCCTGGAATTGGTCGCATTGCAGAACCAGGTTTAGTTGAAGTAACTCCAGGAAGTGGAGAAATCATGATGGCACCAGTTTCAGTTTGCCACCACGTATCAACAATTGGACAACGATTTCCACCAATTACTTCGCGGTACCACATCCAGGCTTCAGGATTAATTGGTTCTCCCACAGATCCCAGTAAACGTAGCGATTGCAAATTATGCGCCTGTGGAAATTCATCGCCCCACTTCATCCAAGTGCGAATCAAAGTTGGAGCTGTATACAAAATTGTTACGCCGTATTTTTCAATAATTTCAAAGATGCGGCCCTTGTGTGGAGTATCTGGCGTTCCTTCATACATCACTTGTGTTGCACCATTTATAAGTGGCCCATAAACAATGTATGAATGGCCGGTAACCCAACCAACGTCTGCTGTGCACCAATAAACATCAGTTTCGGGCTTAATATCAAAAACAACTTTGTGGGTATAAGCGACCTGAGTTAAATACCCACCAGTTGTGTGAAAAATACCTTTTGGCTTGGCAGTTGTGCCAGATGTGTACAAAATAAAGAGCGGGTGCTCAGAATCAAAGCTTTCTACAACATGTTCTTCGGATTGGCGACCAACAATGTCGTGCCACCAAATATCACGATCAGTCCATGCAGTCTCTTGTTTTGTACGTTGAACAACTAAGACTTTTTCAACATTGTGTTTGCCTTTGAGCGCTTCATCGACTGCTGGCTTTAAGCCAAAGGCTGCACCTTTTCTAAATCCACCATCAGCAGTAATAACTAATTTTGCGTCGGCATCTTGAATTCGTGATAGCAACGCGTCAGCAGAAAATCCACCAAATACAACTGAGTGCGGTGCACCGATACGCGCACAAGCCAACATTGCTATTGCTGCTTCAGGAATCATCGGCATATAAATCGCAACGCGGTCCCCGGATTTAATTCCAAGCTCTATCAGAGCATTTGCAGTTTTTTTAACTTCTGTAAGTAATTGTGAGTAAGTAATAGTTCGAACATCGCCAGGTTCACCCTCAAAGTGAAAAGCAACTCGACTGCCACGACCTTGCGCAACGTGGCGATCTAGTGCGTTAACAGATGCATTTAATTTTCCACCAATAAACCATTTTGCATAAGGAGGATTCCATTCCAATGCGGAATCCCATTTTTTATCCCACTGAAGTTCACGAGCTTGTTCTTCCCAAAATGCCACGCGATCCAAATTTGCATGTGCATATTCATCCGGCTTTACATTTGCTTGCGCAGCAAACTCTGGTGTGGGAGGAAAATGACGATCTTCAGTCAATAAGTTTTCTAAGGACTCGTTGTCTTGGCTCATACCCAGTGAGATTACCCGCCGAAACCGTTTATCAACAGAGTTTTCTTCACAATGCATGTCACATTCCTTTCGCCCCCAGAATTTCGCAGCGAAGGGAGGTCACACATGGGAATTTCATCTGTTTTGTTGCTGATGTTTAAGTTCTTCGGCAATGCCACATTGGTCGCAGCCCTGTTCCGTTTTGCCGGCTCGGTCTTTAAGACATACATGTAGGTACAACTGGCAAAAGGCCCCTAGTCCACCCGAACTAGGGGCTTTTTCGCGCCTTTTTTGTGAGATTCGAGCCAAAGTGAGAGGATTGGCCGTAAGCCTCTAGACGGTTCAAAGTTGCACTCGCTTTTAGGGATTACACCAAGCTACTAGGAGTCACAGTGCCAATTGCTAGCCCAGAAATTTATGCCGATATGTTGGATCGCGCCAAGAAAGGCGCTTTTGCATACCCAGCAATTAACGTTTCATCTTCACAAACAGTAATCGCTGCTATTCGTGGTTTCGCCGAAGCAGAGTCAGATGGAATCATTCAATTTTCTTGGGGCGGGGCTGAATACGCTTCAGGTTCAACAGTTAAGAACATGGTTGATGGCGCAGTTGCGCTCGCAGAATTCGCACATGTTGTTGCAAAAAACTACAAAGTAAATATTGGAATTCACACAGACCACTGCCCAGCAGAAAAGCTCGATGGCTTCATGCGTCCGCTTCTTACATTTGGCGCAGATCGAATTAAGTCAGGTAAGACCCCACTATTTAACTCACATATGTGGGATGGCTCAGCGGTAGATATGAAAGAAAATATGCGCGTTGCTAAAGAAATGTTAGCGATGTCAGTTGCCGCAAAAACTATTCTTGAAATCGAAATCGGAGTAGTCGGCGGAGAAGAAGATGGCATTGAAGCAAAGCACGATGCCAAGCTCTACTCAACACCTGAAGATGCACTTCTGACTATTGAAACTCTTGGAACAGATGCCAATGCACGCTATCTAGTAGCTGCAACATTTGGAAACGTCCACGGTGTTTACAAGCCAGGAAATGTTGTTTTGCAACCAAAGATTTTGGCAACACTACAAGAGGCAGTTTCTAAGAAGTTAGGACTACCAGCTGGAAGTAAGCCAATGGACTTAGTTTTCCACGGTGGTTCTGGCTCACTACTTTCAGAGATTCGTGAATCCCTTGATTACGGCGTAATTAAGATGAATATTGATACTGACACTCAGTACGCATTTACTCGCCCAGTTGTCGATCACATGCTTAAGAACTATGACGGTGTGTTAAAAATTGATGGTGAAGTTGGTAATAAAAAGGCTTATGACCCACGTGCATGGGGTAAAGCTGCTGAAGCGGGCATGGCTGCGCGCGTTACTCATGCTTGCGAAGATCTACGTTCAACCGGCACGTCATCACTTAAGTAGTAACCCTACGTAATCGGAGAGGCTTTACCAATGCCTGCACTTGTTTTGCTTGGCGCTCAATGGGGCGACGAAGGCAAGGGTAAAGCTACCGATTTACTCGGTGATCGCGTTGATTATGTTGTCCGCTATCAAGGTGGAAACAACGCCGGACACACAGTAGTTATTGGTGATCAAAAGTATGCACTTCACTTATTACCTTCAGGAATTCTTTCTCCGAATGTAATTCCAGTAATTGGTAATGGCGTAGTAATTGATCCAGGTGTATTGCTCCAAGAGATTGCAGGATTAACTGAGCGCGGTATTGATTGCAGCAAACTGCTTATTTCAACTAACGCGCATTTAATTACGCCTTATCACCGCACCATCGATAAAGTTTCAGAGCGCTTCTTAGGTAAATCCAAGATCGGCACAACTGGTCGTGGAATCGGTCCTGCATATGCCGACAAAATTAACCGCATAGGTATTCGCGTACAAGATCTTTTCGATCCATCAATTTTGCGCCAAAAGATTGAAAGTGCTTTGCGTGATAAGAACCAAGTTTTAATTAAAGTTTTTAATCGCAAAAATATCGAAGTTGATGAAGTACTTACCGAGTATTTGGAATATGCCGAGATTCTTCGGCCATATGTTGCAGATACTGTTTTGATTCTTAATGAAGCGTTAAAAGCCGGGAAGCGCGTGCTTTTGGAGGGTTCACAGGGCACATTGCTCGACGTTGACCACGGAACGTATCCATTTGTAACTTCAAGTAATCCAACTGCTGGTGGTGCATGTACTGGTTCTGGCATTGGACCAACAAAGATTGATCGTGTTATTGGAATTATTAAGGCATACACAACTCGCGTTGGTAGTGGTCCATTTCCAACTGAACTCTTTGATGAAGACGGTGAAACCCTGCGTCGTATTGGTGGCGAAGTTGGCGTTACAACTGGACGTGCTCGCCGTTGTGGATGGTTTGATGCGCCAATCGCGCGCTATGCAGTTCGCGTTAATGGACTTACGGATTTCTTCTTAACTAAGT
>CANFUR010000033.1 GCA_947450175.1 Actinomycetota bacterium | reverse complement strand
TAAAGATTGAGGTAATAGAACCGTTGCTGTTACTGGGAATGATTGAGTTACTGGATTAGCCGCAGGATGGGTTGCATCTCCAGGCTGAGATGCAACGATGGTACAAGTACCTGCAGCAACTGGAACAATATCGAGACCGCTGACAGTACATATACCGGGAGTAAGTGAAGTCAAAACTACGGTTAATCCAGATGATGCTGTGGCAGCTGATGCAAATGGGCCATCACTTACAGCTTTAGTTCCTGGGTTAGCAAACGTAATTGTTTGTGCTGCTCCAGCTGGCGTTAAAGTCAATGTATTTGTTAAAAGGCTGTAATCAAGTCCATCGTGAACATTAAATACTACCGTTCCATCTGAAGTATCAGTCGGGGTGAATCTGACTCGCCCTAATTCGATATCTCCAGTAGAAATTATTTGATTTGTTGTAACTGTGCTCCAACTTGATCCATTTGCAGAGTATTCAAGAGTTCCGCCAGAGAATGAAGCGATTTTGACTTGAATGAATGGGTTGTTGTCAGCATCAGAATATGCACCAAAAGAAGTTAAGGGAATTAATGACGCTGCAGGGTTTAGTCCGATGTACTGAGTAATATCAGTTGAGACTGGCGGGGTATTAAACACGTTTGTATATTCGATTGGTGTGCCAGTTCCTGGCCAACCACCAAATACAAGACCAAAGTAGTTTCCTGAACCAGCAACAGTGTTACCAAAAGTCATTTGAATTGTTTGTACTGCGTCGTATTTAACTAGCACTTGATCTTCGGGAACTGAACTTCGTGCACCAGTCTTTGTTGCCACAAATCGCACGCGGTTCGGAGAAGTCAGTGGTTGCACACCCAAGTTGGTTGGACTCATCAAACTATATTTTTGAAAACCAGTGAAATCTGTATATTGAAAACCATTATTTGAAGAATCTAAGTCGATTGACGTGATTTTTACGTTTTGCAAAATTACTGGCTGTCCTGAATTAGGAACTGAGTAAGTGCCAGCTTTAAAGAATTCAAATTTAAAAGTGGCACTACCCCCAGTGGTATTAAGTTGAAAATTATCTATATACGTACCTGTAGTAGTGGCGCTTCCATTGTTGTCGTAGTCTGAAATTGAGCCTGATCCAATTGCCACTGTAGTGACGGCGCAGTCGATTGAGATACCGCCAAAACTTCCTACATTTTTATATACAACAATGTCTCCGGCAGTTGTTCCGGCACCAGCAGCGGTTTTAATCGTGCTCAATTGATAGCTTGCATTAGCTTTGATAAATGCCAGTTTGTCTGTGTCTGACATTGAGACCACGGGTGCAGCATTGGCTGCCGGAGCGAGCAATCCCGTCGGAATAACTACCAAGAGACCCGCTAACAGTGATAGTGAAAGAAAAGTGCGCAGTCTCAAGTTCAGGCCAATAGACAATTGATGCTCCTAAGTGTGATATTTAGGAGAATTGTACGGGCATTAGCCCTGACTTATCACCTTTGCGGCTCCAAATCATCACCCTAACGAGTATGAGAGAGCGGACTGGATTTCCTGGGCCTACTTTGCTCTGCCAGTTGCTGCTTTTTTAGCGGCCTTCTTAGCCCCAGCCTTTTTAACTACGTTTTTAGTAAGGGTTGGCGCAGTGTCACCTTTTTTTGCCGAACCCTTTTTATCGAGTGCTGCAGCCTTTTTGCGGCTCTTCTTAGGTGATGGGCCATTCTCGGCTTCCCATGCACGGCGGCCTGCAAGTAGCTCAAGTCCACGCTCTAATGTCATTCCTTCTGCGGTATCGCCACGACGAAGCGTTGCATTAGTTTCACCGTCGGTGACATACATACCAAAGCGACCATCTTTAATAATCAAAGGTTTTTGTGTTGTTGGATCAATACCCAGTTCTTTAACTGGTGGTTTTGCAACACCACGACGGCGCTCTTTTGGTTTTGAATAAATCTCTAGCGCCTCATCTAATGTCATTGTAAACAATTGTTCTTCAGAGGCAAGTGTGCGTGAATCCACGCCAGCTTTTAAGTAAGGGCCATATCGTCCGTTTTGAACCGTGATGTCATCACCGGCGGAGTTTGTACCAAGGGTGCGCGGCAGCGATAAAAGTTTTAGTGCATCTTCATACGTAACAGTGTCAAGGGTCATTGTTGAAAGCAAGCTGGCAGTTTTAGCTTTTGGTGTATCGGCTTTTTTCTTTTTCTTTTTACCGGAAGCAGTTAACTCCGGTTCAACAACGGGCATAACTTCAGTGATGTAAGGACCGAAGCGACCAGATTTTGCAATGATTGGAAGGTTAGTTGAAGGATCAATTCCAAGTTCACGCTCACCAGATGGTGCTTCTAATAATTCAATTGCTTTGGCAAGAGTTAACTCGTCAGGTGCAAGGGACTCAGGAATGTTTGCGAGTTTACGGTCTTCGCCTTCAATGTTTTGTTGCAAGTATGCACCGAAGCGACCGACACGGATTTCAATTTCAGGCGATAAGTTCATGGTGTTTGTAGCGCGTGCATCGATAACGCCAAGGTCTGCTGATAGTTCGTTAAGTCCAGGTTGACCATCTACACCATAGAAAAAGTCACGCAACCAATCGCTGCGACTAGCTTCTCCACCTGCAATCTTGTCTAGATCTTCTTCCATGCTGGCGGTAAATTCGTAATCAACTAACTTTGTAAAGTGTGTCTCTAACAATCCCGTAACTGAGAAAGCTAAGAAGGTTGGAACTAATGCGCGCCCACGCTTATAAACATAACCGCGATCTTGAATTGTTTGAATAATTGAAGCGAATGTCGAAGGACGACCAATACCAAGCTCTTCAAGTTTTTTAACAAGAGTTGGTTCGGTATAGCGGGCAGGTGGCTTAGTTTCATGGCCTTCGCAGGTGTATTCATCAACCTTTACTGATTGGCCAAGTGTCATTGCAGGCAAGCGCTTATCGGCGCTTTCCTCATCTTTATTTTCTTCACTTACGATGTCATCGTATGCAGCTAAAAAGCCAGGGAAAGTAATTACAGAACCATTGGCGCGGAAAATTGTTGCCTTGCCATCATTTGTTTGTGCATCAAAATCAACACGCATCTGCAGCTTTTTAGCATCGGCCATTTGAGAAGCAACAGTACGTTTCCAGATCAAGTCATAGAGAGCAAACTCGTCGCGTGAAAGTTCGGGTGCTAATTCACCTGGAGTCTTAAAGGTTTCTCCGGCTGGGCGAATCGCTTCGTGCGCTTCTTGGGCATTTTTAGTTTTGCCAGTGTAAGCGCGTGGTGAATCTGCAACATGGTCAGCGCCGTATAAAGCTTTAGCAGCCTTGCGCGCCGCATCAATTGCTTGCTGCGAAAGATTAACGCTGTCAGTACGCATGTAAGTGATGTAGCCGTTTTCATATAAGCGCTGCGCAATACGCATCGTGATCTGTGCGCCCCAACCAAGACGGCTACCTGCATCTTGCTGCATTGTTGACGTTGTAAATGGTGGCTTAGGGCGTTCAGTACGTGGGCTTTCTTCCATTGATTTAACCGTTAAGGAAGAAGATTTAAGTGAATCAACTAAGTGCTTGGCGCTACTTTCATCAAGCAATAAAATGTTTGCGAGTGACTTTTCTTTTACCGCGCCATCTGCGCCAAAGTCTGATGTCGCTGCAACTTTTTTACCATCTACTTCCAGCAAACGCGCATTGAAACCTAACGCAGTAACGGCGGCAAGATCCCACCAGGCGCTAGAGATAAAGGCCATACGTTCGCGTTCTTTTTCAACAATTAAACGAGTAGCAACTGATTGCACGCGCCCAGCCGAAATACGTGGCATAACTTTTTTCCACAAAACTGGAGATAAGCGATAACCAAATAAGCGATCTAGTACGCGTCGGGTTTCTTGTGCATCAATCAAGTGATAATCAAGATCACGGGTATTAGATACTGCTTCGAGGATTGCCTCTTTTGTAATTTCATTAAAGACCATGCGCTTAATCGGAATCTTTGGTTGCAATGTTTCTACTAAGTGCCAAGCAATTGCTTCACCCTCGCGGTCTTCGTCCGTTGCCAGAATTAACTCTTCGGCATTTTTCATTAACTCTTTGAGCTCTGCAACCTTGGCTTTTTTATCAGGGTTAATGACATAAAGGGGTGCGAAGTCGTTTTCAATATCTACGCCTTCTTTAGCCCAACCAATCTTTTTATATTCTTTTGGAATATCCGCCGCCCGCTGAGGAAGGTCACGAATATGGCCGACGGAGGCCTCGACGACGTAATCATCGCCGAGGTATCCGCCAATCTTTCTGGCCTTAGCTGGTGATTCAACAATCACCAACTTTATAAGGTCAGTCTTTGCTTTAGCCATGTAGTCCTTTGGGGGAAGTGCGGGTGACTAGTTAAGGATCGCGGTTGCTTGGCGGCGGTTACGAATCAGCGCAGCAATAATGACAAGGGTTGCACCGATGCCAATTGCTGTTGAGATTGTTGTGCTACCGCCGAGTGCTAATGAAACGATTGCTGGAGTAATAAGTAGACCAACAAGGTTCATTACCTTAATCAATGGGTTAATTGCAGGACCTGCTGTGTCCTTGAATGGATCTCCAACAGTGTCACCAATGATTGTTGCTGCATGTGCATCACTATTTTTTCCACCGTGATGTCCATCTTCAACCATCTTCTTTGCGTTATCCCAAGCACCGCCTGAGTTAGAAAGAAATACAGCCATCAAAGTTCCGGTACCGATTGCACCGGCTAGGTATGCACCTAGTGGTCCAACACCTAAACCGAAACCAACTGCGATTGGCGCCATAACAGCAAGCAACCCTGGGGTTGCAAGTTCACGCAGTGAATCGCGAGTACAGATATCTACAACGCGGCCATAGTCAGGCTTTTCTGTGCCCTTCATGATTCCTGGGTGTTCAATAAATTGCTTGCGAACTTCAACAACAACCGCACCTGCTGCTCGTGATACTGCATTGATTGCAAGACCTGAGAACAAGAACACAACTGCTGCGCCAATAATTAAACCGACCAAGTTGCGTGGGTTAGCAACATCTAAAACTCCTTGGTACTGAGAAGCAAGATCCATTGCATTCTTGCCAGCTTCAGCAACCGCCTTCTTAATTGCATCAGTAAATGCACCGAACAACGCTGTAGCTGCAAGAACGGCTGTAGCAATTGCAATGCCCTTAGTGATTGCCTTAGTTGTGTTGCCAACTGCATCAAGTGAAGTAAGAATCTTTGCGCCTTCTCCAGTTACGTCTCCTGACATTTCTGCAATGCCTTGTGCGTTATCTGAGATAGGACCAAAAGTATCCATCGCAACGATTACACCAACAGTTGTTAGCAAACCTGTTCCAGCAAGTGCGATTGCAAGCAGTGAAAGTACAACACTTCCGCCACCTAGCAAGAAAGCACCAAATACGGCAGCTGCGATAAGCATTGCTGAATAAACAGCGGATTCAAAACCAACTGAGATACCCGCCAAAATAACTGTTGCTGCGCCGGTTTCAGATGAAGCTGCAACATCGTTAACTGGACGACGTCCAGTTTCGGTGAAGTAACCAGTTAATACCTGAATAGCTGCAGCAAGTGAGATACCAATTAATACTGCGCCAATTGCAAGAACCCGTGGGTTTGTATTGCCAGCATCAGCAATTGCTTCTGGTGAAAGTCCAGTCATTAACTTGAAATCAGATGGAAGGTAAGTAAATGTTGCAAGAGCTGTTAGGCCCGCAGAGATGATTGCTGATAAGAAGAATGAGCGGTTAATTGCAGTCATTGCTGACTTATCTGTGCTGCGAAGCTTTGTTAAGAAAATACCGATAACTGCAGTGACGGTTCCAATTGCTGGAACGATCAATGGATAGATAAGCCCTGCATCACCGAAAGCAGCCTTACCAAGAATCAGCGCAGCAACAAGAGTTACAGCGTATGACTCGAATAAGTCTGCAGCCATACCAGCGCAGTCACCAACGTTGTCTCCTACGTTGTCAGCGATTGTTGCTGCGTTGCGTGGGTCATCTTCTGGAATATTTTTTTCAACTTTACCAACAAGGTCAGCGCCAACATCTGCTGCCTTCGTAAAGATTCCGCCACCAACGCGCATAAACATTGCAAGCATCGCGGCACCGAAACCAAAACCTTCAAGAACTGCTGGAGCATCTTGGCGATAGATGATCACAACAAGTGATGCACCGATTAGTCCAAGACCAACAGTTGTCATACCAACTACGCCGCCTGTGCGGAAAGCAATTTGAACGGCCTTAACGCCATCCTTGTTACGTGCAGCATCTGCTACGCGAACATTTGCGCGCACTGCAAGCCACATACCGTTGTAACCAACGAGGGCAGAAAAGGCTGCACCAAGCAGGAAGAAGATTGAACGTCCAATACGGATCTCGGTTGCACCAGGAAGTGCGAAGAGTAGGACAAAAACAATTCCCACAAAGTAAGAAAGAGTGCGGAACTGACGAGAAAGAAATGCCGCTGCGCCTTCTTGAACTGCCTCAGCGATTTCGCGCATCTTTGGTGTGCCATCGCTAGCTGCAAGGACCTGCGCACGTAGCGCGTAAGCAATTGCCAGCGCACCCAACGAAATGGCTAGGACGATGTAGGCATATGTCAGGTTTGATCCAGTTACTTGTACAAGTGATACGGTGCTTTGAGCACGCATAGGTTCTCCTCCATTGGAGTTCGGTGCCCTGTTGGTGAGTCGGGCGCGAGACTACGGAAGTGTAGGTCAGGTAACCCCGTTTGGGGCAAATTCATACATATCTATTAGCGCCCCAAAAGCCGAATTCCCGTCTGGCAAGGGTTGGAAGCCAAGCTCCATATGGAACGTGGGCTCTTTTTGCGGGTAGCGGCGATGTTAAATTATTTGACGCTGCCCGCAAGCAATCCGCGGACAAAGTAGCGCTGCAATGAGAAGAATACGATCAACGGAATGATGATTGAGAACAACGCAGCTGGTGCCACGTTTTCCCAGTGAGAACCTAATGAGCCCCCAAGATTTGCCAAGTGCAAAGTAAGTGGAGCTACATCGTCGGTTCCGCCAGCAAAAACAAGTGCGACTAGCAAATCGTTCCAGATCCATAAGAACTGGAAAATAGCAATTGAGGCAATCGCAGGAATTGATAGTGGCAAAACAATGCGGCGGAATACTTCGAAGTGGTTAGCGCCATCAACGCGCGCGGCTTCCATAACTTCGCGAGGCAGAGCTGCAACGAAGTTGTGTAATAAGTAAATAACTAGAGGTAAACCAAACATTGTGTGAGGTAACCAAACTGATGCAAGAGTGCCCACAATATGAAGTTGCGGGAATATTGTGTGACCAAATAGCTGTACACCAGTTGCAAAGAAAGTAAGCAAAGGCAAAAGGGATAGCTGCAATGGCACGCCTTGCAAAGCAAAGAGACCATAGAAAACATGATCGCTAAATCGGAATGGAATCCAGGCAAGAGCATAGGCTGCCATTAAGCCAAGACCAACTGATAACAACACAGCAGGAATCGTGATGGCAAGTGAGTTAATGGCAAAAGGAATCATTCCTTGTTCACCCACTGTGCCGCCTGATTCAAACAAAATTGCGCGGAAATTATCAAAAGTAAAAGTTGGATTCTTAAATGATGTCCACCAACCAGTAGAAAGAATGTCTTCCTTCTTGCGGAAAGATGTAACTACTAAACCAAAAGTAGGCACAGTCCATAGAACTGCGATGACCGTCACGACCATTGATGCAATCGGAGAAGTAAATGGTCTATTAGCTGCGTGGCCTTTACTAGACATTAGTGCTTCCTTTCTAGACGAAGGGAGCGAATGTTGTAATACGTAATAGGAATAACGCCAAGGAAGATAAGCACAGCCAAAGCCGATCCGCGGCCATAGTTGAGATAGACGAAGTTCTCATCAAACATACGGTTAGACAGAACGTCGGTCTTAAAGTTTCCGCCGGTCATTGTGTGAATAACATCGAATAATTTGAGCGTTCCAACCATGGCAGTAGTCAGGACAACAATGATTGTTGTGCGCACCATGGGCACTGTAATTGTTCTAAATAATCTGATCCCCGTTGCGCCATCTAACTGCGCAGCTTCTTCAATCTCGGTTGGGATTCCCTTGATTGCTGCAGATAAAATAACCATTGCAAAACCAGTAAAGCCCCAGATGTAAACAACCATTAAGAATAAGTTGTTCCATGGAGACCACAGCAATAAGTGCTTAACGTCAATGTGTAACCACAACATAATCTGGCCAACTAAACCTGTTTGTGCGCGATCAGGTTCTTGATATGCATACATCAAGTTCCAGATCAGAGATCCACCCACGAATGAGATTGCCATCGGCATGAAAATTAGTGATTTTGCAAAAGCTTCACGCTTCATTTTATTAAGCATTGTGGCAAGTGAAATTCCAAGTGCAGTCACGATAACTGGGCAGATAACAACCCAAGAAATAGTATTAATAAAAGCTAAGCGAATGTCGGGATCGTGAATTGCATTTGAATAATTCTTTAAACCCACCCATTGTGAAGAGTCGGCGTTTTTAAAAGATTCTAAGAAAGTTTGTATGGCAGGAATTCCAAGTCCTGTCATAACTAAAATCAAAGCTGGTACTAAGAAAAGGGCGATTGCTAAAGAGTTTTGTTTCTTGCCTTTGATGCGAGCGCCAGCAGCAAATGCGATTCCGTAGAAACCAAAGAAGATAACAATGACTGCAAGAATTTGAAAAATCTTTGGCCAGGAGCTTGCGAATAATGATCCAAAAGTAATCATTTGATTCAGGCTCCTTTGTGACTAATTAAAATTAAATGGAATTGTAATGCTGAAACCGGGGCCCACCAAGAGGTGGACCCCGGCTCCTTTACAGCAAGTAACTAGTAGTTTTTATTTACCAGTTTGAGTCAATAGCTGCTGCAACATCCTTCATTGACTTGCCTTCTGCGTAGAACTTTGTGATTTCCTTCCAGAAAGCACCGTTCACAGCTGTTGGCATTAAGTCAGATGCATCGAACACGATTGCACCCTTCTTAGCCTGAAGTGATTCTGCAACAACCTTTAGTACAGGATCTGAGTATGAAGATAGAGCGATTCCGCTGTTAGCAGATGTCCATCCACCTAGCTTTGCGCGCTCAGTACCGTATGCAGGAGATGAGAAGTAAGCCTGTACTGCGCCAACTTCTGGCTTCTTGCTGAAAGCAACTGGGAATTCGCCAGCACCTTCGATTGGGTTACCAAACTTTGTGTTTGTTGGAGGTAGGTAGAACGCATCAGCATCCTTGCCAGGACCAAATGTGGTGCCAGCTGGGAACATTGATGAGTAGAAAGATGCCTGCTGCAACATGCCGCAAGTGCCATCCTTAAGTCCTGGTACACCAGCATCTTGGAACTTGCGTGTTGCTACTGATTGCAAATCTCCAACTTGTGCTGAAGTTCCAAGCCATGATGCAACCTTGGCCATTACGCCTTGCATTTCTGGTGATGAGAACTTGAGCTTGCCTTGCCACCACATGTTGTACTTGTCTGGACCTAGCTCGCGAAGAGCCATTTCTTCGATCCAGTCAGTTGCAGGCCAACCTGTTGCTGCACCTGATTCAATACCAGCACACCAAGGAAGCTTTCCAGCTGCCTTGAACTTTGCTGCGATTGCATCCATTTGTGCCCAAGTCTTTGGAACAGTTACACCAAGTGCCTTGAACTGTGCTGGTGAGTACCAAACAAGTGACTTAGATGAAGCACCGAACGGAGCTCCGTAAACTTTGCCCTTAACAGTTGTAAATGTCTTCCATGATGGGTTGTAGTAAGCATCAATGTTCTTCATAACTGCAGCAGTTACTGGAACTGCCTTGCCTGTGTTTACCATTGTTGTTACTAGACCTGGCTGAGGAATGATTGCGATGTCTGGTGCGTTTCCGCCCTTAACACGAACAGGTAGAAGAGTTTCGAACTGATCTGTACCTTCGTATGCAATCTTGATACCAGTACATGCAGTGAAGTGTGCAAATACCTTTGTCATAACTGAAGCTTCAGGATCGCGGATACCTGCGAATACCTTAACTGTTACGTTCTTGTATTAACCGAACTGTGTGAAATCTTTACAGTAAGCGGTTGTAGCTGCTGATGATGAAGTTGCTGTAAATACAGTTGCTACTAGAGCAATTGCACTTAGAACAGCTGAGAGCTTTAAGGTTTTTTTCATTTGGCCTTTTCTTTCAGGGGTCACTGGTCCGGAATCCTTGTGAAATCCGCGTCCCATTGGTGTGCTTAGTCTCATATGGGCTTCCCTCAGACGCAAGGCAATAGCCCCGCAAATAAGCGTGCAAATACAACAATTTGGTAACTAACCCCTCTGAAACTGGGAAGTTCTAAGGTAATCTGCCTCGGATGAACCTCTTTGATGCGCACTCGATTGTCCCTGACCTAGGCCTTATCGGGGTTCTTGCAATCATCTTTGCCGAAACAGGATTACTTGTTGGTTTAGCTTTTCCTGGCGACTCACTTCTATTTCTTGCAGGTGTAGCTGCTTCAGGTTCGGGGGCTGCCGTACTTGGCAATGCACATTTACCTGCAGGTGCTTTATTCCTTGGTGCACCTTTTGCAGCTATCACTGGCGCACAACTAGGTCATTGGCTCGGACATAAATTTGGACCCGCACTATTTGATCGCCCAGATGGTCGAATTTTTAATCGTGAGAGAGTTGTTGCCACAGAAAAATGGTTGCGCAAATATGGAACAGGCAAAGCAATTGTTCTTGCGCGCTTTGTTCCTCTTATTCGAACTCTAATAAATCCTATGTGTGGAGTTGTTGGAATACCGGCAAAGAAGTTTTTTGTCTGGAATGCTGTTGGCGCAATTATTTGGACCGAACTAGTTCTTGGTCTTGGTTATATCTTGGGTGAAAAACTAAAGGGATCAGTTGATACATACATCTTGCCTTTAGTTGGTTTGATTGTTGTTGCATCGTTAGTTCCAGTTTTAGCTGAACTTTTTCGTGAATGGCAAACGCGCAAACATCACAAGTGATCTATATTAATTAGAAACTAAAGTCCTAGATCTGCTAATTGGAATGCGGCACGGTATTCATAACCAGCTTCGGTAATCTTTGGTTCGGCCCCGCGCTCAACAATTACTGCAACACCAACAACAATTGCACCAGCTTCAATAAGGGCTTCAACTGCAGTTAATACAGAACCGCCAGTAGTAGAAGTGTCTTCGACAGCCAATACACGCTTGCCTTTAACATCTGGTCCTTCGATACGACGTTGTAAACCATGTGCTTTTTCAGCTTTGCGCACAACAAATGAATCAATCTTTTTACCTTGCGCAGCAGCAACGTGCATCATGGCAGTTGCAACAGGGTCAGCGCCAAGAGTTAAGCCACCGACTGCTTGGTAATCTAAATCTTTTGTAAGTTCCAGCATGACTTCGCCAACCAACGGCGCGGCTTCATGATCAAGAGTTACGCGGCGCAAATCCACGTAGTAATCGGCTTCTTTACCTGATGACAAAATAACTTTGCCATGGACTACTGCCTTATTAACAATTTGGGCTTTCAGGGCTTCGTGTGAACTCATGTGGGTGAGCCTACTAGGTAGTGGCGGTGACCCCTGTTGCCCACCTTTAGGAGAGATACCCAGTAGTGTTTTCGAACTATGGTGTCGAAAAAAAGGGTGGCTACTGGCAAGAAGCCCACTAAAAAAACAACAGCAACAAAGCGGGCTATCAATAAAACTATTGCTAGTTTGCATAAAGAAGCTGAAGCTTTAGAAAAATTTGTAGCAGGCTTAGACTTGGTTAGTGAGGTCCCAATTGCCCGAAAGAAAGCGGTAAAAAAGCGGGCGGTAAAAAAGGTAGTTAAGAAAAAAGTAGCGAAGAAAAGTGCGACGAAGAGGAAGTAACTAAATCTCTTCTTTATAAATAATGACTTCGGTGGGTCTGCGCCGAGTAAGACCTTTAGGTGGATTAGTTTCAATTAACGCATCAACTTCGATTCGAAGCTGTGCAACTTCAAGTGCCATGTTAGCCATGGCTGACTCAAGTTCAATAATGCGTTTAACTCCGGCATGATTTATACCTTCGCCAACAAGTTTTTGTACCGCGCGCAGCAGCGCGATATCGCGCAATGAATATCTGCGGTTACGGCCTTCGGTGCGAGACGGTGAAACTAAACCTAACTTGTCATACTGGCGCAGAGTTTGCGGATGTAGACCAGAGATCTCGGCGGCAACTGAGATTACATACACTGCAGCATCATCTGCAGGAACATTGTTATTTAGCTCATCACTCATTGCTTTGCCTTGTTGGCTAAATCTGCGCGAACATCTTGGCTAGAAGTCTCTTGCGCAAATATTTTTAACGCCTCTAGCGCTTTGCCATCAACTCGTTGTGGAACTTGTACATCTAC
>CANFUR010000032.1 GCA_947450175.1 Actinomycetota bacterium | reverse complement strand
GCTATTCACTTTGTAGGATTTTTCTTAGCAATGCGTTGGACAAGTGTTGCAGCAGGAACTGCACTTGTAGCTCTGCAACCAATCTTTGCCGCAATTTTTGTAAAGCTTAGCGGCGGTCACATACCTTCTAAAGCATGGCTTGGAATGGTTGTTAGTTTTTCAGGTGTATTGCTAATTTCAGGAATAGATCTTCATATTTCTCTTCGTTCTTTCCTAGGCGATATTGCCGCACTTATTTCTGCAGCTTTAGCGGCCCTTTATATGATTGCAGGCTCTCGAGCTCAGCGCACGGTAGAAACTACGGTTTATACAACGATCTGCTATTTCATTTGTGCAATCACTGCTCTACCAATGGCGTTAGTCATGGGTTTTCCTGTGCTTCATTTTTCTGCTCGCGAATGGTGGATCTTGCTCGGCTTAGTCTTTGGTGCACAAATTTTGGGACACTCAATGTTTAATGCCGCACTCAAGCGGGTATCTCCAGCAGTTGTCTCACTCATTATCTTCTTCGAAGTTCCAGTGAGCTCATTACTTGCAATTTGGTGGCTTAAACAAACTCCACCTCTTGGCATCCTGCCTGGAATTGCTTTGATTTTAATTGGCTGCGTCTTAGTGGTGACTCGTTCACGCACAACGAATATGGAACTAACGCCATGATTGATTTACACACCCACACCAATAAAAGCGATGGCACGGATAGTCCACGTGAATTAGTTAATAAAGCGATTGCGCAAGGTTTAACCGTACTTGCAATTTCTGATCACGACACAACCTCCAGCTGGGAAGAAGCAACCCAAACTTTGCGTGGCAGCATGCAATTAGTTTTGGGTAGTGAAATCTCTTGCCTTACAAACGATGGAATTAGCGTTCACATGCTGGGGCTCCTCTTTGATGGCGGGCACCCAGAGATGCAGATAATGCTTGAGGAAACTCGTGATGGGCGTTTGCCTCGTATGCGCAAAATGATTGAAAAAATGCAAAGCGCTGGAATGGATATTTCTATGGCTGATGTAGAAGCTGCACGACCGGAAGGTGCAACGCTAGGTCGACCACATTTAGCTGACGCTCTAGTTAACAAAGGAATTATTACCTCACGTGATGAGGCTTTCCAAGGGATGCTCAACAATGATTCAGAGTTTTATGTTTCACATGCTGCTCCTACACCTGTCGATGCAATAAAAATCATTAGAAAAGCTGGGGGAGTCGCGGTTATCGCACACCCCTTCGCATCCCTACGCGGGCAAATTCTTCAAGTGAGTGATTTTCAGAATCTTGTAGAGGCAGGCTTAAATGGAATTGAAGTCGACCACAGAGATCAAAATCCAGATGAAAGAGCGATGCTTAGAGGCATTGCCCGAGAGTTAGATGTAGTAATAACTGGCTCCAGCGACTATCACGGTACGGGTAAACTCAACAAATTAGCTGAGTTTCACACTAGCCCCATCGAATGGGAAAAACTTGAAGCACAAGCAGATAAACGAAGGGTGGTTCGGGCATGAAAGTTGGAGCGCTTACATTTGCAGTTCAAACTTTTGTAACCCTTTTTGTCATAATGGATCCTCCCGGTGCGACTCCAATATTTTTGGCATTAGTGGCCGATAAGTCACCTAAAGAGCGCAGAGCGCTTGCGGTTAAAGCCGCCGGAGTTTCTTTCTTAGTTATTTCAATTTTTGCTCTTTTTGGTCGTTTTATTCTTAGTTATCTCAATGTTTCGATTGCAGCAATGCAAGCAGCTGGAGCCCTGTTGCTCTTGCTCATCTCTTTGGATTTATTGACCGGAGGAAAAGGCGGTGGACGTGGTGATGCAGAAAACACAAATATCGCACTTGTTCCGCTAGGAACACCATTATTGGCTGGACCTGGAGCAATCGTTGCAACAATGATTTTTGTTCAACAAGTTGATGGTCCTGCGATGGCTCTGGGTTTAATTGGGGCAGTCATTGCTGTTCATTTAGCTATTGCTGGAGCCCTTATGGCCTCTACAACAATCATGACCGTAATTAAGGATGCTGGTGTAACACTTGTTGCACGGATTGCAGGTTTATTGCTTGCAGCAATTGCCGTTCAAATGCTTGTTAATGCAATCCGCGTATTTGTTGCTAATTAACTTTCTTTAAACTTCTTAGTCCGAGTGCGGGTTCGCTCAATTCTTGGCTTGCTTTCAATTTTAGTTTCAACGCGCTTTGGCGTTGTTTTTTGTGAAACAAGCTTTTCTGTTATTGGCTTACTCTTTGTCAGACGCCCAGTAGATCCTGTTGGGATATCTAGAACTTCATAAAGGTGAGGAGACGACGAGTAAGTTTCTTCAGGCTCTTCAAGACCAAGTTCGAGTGTTTGATTAATCATCTTCCAACGAGCTAACTCATCCCAGTCAACGAAAGTTACTGCAATTCCATGCGCACCAGCACGTGCCGTACGTCCGATACGGTGGACATAAGTCTTTTCATCTTCAGGGCATTGATAGTTAATTACGTGAGTAATTCCATCAATATCGATACCTCGTGCGGCAACATCGGTTGCGACCAGAACATCAGATTTACCAGCCTTAAAATCGCCTAAAGCTTTTTCGCGCGCACTTTGTCCAAGATCTCCGTGGATTGGCGCTGCCTTAAAACCACGTTCAATTAAATCCTCAGCAGTTTTTTGGCAGGTGCGCTTAGTCCGACAAAAAACCATTGTTGGGCCGCGACCTTGTGCTTGCAAAATTCGGGCAAGCATTTCAATCTTATCCATAGCATGAGCGCGCAAGACATGCTGCTTAATGCGAGTAACAACTGCACCTTCATCTTCAGAATCTTGTGTGCGAATATGAATAGGTTGATTCATAAATCTACGAGCCAGAGCAATGATGTCTCCTGGCATAGTGGCTGAAAACATCATTGTTTGCATGCGATTAGGTGTATTTGCCAAGATTTTTTCAACATCTGGCAGGAAACCAAGATCTAGCATTTCATCGGCCTCATCTAAAACTAACCGTGAAACCTGCTTTAGGCGAAGTTGTCCTTGGCGCGAAAGATCAAGCAAACGTCCCGGAGTTCCAACGACAATTTCAATACCCGCGGCAAGCGCTTCGATTTGTGGCTCAAAGGCACGGCCTCCATAAACGGCTAACGTTCTAATTCCACGATTACTTGCCAACTCTTCTATGTCTTTGGTTACTTGCGTACATAGCTCTCGTGTTGGAACAACGATAAGCACTTGAGGCATTCCTTTATGTTCAAAGCTTTCCCACTCGGCATCATTAGGTGCAATGACCCGTTCAATGACTGGAACTCCGAAAGCTAAAGTTTTTCCTGTTCCAGTTTTGGCCTGACCAATTACATCACCATCGCTAAGGGCAATAGGTAGAACCATCTCCTGAATTGCAAATGGGGCGATAAAGCCGTGGGCATGGAGCGCCTCAATAGTTTGGGGGCGTAATGGAAGTTCTGCAAAAGTTTTCGACACGTTAAGCGGCGCCAGAAATTTGTTTATTAGTGGTGCTCATAGAAGTAATCCTATCGGAGTTAATTGCGCGGGAATCCCGAAATACCTCTCCACATGAGGTTGTTTACTAATTCAACAGCCTGTTCACGGGTTAATGTGCTGTCTCGATCTAACCAATGGCGTGCAGTAACTTGGGCATAGCCAATCATTCCAACGCCGAGGAGCATTGATGCTTCTTTTGGTAGGCCAGTATCAATAGAAATAACAGCACTTGCAGCTGCCGCGCAGTCATACGTCATTCGATTAAGACGTTCGCGCACTGAAGGCTCAACACTCATGTCACTTTCAAATAGCAATCTAAATGCTTCACCCTCCTTTTCAATGAATGCAAAGTAAGCATCAACAGTTGCATGAACACGGTTGGCGTTATCTGGAGTCGAAGCTATTGCCTTTTGAATTTCAAAAACTAGTGAATCAATATGCAAATCAAGAACTGCCAAATACAGTTCTAACTTTGAAGGAAAATGTTGATATAAAACTGGTTTACTAACATTTGCGCGATCAGCGATTTCATCCATTGCAGCTGAGTGATAACCCGCTGCAGTAAAAACTTCAAGGGCTGCCGAGAGTAAAAGCGCACGACGTTCATCACGAGGCAAACGTGCCTTATTTGTAGCATCAACTGTACTCATTGGCGCAATCGTAGAGGCAGTAGTGGTGATTGGCTAATAGCTGTAGCACGCCGTGCGTGAATACGGCAGAATTGCCATCTTATGAAAACTCCACCGCTTGTGAACCCTGGTCCTTCGTTAACCGATGAAGAGCGTAGTCGCTACCGCCGCCAGATAGTGATTCCAGAAGTTTCAGAAGTGGGGCAAGAAAGATTAAGAAATGCCAAGGTTTTGTGCATTGGAGCGGGAGGACTTGGTTCACCGGCAATTTTATATTTAGCTGCTGCGGGAATCGGATCAATCGGAATTGTTGATTTTGATTCTATTGATGAAAGCAATCTTCACAGGCAGATTCTCTATTCTCATGAAGATATCGGTAAGAAAAAAGTTGAAATTGCTAAGAAGAAAATTCTCGAACTTAATCCCACAACCATGATAACAATTCATGATTCACGCATTAATAATGTGAATGCCTTAGAGATATTGGCTAACTATGACATTATTATTGATGCAACTGATAATTTTGCAACACGATATTTGATCAACGATGCCGCAGTTTTACTGAACAAACCTTACGTCTGGGGTTCGGTTAATCGATTTGATGGGCAAGCTGCAATTTTTTGGAGTTCATATGGTCCTTGTTATCGGTGTGTTCACCCAACTCCACCACCACCAGGCACTGTCGAAAACTGTGCTGAGGCGGGAGTTTTAGGAGTTTTGTGCGCATCGATTGCATCAATGCAAGTCAACGAAGTCATTAAAGCCATCACTGGTATCGGCGAAGTACAAATAGGAAAAATGATGATCTACGACGCGCTTAATTCTGAATACTCAAAGATCGAAATTAAGAAAGATACCCACTGCGTCATTTGTAGCCAAAGTGCGCCACAGCAACGCCTATTGGAAGATTATGAAGGCTTTTGCGGAATCAATAATGCAAATGAGATATCTGTCCAAGAACTGCGCAAGAAATTTGCAGACCATGATGATTTTGTTCTCATTGACGTACGTGAGCCAGAGGAGTTTGAGCAATCACGCATACCTGGTTCTACCCTGATACCGAAAGGTTTTTTCTTAGATCACAGCGCGCTCTCAGCCCTTCCAGTGGATAAAGAGATTATTCTTCACTGTCGCTCTGGAATAAGATCTGCAGATTGTCTTGAAATTATTCAAAGAGCCGGATTTACAAACTCACGCCATTTAGGCGGGGGAATACTTGCATGGGAGAAGTTATGAAGAGTTCATATGATGGTTATCGAATTCTCTTAGTTCACGCTCATCCTGATGATGAAACTATTAACAATGGTGCGACAATGGCGCTTTATGCTGCACTTGGCGCAAAAATTACTTTAGTTACATGTACACGTGGAGAAGAAGGTGAAGTCTTAGTTCCAGGACTATCACACTTAGCTAGCAGCCAAAATGATCAGCTAGGAAAACATCGCGAGATTGAACTAGCCAATGCCATGAAAGCTCTAGGTATAGAAGATTTTAGATTTCTTGGAAATTACCGCGATAGCGGAATGATGGATACACCGCCAAATAATCGCCCCGATGTTTTCTGGCAAGCTGATTTAGATTCAGCCGCAGGTCAGCTAGTTGAAATAATCGAAGAGACGCAGCCACACATTTTAATTACATACGATGAAATCGGTGGCTATGGTCATCCAGATCATATTCAAGCCCACCGTGTTGCAATGAGAGCCAGTGAACTATCAAAGTGGCAGATTCAAAAAATTTACTGGAACACAATGCCAAAATCTGTTCTTGCTGAGGGAATGGCTAAAATGAAAGAAATTGGCTCAGATTTCTTTGGTGCAGAAAGCGTTGATGATCTTCCATTTGCTAAAGATGATGCATTAGTCACCACGCTTATCGATGGAAATGATTATGTTGAGGCAAAAATGGCTGCAATGAAGGCTCATGAAACACAGATCTCATTAGATGGGCCATTCTTTGCTTTATCGAATAACTTGGGTCTACAAATATGGGGACATGAGTACTACACACTCGTAAAAGGGACAAAATGCGAACCATTTGACGCAGCTGGTCGTGAAAATGATTTAACTTCTGGAGTAGTTTTATAGTGCGTTATTTATATTCAGTAGCTATTGGTGCAGGTTTAGGCGCTGGTTCAGTATTTATGCACGCCTCACTTGTGCCATTTGGTTTAATTTTTGTTTTATTGGCAACCGTGGCGGGAGTATGGAGCATTGGCCGTATGTGGGGTGGCAAAACTCTTCGCATAGTGGCTTCAATTGCTTGGACAGTGGTTGTACTGCGTGCCGGGTTTCCAGGAATTAATGATGAGTACCTCATTGAAGGTACGGCCGTAGGCATTTCACTAATCAATGTGGGCTTTATGGCTTTAGTTTTAGCAATTCTTCTTCCTGTTTAACGCCAGTGCCAAACTTGCCCGTCGGCAGAATCTTTAATCTCAAGGCCTGTCAATTCTAGTTTAATTCTTAAAGCATCGCTTTCAGCCCAGCGCTTTTCATTTCTGGCGCTGATACGCAATTCAAGTAATTCTGCTTGTTCACTCGTTAATGCTTTTTCTGGCTCTACTCGATCTAGATCTAAACCTAAAATTTTGTCTGCAAAGAGAAATCGAGAAGCTTGATCATGTAAGTCTTCATTCTTTTCAATATTTCGTAAGTATTGAATCGCACGAGGAGTATCTAAATCATTATCAATGATTGCCAGAAACTCTAAATCTGGTGCAACCTCAAATAGATTCCACGCTTTAACTTTCTTTCTCCATCGCTTGAGGAGCGCATCTGCAGCTGCAATAGATGCCCAAGTTAAATCCATTTGGGATCGATAGCGATTTTCCAAAAAGCATAATCTCACTGCAAGGGGATCAAATCCTCGATCTATGACATCTTGGAGCAGCACCACATTTCCTGCACTTTTTGACATCTTTCGACCTTCAAAAAGAAGATGTTCTCCATGTAGCCATAGATCGACGCTCTCATATCCTGTGATTGCATTTGATTGGGCTCGTTCATTTTCATGATGCGGAAAACGTAGATCAATTCCACCTACATGCACATTGATGTGAGAATCAAGGTAATGAAGTGACATGGCGGAACACTCAATATGCCAGCCGGGGAAGCCTGGACCCCACGGTGAATTCCAAATCATTTCACTACGAGAACCTGCTGCCTTCCACAAAGCCCAATCAGCATGAAATCTTTTGGCATCATCTTCGGTGTATTCGTATCGATGTCCTGGCTTAAGCGCATCGAGTCGATTCCCGCTGATCGCCCCATAACTTTCTACGCTTTGTGCATCGAAATAAACAGAGCCGTCATCGCCAACGTATGCGAATTCTTTCTCAATTAGTTGAGCAATCATTACTAACATAAGTTCGATTGATTCACTTGCACGTGGATACCTATCGGCAGGTCTAACATTCAAGCGATTTAAGTCAACGTGAAATTTATCTTCGTACTTACGTGCAACTGCAAAAGGATCTAAGGCTTCAGCTTTGGCCTGTGCAAGCATCTTGTCTTCGGCTTCAAAATCATCAGACATATGACCGACATCGGTAATATTTTGGATGAGTTCAACAGTGTTACCGTGCGACTCAAGCACTCTACGGACTAAATCAGATAATAAAAATGTTCTTAAATTTCCAACATGTGCATCTCTGTATACCGTCGGTCCGCAGCAATAGATTGTTGTCCTACCAAGGGTTGAGGTGACTGGCATCGTTTTTCGAGTTGCCGTGTCATAAAGAGTGAGACTCACTTTTTTTCGATCACTTCTTTCCACAATGCAATCTCATCGTGTGAAAATTCAATGAGATTTCCGTGGCGATTTCGAAGAGTGATGGGCGACTCTAGATAACCAACTATGTCTCGAAAACCACCCTCGGGATCATGCAACCGAACCGTGACCCGTTTGCCAATAAGGCTGGCAAATGTGGCTTCCAGAGCATGGGACATGGCTCAACGATAAACCTTCACATCAAATATCGCCTTAGGAGAGCCGATGCGATTAGAATTGGAGGCGTCAGTAACTTTTATTTCTAACGGAGGCAAGTCGTGACTTATGTGATCGCCGAACCATGTGTCGATGTCAAAGATAAATCCTGCATCGCTGAATGTCCTGTGGACTGCATTTATGAAGGCGATCGAATGCTCTATATCCAAGCCGATGAATGCGTAGATTGTGGTGCTTGTGAGCCAGTCTGCCCCGTGGAAGCGATTTACTATGAAGATGATGTTCCACCACAGTGGAAAGGGTTTTCAAAAGTTAATACTGAGTTTTTCGTTGAAATTGGTTCACCTGGAGGAGCAGCTAAAGTCGGTGCAACCGGCACTGACCATGAATTTGTAAAAGCTCTTCCTCCCAAGAGCGAGTAATACTTCTTGCGCTCTTTACTCCCAGATTTTCCCTGGGATGCACTTGCCCCGTATGCAGATAAAGCGCGCCTGCACGACGACGGAATAATTGATCTATCTGTCGGAACTCCAGTTGATTCGACTCCAGAATTTATTCAAGAAGCATTTCGCGCGGCATCTAATTCACCAAGCTATCCGCTAACAGCAGGGACGGCAGAACTTCGAGCAACGATTAAAGAGTGGGCAATTAAGCATCTTGGCGCCACTGGTGATTTTGACGTCTTGCCTCTGATTGGATCTAAAGAATTAGTTGCTTGGTTACCCACTATTTTGGAATCAAAAAAAGTTCTGATTCCAGAGATTGCTTATCCCACGTATCACGTTGGTGCCTTGATTGCACAAGCACAATCCGTTCAAGTTCAAATAGATGCCACAAGTTGGCCTGCAGCAGATTTAGCTTGGTTGAACTCACCTTCGAATCCAACAGGACGAGTGCATACAGACCAAGAAATTTCAGCAAGTATCGAGTGGGCACGTAAAAATAATGCAGTTCTGATTTCGGATGAGTGCTACTTCGAGTTTGAGCACACAGCAGCCCCACATTCGGTCATGGCATTAACCGCAGGAAATAACAAAAATATTTTGGCAGTTCATTCTCTTTCAAAGCGTTCATCAATGGCCGGTTATCGTGCCGCTTTTTTAATTGGAGACTCTCAGTTAATCGCAAAAATTCGCGAATTAAGAAAGCATGCCGGAATGATTGTTGGGCTTCCCGTACAAAAAGCAATGACCGTTGCACTTAAAGATGATGAACATGTTGCCGAACAACGCCGACTCTATAACGCTCGCCGTGATGCACTGCGACCAACCCTTGAAGCCTGCGGATTCAGAATCGAATTTAGTAATGCAGGACTTTACATATGGTGCACTCGTGATGAAGATGCCTGGGTAAGTGTTGATTGGTTGGCAGCACGAGGAATCTTGGCAACACCGGGAAGTTTTTATGGTGACAAAGGCAAAAATCACATCCGCATTGCGTTAACTGCCACCGATGCAGCGATCAGTCAAGTAGTTACGCGTTTAAAGGTTTAAGAAATGACCGTTGGAATCCTGTTAGTTGGCGGTTTTGGTACACGCCTAATGCCGCTAACTAGAAATACGCCAAAACCGATGCTCACTGTTGCAGGTTTGCCAGTAACAGAACATCAATTAGCGATGGCAAAAAAAGCTGGAATAACAACGGTTGTTCTTGCCACATCCTACTTATCCGAGGTTTTCATTCCATATTTTGGCGATGGATCCAAGTGGGGCATGAATCTCCTCTATGCCGTCGAAAAAGAACCGCTAGGCACAGGTGGTGCTATCCGAAATGCCGCCAAGCTTTTAACTGGCAATGAATCAATTGTTGTTTTCAACGGAGATGTTCTTAGCTCACATAATTTGACGCAACAAATTCAAGAACATGAAGCTAATAACGCAGATGTAACATTGCACTTAACCACAGTTGATGATGCACGCGCTTATGGATGCGTACCAACAGATGCAAATGGACGAGTCACAGCTTTTTTGGAAAAAATGGATAATCCATTAACAAATACCATCAATGCGGGTTGCTATGTTTTTAAAGCTTCAGTGGTGAAGGCAATTCCAGAGAACACTATTATTAGTGTTGAGCGCCAAATATTTCCTGAGTTAGTAGAAAAGCACGGAAAAATAATTGGTTTTATTGATGATTCCTATTGGCTAGATATTGGAACTCCCAAGGCCTTGTTAAAAGGCTCTATCGATTTAGTATGCGGCGGCGCGCAGGCATTGGCACTCACGCCCCAGAACGTTGCAAGCCATTCATCGCAATCATTAATAATGAAAGGTGCACGTGTTGATTCAACTGCCGCTATTGATGGTGGAACCTGTATTGCGAGCGGGGCAGAAGTAGGTGCAGGAGCACACATCACGGGTTCAATCGTTGAAGCTGGATCAAGAATTGGAAAGGACGCAGTCGTCACCGATTCATTTGTTGCAGCCGGCGCCGAAATTGTTGATTCGGCGCAAATATCCTCTGCTTTTGTGACAAATCTCCAAATAATCCCAATCCCACAGTAGTTTGAGCGTGAATCTTCCTTAATGTAGGGGTACCCGCGCTTGACTTATTCGACTTACACGCGTGTAATTCACTCTTAAGTAAGTCTTTTCCACGAGGGAACAGACCTGATGTATTCAAGGAGAATCGACTATGCCGATTAAACCTGAAGCCACGAACTCCCTAACCCCCACGACTGGCCCAAAGATCACACTAGAGACTGGCGAGAGTATTGAACTCTCTTGGCAGGAACGCGCACTGTGCGCTCAAACAGATCCAGAAGCTTTCTTCCCTGAAAAAGGCGGATCAACTCGTGAAGCAAAACGAGTCTGCCTTTCTTGTGATGTTCGATCAGAGTGCTTGGAATATGCCCTTGCACATGACGAACGTTTTGGAATTTGGGGCGGACTATCAGAGCGCGAACGTCGTCGCTTAAAGCGCCGTTCTGCGTAATTTTTTAATCCCAACTCTTTAAGAGATGGTGGTTTAGTTGTGGCAAAAATAGATAGACACTCAGTCACTGCAATAGTTGTTACTCATGACGGTGAAACATGGTTACCAGTTGTTGTTGCAGCACTTGCTTCACAAACTCGCCCGATAGATCAAATTATTGCAGTTGATACAGATTCACAAGATTCGTCAACCAAACTTCTTAAATCTGCCCGCATCCAAGTAATTGCGGCACAACGCGACTGTGGTTTTGGCGATGCAGTTGCGCTCGCAGTAGAAAAGTTACCAAAACATATCGAAGGTAACAGTGAATGGATTTGGTTAATTCATGATGACAGCGCACCCGCACCAACAGCATTAGAAAAACTACTTGAAGCAGTTGAAGATCGTCCGCAAGTAGCGATGGTTGGTCCAAAACTTCTTGGTTGGCACGACCGCACACACTTACTTGAAGCAGGCGTAAGTATTGCTGGCAATGGTGCTAGATGGACTGGCCTAGAGACATATGAGTACGACCAGGGACAACAAGATGGAATACATGATGTCTTATCTGTGAGCACGGCAGGAGCATTAATTCGGCGAGATGTATTTGAAGAAATAGGTGGTTTTGATTCAAACCTTTCACTATTTCGAGATGACATTGATTTTGGTTGGCGTGCACGTGTTTGTGGTTATACGGTCATTGCAAATACCGACGCTGTTGCTTATCACGCACAAGCTTCAGCCTCTGAACGTCGTAGTGTTGATGTTGCAGGGGCATTCCTACACCGCCCACTATTGCTAGATCGTCGCAATGCAGCATATGTATTACTCGCAAATTCATCATGGTGGATGATTCCTTGGCTTAGTCTTCAACTCTTGGGATCAGCGATGGCTCGTTCCCTTGGTTACCTCATTGCAAAACTTCCTGGATATGCCTCAGACGAGCTCTTAGCTGTTGCAACATTGATTGTTAGACCAAATGAAATCTTTAAGGCTCGTAAATTTAGAAAAACTAAGCGTTTAGTTTCAGCCCGCGTTATTACTCCTTATATTCCTCCGCGCTGGTCACAGTTACGGCTGTCCACCTCTGGAGCAGCTGAAGCTATTAGAGCAAAAATTATTCCTGTTGCCGAACCTTCCTCTGTTTCAGTTCTCAATTCTCTGGAAGAAGAAGATTTGCTGGTACCTACAAAGAAATACCAGTGGCGAAGTTTATTAAAAAACCCAAAAATTTTTGGTTACTTATTATTAGGATTAGTAACACTTATTGCTTCAAGAAATAGATTAGGTGCACTCATCGGTGGCGCACTTCCGGCTTCTCCCAGCGGTGCCCGAGATCTTTGGCGAACATACTTTGAATCCTGGCACCAAGTTGGCATGGGAAGTTCACATGCTTCACCGCCATGGTTGGCTGTAGTAGCTCTCACTTCAATCATTGTTCTCGGAAAAATCCCATTTCTTATAACTACTTTCTTTCTTACTGCGCCCCTATTTATTATGTGGTCAGCACATTGTTATTTACGTAGATTATCTAAAAATTCTTACATAACAATTCCATCAAGTTTTCTCTATGCAATCTCGCCAGTTGCTCTTGCTTCAGTTAACTCAGGCCGACTCGCAACATTGGTAACATTAATTATTGCCCCACAAATCCCAATAGTGTTAGGGCACTGGAACGCAGTTGAAAAAAATAGTTGGCGCAGAATTTATGTGTTAACAATTTTGCTTGCCGTTCTTAGTTCATTTACT
>CANFUR010000031.1 GCA_947450175.1 Actinomycetota bacterium | reverse complement strand
TTATAGCAGCTTTAATTGCTTGCTTCCTTGTAGCGTCAGGATTAAATGTTGCAGGTCAATCAAACTCGTATTCGCAAACTTACCCAGCCGTGGTGTGTCCTCCAACTTTAAATGGTCTAAATTCACAAATTTCAGTCTCGTCTAGAAAAACGCAGTATCAGCGACTTCAAAATAGAAGTAGTAAAACTCTGCCATTTAATAATTTACGCTTTCCAGTAATTAAAGATTCATTGGTAATTTCTGCACAAGGTGTCACACCTGTAATCTGGCAAAGCCGTTCTGGAAGCTGGGCAGGCGGAACAATTTGTTCTGGCCCAGAAGCATCGCAGTGGTTTGTAGGTGGAAGCGCAAATGTCACAACTCGAGGCCGCTTGGTGCTCACTAACAGCGGATTAAGCGATGCAATAGTTGATATTCAAAGTTATTCAGAAAATGGAAAACAACCTATTAAGTCAGTAAATTTGAATTCAAAGAGTTTTATGCAACTCTCACTTGATTCACTGGCCCCTGGTGATAAATCTTTAACAATCCAGGTAGTTCCACGGTCAGGGCGCGTAAATTCATTTGTAATTGATGAACAAGGTGCAGGCCTAAAGGCGCTAGGTGGAGATTTTGTGAATTCCTATTCAAATCCAACCACAAGCATTGTTATTCCAGCAATCCCAAATCAACTTCCTAAAAAGGGTCAAAAGACTTCTTCCTCACATACTCTGCGAATTCTTGCTCCGGGAGATGCGGATACAAATTTCACTGTGGAAGTTTTATCTGCCGATGGTCGATTCACACCAGTGGGATTTAGCGCACGAAAAATAACCGCTGGAGTGGTGAGTGAGTTTTCGTTAGCACCGAATATTTCTGCAAGCGCATTTGCTGTCCGAATTACTTCGTCTGATCCGGTTGTAGCTGCAATCTCTTCGTCAGTAACAATAAGTGGCCACAAAGACTTTGTTTGGAGCACGGCAACTAAAGAGCTCGTTCCAATGACAATTGCTATTACTGGCCTTTCACCACTCATCGCTTTTACAGGAAACTCAATTGCTGTAAGAATTGAATCCACATTAATCAACGGCAAAAAAGTAAGCGAAGTTGTTAAAGGAACTGACATTGCCACCTGGCGCGCGCCAGCTAATGCCAGATCGCTGACTATTATTTCGACCAGTAAAAAGGTCTTTGCTGGTGCACTCGTAGCCTCAAGTAATGGTTATGGTTACTTCCCGATTGAAAATGGCAGCCGCCTCACCAAAGTGGAAATTCCGAATTCAAACATTCGCGTACTAAATCCCTAAAAAACTGTGCCACGCCCACTAATGTTCTTGTTATGAAATCACAAGCTCATATCGGCCGAGGTTGCTCTCGCGTGGGCTGTCGATCAATCGCTACGATGACATTGACTTATATTTATGCAGAGTCAACGGCAGTAGTTGGTCCTTTAGCAACTTTCTCAGAACCACACGCTTATGATTTATGTACAGTCCATGCAGAGCGTTTAAAAGTTCCGCATGGCTGGAATGTAATAAAACAAGAGTTAACAGGTAATGAACCCGGGCCGTCTGAGGATGACCTGATGGCAATTGCTGACGCAGTACGAGAAGTAGCAATGCGCAGTGATGAGAAAGCACAAGTACCAAATGTTGAGACTGTTCAAACAGCTATTGGGCGCCGGGGTCATTTACGAGCAGTGCCTTCCTAGGAGCCGTTTAATGACACAAGAGATTCCGGATATTTTTAAAGCGTACGACATACGTGGATTAGTTGATTCACAGATTACTCCTGATTTTACTTTTGCGACCGGACTTGCCTTTGCTCGATTTCTTCAGCAAGAACGTGAACCGGCAACGGTAGTGATTGGTGAAGATATGCGCGCATCTTCACCGGGACTCGCAGAAGCATTTTCTGCTGGGGTCACTTCACTAGGCATGGATGTAATTAGAATTGGTTTGGCATCAACCGATATGTTGTATTTCGCTTCAGGCAAATTAGGCTTACCGGGGGCAATGTTCACAGCAAGCCATAATCCAGCGCAATACAATGGAATAAAATTATGCCTAAGCGGTGCGCGCCCGATTGGAAAAGAATCAGGGTTATTGACCATAGAAAATTTTGTGCGCCAAGGCTCTCCACTTCAGATTCGATCTGTTGGCGTTGAAACTGAACGAAATATGCTCGAAGAGTATGTGGATCACTTATTAGGTCTGGTTGATCTTTCTACCATTCGCCCGCTTAAAATTGTGGTTGATGCAGGAAATGGAATGGCTGGCCACACAGCTCCAGCAATATTTTCCAGAATTAACTGCGAAATGATTCCATTGTATTTCGAGCTAGATGGAACATTTCCAAACCACGAAGCCAACCCAATTGATGAGAAAAACCTCCGAGACTTACAAAAAGCAGTTTTAAAGCACAAAGCAGATTTAGGGCTTGCATTTGATGGAGATGCAGATAGATGTTTCATTGTTGATGAAAAAGCGAACGCAATTAACCCATCAGATTTAACCGCCCTAATTGCAGAGCGCGAATTGCTCAAGCATCCGGGTGCTACAGTTATTTATAACTTAATTTCTTCTCGCGCAGTGCTTGAAGTTATTGAAGAAAATGGTGGAGTAGGTCTTCGAAGTCGTGTCGGACACTCTTACATTAAAAAAATGATGGCCGATAGCAAGGCAATTTTTGGCGGAGAGCATTCAGGCCACTTTTATTTTGATGAGTTTTGGCGAGCAGATTCCGGAGCGTTGGCCGCACTTCATGCCATCGCAGCCCTTGGCGAATCAAAGAAAACAATGTCTGCGATTTTAAAGCCGTATCAGCGCTACGTTCTAAGCGGTGAAATTAATTCAAAAGTTACTGATGCAGCAGTAGCCAGCAGATTGGTGGAAGAGGTCTTCACCACCGAAAAAGGCGTGACTATTGATCATCTAGATGGATTGACTGTCAATGGAGATACATGGTGGTTTAACCTTCGCCCATCTAATACCGAGCCTTTACTTCGACTCAACGTTGAGGCCAAGACAACGGCCCGTATGGAGAAGCTGCGCGATGAGGTTCTAGCGTTAATTCGACGCTAAGTACCCGTCTTTATTACTCGCTTTAGGCGCGTGGGCAGTAACCTATGCTCCTGACCGCAGTCGATAAAGGAGCTTTTCGTGAACGTACCTGTTACCTCAACTCTTCCAAAACACGATATTGCAGATGCATCTCTTGCAGCGCAAGGACGTATGCGCATTGAGTGGGCCGAGCGCAATATGCCAGTGCTTGCTCAAATTCGTGAGCGTTTCGAAAAATCTCAACCATTTGCTGGTGTACGAATCTCTGCATGTATGCACGTAACAACTGAGACAGCTAACTTAATGCGCGTTTTAAAAGCTGGTGGCGCTGAAATCGCTTTGTGCGCATCGAATCCACTTTCAACTCAAGATGATACAGCTGCGGCACTAGTCCATGAATATGGAATTTCTGTATTTGCACGAAATGCTGTTGACCGTGATGGCTATTACAAGCACATCAACGCATCACTTGATATTGAACCACACCAAGTTTTTGATGATGGATGCGATCTTGTCAACACACTTCATACAACTCGCAAAGAGTTAATTCCAAATATCGCTGGCGGATGTGAAGAAACAACTACTGGTGTAATTCGTTTGAATCAGATGGCAAAAGACGGAGCGCTTCAGTTCCCAATGATCGCCGTCAATGACACTGACACAAAGCACATGTTTGATAATCGTTATGGAACTGGTCAATCAACTCTTGATGCTGTATTTCGCTCAACTAACTTTTTGCTAGCAGGACGCATTCTTGTAGTAGCTGGATTTGGCTACTGTGGTAAGGGAGTGGCAGAGCGTGCAAAGGGAATGGGTGCTGATGTAATCGTTACTGAAATTGATCCAACTAAAGCACTTGATGCCATGATGCAAGGCTTCCGTGTTATGCCAATGGCAGATGCTGCCAAGGTTGGCGATGTTTTCATTACCGTGACGGGTAACCGTGACGTATTACGCGATGAGCACTTTGCAGTTATGAAGGATGGCGCAATCATGGCCAACTCAGGTCACTTTGATATTGAAATCGATGTTGCATGGCTAGAACAACATGCAGTTAAGAAGAATGCAAAGATGCGTCACCAGACTGATGAATATGTCATGGCTGATGGGCGTCGCCTACTTCTTCTTGCCGAAGGCCGTTTAGTTAACCTTGGAGCTGCCGAAGGTCACCCAGCATCTGTAATGGATATGTCTTTCTCGGATCAAGCACTAACTGCTGAGTATCTTGTAAAGGAAGCTAAGAACTTGAAGGCTGGAGTTCATAACGTTCCTACCTATATTGATAAGGAAGTTGCTAGCTTAAAATTGAAGAGCATGGGTGGATTAATCGATGTTCTTACACCAGCACAAGATATGTACTTGAACTCTTGGGAGCACGGTAGCTAATGACATTGGTTATGGTCGTCGATGACGACCAGGACCTTGCCGAAATGCTCGGCATTGTTTTAACTGGTGCAGGTATTGATGTAGACCTCGTAAGTCGCGGTGATGAAGTCCTTGATGTGTTTCGTAACAATCCACCAGATTTAGTTCTGTTGGATGTTATGTTGCCCGGCCTTGATGGCATCGAAGTTTGCAAATTAATTCGAGCTGAATCAATGGTTCCAATCATTATGTTGACTGCAAAAGGTGATACTCACGATGTTGTTCGAGGTCTTGAAGCCGGAGCAGATGACTACATGGTCAAGCCTTTTCGTCACCCCTCTGAACTCATTGCGCGAATCCGTACTCGATTACGCCGTACCAACGTCGATATTGCCGGGCTATTAACCATTGGTGATCTCGCCATCGATGTTCAAGCACATCAGGTTTTGCGCGCAGGAAAGCAGATTTCTCTTACACGGCTTGAATTTGATTTATTAGTCGCACTTGCTAAAGAGCCGGGACGGGTATTTACTCGCGATGCATTGCTCAGTGAAGTGTGGGGATATAGACACTCCACAGATACACGCCTAGTCAATGTTCACGTACAGCGTCTACGTTCCAAAATCGAACATGATCCTGAACGCCCAGAGATTGTTGTAACAGTACGAGGGGTCGGTTATAAAGCTGGAGTAATGGGCGCTTCCTAAGAGATGAACCGTATTTTCTTACGCCTGCGTAACTCACTGGCCACAAGAGTCATAATCTCCACTGTTTTACTATCCCTTGGCGTTGTTTACTTAACTGGTTCAGCCCTTAACTCACAATTATCAGCTGGTATTAAAAAAGTAAATCTTGACTCATCGCGTATTGAAGCCCGCTCAACGATATTTAGCGCAGAGTATCGCTTCCTGTTAGCCCAAGGAGAAAAAGAAGCGGCAGTTCATAAAGTTATCAATGATGTGATTAGTTCAGCGACTTCACTTACTTCAAATGAGAATGCTCGTGAAGTTGTATTTATCCGTAGTCCTGGTAATACACGGAACAATGACTATGAGACCACTTCAAATTTAGTTGACCCACATTCAATTCCAGAGAATTTAAGTAAGCGAGTGCGTAAAAGTACCGATTTAGTTTCGTCTTACATCAACCTTCAGTACATGGGGGGAGCGAGTATTCCAGGACTAGCGTTTGGACAGAAAGTACAAATCCCAGGCGCAGGACAATATGAGATGTACATGCTCTTCTCATTAGCTAATCAGAATACGACTTTAGATTTAATTTCTCGTCTCTTATTAGTCACCGGCTCTGTTCTTGTATTTCTCATTGCATTGATTGTGTGGCTCGTTGTTCGCCAAGTAGTGCGTCCGGTCCGTGAAGCTGCAGCTATTGCGACTCAATTTACCTCAGGCGATTTCCGTCAACGGATGAAAGTAGTTTCACAAGATGAAATTGCCACTCTAGGTACGGCATTTAATGAGATGGCTGAATCACTTGAAAAGCAGATTGCACGCCTTGAGAATCTTTCTCGAGTTCAGCAGCGCTTTGTTTCAGATGTTTCACACGAGCTTCGCACGCCACTTACAACATTGCGCATGGCATCTGAAGTCATAAGTGCATCTCGAGATAGCTTTGACCCAGTTGTTGCAAGAAGCACAGAACTACTTGTTGCTCAGCTAGATCGATTTGAACGATTGCTAGAAGATTTACTTGAGGTAAGCCGATTTGATGCCGAAGTTGCAATCATTGAGGCAGTTGAATTCGACATTGTTTTATTAGCTAAACGCTGCACCGAGGATTTAGCGCTAGTGGCAAAAGAACGTTCTACCGAGCTTCGAATTTATTCAATTGCTGAAAGCATAAATATGAAAGCGGACATACGACGTGTCGAGCGGATTTTAAGAAATCTATTTTCAAATGCGATTGATCATGCCGAAGAAAAACCAATCGCAATCACAATTTTGGCAAGTGAGCATGATGTTGCAGTAGGTGTTCGCGATCATGGAATCGGCTTAGACGAAAATGCATTAACTCGAGTATTTGACCGATTCTGGCGCGCAGATCCTTCACGTGCTCGCACACGTGGTGGAACAGGGCTAGGTCTTTCTATCGCACTCGAGGATGCGCGCTTACATAATGGAGAACTTGAGGCATGGGGACGTCCTGGAAAAGGTGCTCATTTTGTTTTAACGCTTCCACGCCAATCTAGTCAAGGTATTGAATCCAGATTAATAAAATTGACCCCAGATGATCATCACGAATAATTTCCACACCCTAATTGTGAGTGGAGTTTTTTAAACTATTTTCTCCGTGTGTCAGTTATTGAAGAGTTAAGCCAACTACTTTTTCCAACTAGGTGTTATGGCTGTCATGCTATTGGGCTATCAATATGTTCTACGTGCCGCCGCGAATGGCATCCCCATTTTTATACAACCCATGTGCATGGCATAAAAGTTCATTCTGCAATTATGTATACGCCAACCGCAAGCCGAATAATTTTGGCTGCAAAAGAAAATGGCCTCAAAGGTGCTGACCAATTAATTGTTGATGCAATCGTTCACGTGCTCGAAAAGGCTAATTTTGATTTATATAACGTACGCCTAGTTCCAATTCCCTCTTCAGTCCCGAATCGTAGGCGACGTGGTAGAAGTTTTATCCCCGACATATGTAAACAAATTTCGGCGATCACTTCGATTCCGGTTATTCCTGCTTTAACAATTAATCGCCACGTAAAAGATCAAAGCTCTCTTAGCGCCAAAGCTCGACTGACAAATATGCGTGGGGCATTTAGCATCAGCGCTGACACATATCCCCGGGGTGATTTAATTCTCATCGATGATGTTGTGACCACGGGTGCTACGGTCTCAGAGGCAGTCAGAGCCCTGAATTCTCATGGATTTCACGTATTAGCCTCAGTTACCGCTTGCCTGGCACAACCTCTACGATAGGGCCTTGAGTAAGCGAGTTCGAGAGTGTTCGAAAGGTTGCATCGATGCCAGCGTTTTTTGACAAGATTTTGCGTGCAGGTGAAGGTCGCGTCCTTCGCGAACTAAGCAAGATCGTCGTTGTCGTTAATGCTCATGAACCACGTATCTCCGCAATGTCAGATTCAGAACTTCGCGCTCAAACTGACATCTTCAAAGAGCGATACTCAAAAGGTGAATCACTCGATGATTTAATGCCTGAAGCTTTTGCAGTTGTGCGTGAAGCAGCTAAGCGAACTTTAGGTCAGCGCCATTACGACGTGCAGATAATGGGTGGTGCCGCACTTCATAAAGGAAATATTGCCGAAATGCGAACTGGTGAAGGAAAAACTTTAGTTGCAACCCTCCCGTCATATCTGAATGCGCTTGCCGGTAAAGGTGTTCACGTTGTAACTACCAATGATTATTTAGCAGAGCGCGATAGTGAGTGGATGGGTCGTATCCATCGCTTCCTCGGTTTAAAGGTTGGTGTGATTCTTGCCAATATGACGCCTGCAGAGCGTCGTGAAGCTTATTTGGCAGATATTACATATGGAACAAATAATGAATTTGGTTTTGATTATTTGCGTGACAACATGGCTTGGTCGCTTGAAGAGTGCGTACAACGTGAGCATTTCTTTGCTGTAGTTGATGAAGTTGACTCTATTTTAATCGATGAGGCGCGTACACCATTAATTATTAGTGGACCTGCCGATAAAGCAACGAAGTGGTATGTGGAATTTGCGAATCTTGTTGGAAAACTTCAACGTGATGTTCACTATGAAATTGACGAGAAGAAGCGAACTATTGGAATCCTTGAAGAAGGAGTAACCAAAGTTGAAGAGCTTTTGCAGATTGGCAACCTCTACGAACCCGCCAATACTCCAATGATTGGTTATCTCAATAACGCTGTTCGAGCCAAAGAACTTTTCAAGCGAGATAAAGATTATGTTGTTATGAATGGTGAACTATTAATTGTTGATGAACACACAGGCCGCATGTTAGCTGGGCGTCGATATAGTGAAGGCTTGCATCAAGCTCTTGAAGCTAAAGAACGTATTGAAATTAAGGATGAAAACCAGACTTTGGCAACGATTACCTTGCAGAACTATTTCCGTCTTTACGAAAAACTCTCAGGTATGACAGGTACTGCCATGACTGAAGCCTCAGAATTCCATCAGATTTATAAGTTAGGCGTTGTTCCAATTCCAACAAATCGCGGAATGGTTCGCATTGATCAACCTGATCTTGTATATAAGTCAGAAGCTGGAAAGTTCATTGCAGTGACCGCAGATATTGTTGAAAAACATCGCAAAGGCCAACCAGTACTTGTGGGTACAGTGAGTGTTGAAAAGTCTGAAGAACTATCAGGATTCCTGCGCAAATCAGGGGTGCCTCACGAAGTTCTCAACGCTAAACACCACGAGCGCGAAGCTGCGATTATTGCTCGCGCAGGTGTTAAGGGCGCAGTAACAGTTGCAACAAATATGGCAGGTCGTGGAACTGACATCATGCTCGGTGGAAACCCAGAGTTCATGGCAGATTTCGAATTACAACGCCGTGGAATTTCTCCAGTTGATAACGCGCAAGAATATGAAAAGGCTTGGCCAGATGAGATTGCTCGCCAAAAGGCAGCAGTTGCAGTTGGTCATGAAGAAGTGATTGCACTTGGTGGACTTTATGTTTTAGGTACTGAGCGACATGAGTCTCGCCGTATAGATAACCAGTTACGTGGCCGTTCTGGTCGCCAAGGCGATCCCGGCGAGTCACGTTTCTATCTTTCACTTCAAGATGAGCTCATGCGACGCTTTAACTCTGGAATGGTTGAGCGCTTCCTGACAGCTGCTGGAATTCCTGAAGATGCACCAATCGAATCTAAGATGGTGAGTAATGCGATTCGTTCGGCTCAGACTCAAGTCGAATCACAAAATTTTGAAATGCGTAAAAATGTTTTGAAGTATGACGATGTAATGAATCGTCAGCGCCAAGTTGTTTATGGTGAACGTCGAATGGTTCTAGAAGGTGCTGATATTAAGGATCAGGTCGCAACTTTCGTTGACGATACTTTGACGGCATATATAAGCATGGCGACTTCTCAGGGTTATTCCGAAGACTGGGACTTAGAAACTCTGTGGAACGCCCTTAAAACTATTTATCCAATCTCATTTACTATTGAAGAGCTTATAGCTCGAGTTGGTTCCCGAAGTGGTTTAGATGCAGAGTTTCTTACTGCAGAAGTTATTGAAGATTGCAAGGCTGCATATGCAAAACGTGAAGAGTCATTAGGTTCAGAGGTTATGCGCGAACTGGAGCGTAAGGTTCTGCTTTCTGTTCTTGATCGCAAATGGCGTGAACACCTATATGAAATGGATTATCTACAAGAAGGTATTGGCTTGCGTGCGATGGCCCAGCGTGACCCACTTGTTGAGTATCAACGTGAAGGTTTCGACTTGTTCTCGGCAATGATGGATGCAATTAAGGAAGAAATCGCTGGGTTCTTGTTCAACATCGAAGTAACGGTAGAAGCTTCAAGTAATGAAGTAAGTGGGGCTGGTCTTGAAACTAAAGCGTTGCCAACATCTGGTTTGCAGTACACCGCTGCTGATGAAAACGGCGTAAAAGTAACTGGCGAAGTTTCACGCAATGCTCCTTGCCCGTGTGGCTCAGGTAAAAAATTCAAACGTTGCCATGGCGGTGCTTAAAGCAAGTTAAGTGCTGTGCACAACCATCGCTTGTCAATGCCTTCAAACCGAATCAGTATTGAGCGAAGTCGGTCTTGGTAACGAACGGTAATTGTAGCTTCGCATATTCCATCGAGAGGTTCCTGGATATGAATTTTACGAATATGCCCAACTTCTTTTTGAGATCCAGATTTTCTAACTAACTCTGAAAAAATCGTGTGGTGACATAGGGCTTGAATCTGACGAGGAGATCTTCGCCCAGCCCATATTTCTACAACAGAATATACAAAACGTTCCGTCCACTGATGAAGTTCAGGTAAATCTAGTGCCGAAGTTGGTTCTGGAGCAAAATCAGGATCAAATTCGTCATCAAAACGTGAGGGAACTAAATAGAGTTTTGGACGGTTAGTTTGGGTTGGAACAGGGGCTAGTTTGAATATTTCTAGAAGTGGGTGTTTCCAATCCTGATCTTTAGGGCTATTTAATGCTTCAATTCGAAAACTGCTAATGCTTATTTCATTGCCAATTGATTTCTCTGTTGTCATGAGCTCAGAGTTCTAGTTAAAGAAACGGCGTGAATCCACCAAATGGCTAAATTTAATTCATCAGTATGGATGATTGTGGATAAGTAATCATTTTTTGTCATTAAATACAATTAGGTGGCTTCATGAAAAAACGAACTTCACACATGCAAACCCGAATGCCGTTAGCTATCGCACTTATAGCCGCATCATTTCTTTCGGCATTCTTCCTGGCTAGTTTTTCTCACTCAACCTCAAAATACTGGGTTGCAGTTGAAGATTTACAAAGCGGACACCAGATTGTAAACGGCGACTTAGAGCTCAAAGATTTTGATTTGAGTTCGAGCTCAATCAATTACCTTTCCAAAGAGCTTGATCCGTTGGGGCAAGTACTTATTCAAAATGTGTTCTCAGGTGAAATCTTAAGTATTGAAAAAGTAAGTTCTACGGCAGTTAAAATTGCAAGCAGCGCTGTACCTCTGAGCATTCGTTCGGTAGACATAGCTGCCGGCATTAAAGTCGGAGATCTCGTAGATATCTACTGGGTTATTGACACCCAAAACGGCGAATTAGCACAAGAACCCATCCTGATTCTTGGGACTGTTCTAGTAATGAGTGCCAATGGCAAAAGTGCAAACTTTGGAACAGATGCAGCAATAACTGTCTCCGTCGGTCAGACTCAAGTTTTGCGACTACTTTCAGCAACTACGCAAGGACGTTTGGTGGTGATTAGTTCCAATGTCTAGTCAAGAACTTCCTGTGGTCATTACCGCGATCGCTGACGCCCAGTTTGAAAGCTTTGTTTCTGGAACTTTGTTTGCTCAGGGGTGGAGTGTCATTTTTCGTGCCATTGATACTGAGGCTCTCGAGAATTATTGTACAAATAATGCCGAAGCTGCTGCAGGTTCACTACTTATATATGCTCCGGATCTTCCCGGAATCTCCCGTGAAGTAATTATGAATCTCACTCTCAAAGTGAGACAAGTTGTTGGTTTTTCGCGTGAACCAAACTCTTCCTTTGAAAACCTACACTCAGTTCCGGCAACAGTCACAGATTTGGTCAGTGTAGTTAGAGGCTTTGTTCGTGCACCAATGCTTCGTCAGTTGAATCAAAATGGTCGGCAAACCCGAAAAGCCCATGTGATCGCAGTTGGTTCAGCTGGAAGTGATACAGGATGTAGCACAATTGCACTTAACTTGGCAATGGAGTTGAGTGTTCTTGAGAGATCAACTCTGCTAATTGACGCAAATTTTCGTGCACCATCTATCGCAACCTTAATTGCGATTCGTAATGTTCAATCAGAGTCAGGCTGGCGCACGATTGCCCCAAAGTTAGCTATCGCTGAAATAACTCAACAAGAATCTGGTTCTATTGATCAGTTTATGGAAAGGGCTACTCAGTATTTCGACACTGTCGTCATTGACCTTGGTTCAATTTCGGGTTTATCTAATCGCCTTACCGATCGTCGATGGACATCAACTATGACTACGTGGAGCTGTGATCAGGGAGATGAACTTATGGTGATTGCTCGTCCCGATCTTCTTGGCATTCATCGCTTAGAGCAGGTCTGTACTTTATTAGAAAAGACTTCCATTAGATCCCAGATTAGTTTCACGCTAAATATGCGTTCACAAGGTAAAAAAGGAGAAGAGGAAGAAGCACGTTTCCTATCAGCTACCACTCGTTTGCGCCCATTATCTGTTCGCGTGATTGGCCGTGACCTACGGGCTGCTAGTGGAGCGCTAGAGCAGAAGTGCACGCTGATTGAGGTCAATACACGCTCTTCCCTGCGTAAATCTATCGCCACTATCGCCAGTGAGATCAAGGGTTAAGTTCTAATACTATTAAGGCATGCGAGCCTATCTGCCAATAACTCATGATGATCTCGCAACTTTTCTCAATTCTGGTACCAAAAATATTGAATCCATTCTTGCGCCAACTCCTTTTTATGTTGGTGAAAATGAGGATCTAGATGAAGAGGAGATTGAATACCTTTTATCTCTAGAAGCTGCTCAAGATGCTTTAGCTTTACGGGGATCAAATAAAGCGCCTGGCATTGTCTTGGCTATTGAGTTAGAAGCAACCCAAGTAAATCAAGTAAATGAAAAATCAGTAACTTTGAATTCACCCGTGACTTGGGATCAAGTTCAATGTGC
>CANFUR010000030.1 GCA_947450175.1 Actinomycetota bacterium | reverse complement strand
GGCTACAACTAAAGTTGCTCCTGGTACGTTATTTTCAAAAAGTGGAAATAGATGCTTGCGCGATAGAAAATTGGCATTGATTGCCGGTGGTTGCGAGCGCGGAAGGCTCACCCCTAGAGAGGTGATGTGTTTTGCGCTCATGTGCCAAGGGTGATACCCCTAGCCTTTTTATTCAAGCGCCAATCACCCTTTTAGGGGTGAGATGTTAGGGGGACATTTCCCCAACGTGGATAGACCGATGGGTCAATCCACGCTCAAACAACTACAGCGCCAGATTTTTTGTAATCTGATCAGCATGCTCGATTGCATGGCGCGTGTATACCTGCAACCAACGCTCTAAGGTAAATTCACCAGCTTCTGAGTGAATACAAAAATTCTTTAACTGCTCTGGCGTCAATCTTTTAATGATTGCTAGTGAACCTGCGCGCACGGCAGCAAAAACAGCAATAGAAGTTTCAACCGGCATATCGGTGTAACCAAGGGTCGGGTTCTTAGCCCAAGCACCTTCGTCGTAGCCTTGAATCTGCGTGCCAGGTTCAGCTACTAATCGGCGCAAACGCGCATACGACTGGGCTTCGCTATCTGCGCAATGGTGAATAACTTGGCGTGAACTCCAATCTTCGCCTACACATACATCTAACTTGGATTCTGGAACATTATTGGCAATGGCTAAATACTCATTCGTCGCCTTTTCATAGGCTGCTGCGATCTCTGCAATCGTTGACATTAGTTTCCAATCTGGATCTGAGAAGAGTGCGTCTCAATAAAATTACCTTCATCGCCCACCTTGTCGACCAAGAGAACAATGATTACTACTAGCAGACCTGCGATGATCCCAAGTAATAGGCCAGATTTTTTATCAAGATTTATTTGCATGTTCCTAATATAGCCGAAAAGAAAAGAACGGCCCGGTCCGCATCGCTGCGAGCCAGGCCGTTCTACCCTCGATTTGTAAAGTGCGGATTAACCGATCTTTGCTACCTGAGCAAGTGACTTCTTAAGAAGATCACCATCGATAACGCTGAAGCCCAGCCCAGCTCCAACATCTTTAGAGCACTTAGGGCTCAAGATGTAGTTTGCAAAAGCCTTAACTGCTGCAGCCTTAGCCTTGTCTGGGTAGTTAGTGTCAGCAAGAAGGTAAGAAACGATACCTAGTGGGTACGCGCCCTTTTCCATTGTCTTGTAGTCATAAGTGAGGAAGCCGTTGGCATCCTGTGTTGCTGATGCAAGGAATGCACCAACGCCTACTGAATCTGGAACTACTGATGCACCAGCTGGGTTAATTACGTTAGCAATCTTTAGCTTGTTTGCAGTTGCGTAGTTAACTTCAGCGTATGTGATTGAGTATGGAGTCTTACCAGCTAGCTGTGAAACACCAGTTGATGAAGCTGCTCCAACTACACGACCTAGGTTTGCTGTGTCATTGATATTTCCTGGGAATGAGTCCTTGAAAACTTTGTTCGAAGGCTTAGTCCAAACAGATGCTGCTGACTTGTTCAAGTAGTTCGTGAAGTTTTGTGAAGTACCAGATGAATCTGAACGGTACACAACTTTGATTGCCTTATCTGGCAATGTGTAGTGCTGTTGAACTACCTGTGTGCGAAGTACGATTGGATTTCCCTTTGCATCTTTGCGTGGGTTTCCATTGGCATCTAACTTGTAAACAACTTTGTTTGTTGAACGGTTGTTATCTGCAACGATTGCTGGATCGTTCCAACGTGTAATTGTTCCACCGAAAATTCCAGCAATTGTTGCTGCTGAAAGTGAAAGTGTTGTCTTTGATGGAAGGTTATGCAAGATTGCGATTGGAGCTGCAACTAGTGGCACGTGAATAAGTGAGGCGCGCTTTGTTGCTGCTGTGTAAGCACCATCTGACATCCAGAAATCACCAATTGATTTATCTGAGTTAGCTTGTCCAGTTCCTGATGATGATGAAGCGTAAACATATGTATGTCCTGAACCACTTGCTGCGAATCCAGCTTTGCAACCTTCGATTAGTAGAGCTGGGAAAGAAGCTCCTGAACCTTGAAGATCAACTGCATATGCTGGTGTGCCTGCTACTAGGCCGAACGCGAGTGCAAGAGCTGCAACTTTCGCGAGCTTTGAAATTCTCATTTATTTCTCCTCATAGGTTTTAATTTGAACTACAAGGTGAAACCTAAGGAGCCAGGGTTAACGAATGAGGGGTGCAGGTTTAACGCAGTTCAACCTTTAGGTGAACAAATGGTGTCGCTTAGCCAAAGCGGCCGGTCACATAACTCTCGGTTCGAGAGTCTTGTGGACGAGAGAAAATTTCACTAGTCGGTGCTACTTCAATCATTTGACCAGGACCGCCGTCTGATAAGAAGAAGGCGGTGTAATCAGATACTCGTGCGGCCTGCTGCATATTGTGTGTCACGATAATAATTGTCATAGTGTCAGATAAATGGCGAATAGTGTCTTCAATACGAAGTGTTGATCCTGGGTCTAGCGCTGAACATGGCTCATCCATCAGCAAGACTTGAGGGCGAACTGCAAGGGCGCGCGCAATACACAAACGCTGCTGTTGGCCACCAGAAAGTGAACCACCGTGGGCACCAAGGCGATCTTTAACTTCATTCCATAAACCTGCACGCTCTAAACATTCTTCAAGTAAGTCGTCTTTGTTATCAACTTTAAGTTGAGCAAGCTTGAGACCAGAAAGTACGTTTTCGCCAATAGTCATTGATGGGAATGGGTTTGGCTTTTGGAAAACCATTCCGATTTGCAAGCGAATCTTGGTTACATCTGTACCCGGGGCATATACATCTTTGCCATCAAGCAAAACTTCACCGGCCATTGCAGCCCCAGGGATGAATTCATGCATGCGGTTAATAGTGCGAATAAATGTTGATTTACCACATCCAGAAGGTCCGATTAATGCAGTGACTGTGCCCGCTGCGAAATCTAAGGAGATATTTGAAAGGGCGTGGTGCTTACCAAACCATGCATGTACGCCGCGTGTCTCAAGACCAGTACCTAATGCGCTTGTACCTGGCGTTTTAGGTGCCTTTGCGTTAGCAACATCTGCCAATGATGATGGCTTTACTGATGTCTGCATTTCTTGTTTCCCGCTTTCATGTGATGTGGTCATTTTGAAACCTTTCGCGATCCGAGGAAGCGTGCTGATGTGAAAAGGAATAAGACAAGTCCGACAAGAACAAGTAGACCTGCCCATGCCCTGGTAATTGCTTCGGGCGAACCTGCGTTGAAAGATTTCCAGATGTAATACGGCAATGAACCCATTGGTCCGTTAAAGGCATTGGGATTCACTTTGTCCCCACCACCAGTAAGTAGAAGAATTGGCGCAGTTTCGCCAGCAATACGTGCAACTCCCAAAATAACTGCAGTTACTAAGCCACTTCTAGCTGCCGGTAAAACGATCATTGCAACTGTGCGCCATTGAGTACCACCCAATGCAGTTCCTGCTTCACGCAAATCATTAGGAATCAGATTCAAAACTTCTTCTGATGTACGTGCGATTGTCGGAATCATTAAAATAGTTAACGCGAGTGCACCCATGAATCCCGAGTACGCCTTTGTTATTGGATACAAGATTGCAGAAAGAATAAATAAGCCGGCAACAATTGAAGGCACACCACTCATTGCTTGTACAAGAAAACGAATTGGACCAGTAAAGCGACCCTTGATTTCAGTTAAATACAGCGCAGTCAAGATTCCAATTGGAACGCTCATGATTAACGCTAAAACCATCAACGTTAACGTTCCAGTTATTGCATGCAACAACCCACCATTTGAAAGCGGATCTGTTGGTGTAGCTAAAGCCATGTCATGAGTAAAGAGGCCAAAACTGATGCCAGGTAAGCCCTTTTTCAAGACTGTTGCCAAAATACTTGCTGCCGGAATCACGGTCACGATGGCGCCAACAGCAACTAAAGAATTAACAAGCGCATCTTTTGCCGCTGCGTTGCCACGTTGCAATCCCTTTATCGAAGTCGTAAAGATTGCGTAAGCTATGAAGAAACAGACAAAGTAAGCCAGTTTGCCCTTAAGGGGTGTTAAGAAAACAAGTAAATAAGAACTTAGTAACGCTCCACCAAAAATTGCTCCATCAATAGTGCGATCTTTTGTTGAAGCTGCCCATGGTTTTGTAGGTGCCGGCGTCATGGTCATATTAGCGTCCTGACTTTCCGGTTGTCTTAACAATTAGATTTGCAATTGCATTTACAATCAATGTAAGCAAGAAAAGGATTAATCCAGCAGCCATAAGTGCTTTAATTTCATAAGGACTTGCATCGCCAAATTTGAGAATGATTAGTGATGCGACGTTTCCACCAGCCCCTAACAACATCTGCCAGTTGACTTGGAACACGATATTAAGAACGGTAAAGACTGCAACGGTCTCTCCCATCGCACGGCCTAGACCCAGCATTGCTCCACCAATTACGCCGCTACGACCATGAGGAATTACTACTGCCTTAATCATTGCCCAACGCGTTGCGCCCAGTGCGTACGCTGCCTGAATACGATCAAGTGGTGCTTGAGAGAAAATTTCGCGAGAAACTGAAGTGATGATTGGGATAATCATTATCGAAAGTACAACGCCTGCGACAAACGGTGAACGCGTATAAACAGGAACTTGCATATCAAAGATAGGAATGAAACCTAAATAACGGTGCAGCAGTTTTGCCCAATATTCAACACTTGGCATCAAAACCAGAAATCCCCAAATACCGAAGAGGATAGATGGAAATGCTGCCATCATGTCAATAATTGTGATCAGGATTTTTTTAAGCCAACCTGGTGCATAAAAATTCAAAAATAAGGCTGAAAATACTGATATTGGGACGGCAATTACTACTGCAATCAAAGAACATAAAATCGTTCCCACAAGCATCGCAGCTAGACCGAAGTGACTGTCTAATACGTTTCCGGAATCATCAGTTGAGATTGACCAATCAGAGTGCGTGATAAAACCAATACCTTCTTGGCGTAAAACTTCGAAACCGCGGTAGCCAAGGAATATCGCAATTAAACCAAGGATTCCGAGTGACGACAATCCACCTCCGGTAACGACACCACGGAAAACTTTGTCTGATCGGCGTGGTTCTGTGACAATTTCACGTGGTACTGGAATTACTAGTTCTTGGGTAGACATTTTTATGAGGCGTACTTTCCTGTTACAAGAAAATAAACACGTCGAGAAATTGAAACGGCGTGATCTGCATATCGCTCGTAATAGCGCCCAAGTAGAGTGAGATCAATTGCAGTTTCGATTCCATGCTTCCATGTTGGCTCGATTAATACTGCAATCAACTTTCGATGTAAATCATCCATCACATCATCATCGCGCTCAACTTCTAGCGCCATTTCAGTGTTGCGTGTAGAAATAACTACGCCAGTCTTTTCGGTAATTGCAACTGCTGCAACTCCCATAGCTTGAATAATTGAAACGAGCTCAGGTGGCACTGCTGCATTTGGATGTCGTAGACGAGCAACTTTTGCAACGTGGTGCGCCAAGTCGCCCATTCGTTCTAAATCTGATCCCATGCGCAAAGCTGTAACTAATGCACGCAGATCTGAAGCCACTGGCTGCTGCCTTGCAATAATGTCGATGATGCGCGAATCAGTTTCGTGTTGGTAATCATCAATTTTGACGTCAGTAGCTATAACTTCTTCAGCAAGTTTTAAGTCGCACGAGAGTATGGCTGTTGTTGCTTTTGACATTGATGTAGAAACCATCGCAGTAAGGTCGACCAGAGACTGCGATACGTTATCTAGTTCATCTTGGAATACAGATCTAATGAGGGCCATGGCGCTAAACCTATGTGGGGGTGATGAATAGCGGCCCTTGGTTAGGTGAACGGAAGGTTAACTGGCGATTTGAGCCTATAGAGTGAGGGCTGTGAAGTTCTTGCGCCGCGATATTCAGGCTCCAGAACCTAGAGCCTTGCCCGAAATGCTCCTAGAAACTCTCAATCTCCTGGATGGGGATTCCATGATTTTAGCCCCGGGTGAAATTCCGATATTTATCACCGCTGGCGCTGAAAGCTTAGGAATCCTAAAAGACGGTCGTATTCAAAGCTCTGAATTATTGGCCACAGTTCGTGTTGTTCGTCGCACACATAATCAGCAAGTTGGAAAAATTGAAATTCCGCGTGGCCCAATTGGCGAAGGTAAACACGAACTCACAGTTAAAGTCTTACCACTAACTAAAGATGATTTGGTTTTAGTTCTACTTAGTGATGAAAGTGAAGCTCAACGTGTCCACGATGTACGTCGAGATTTTGTAGCAAATATTTCACACGAACTAAAGACTCCCATTGGTGCGTTATCACTTCTTAGTGAAGCGGTCTTGGGATCAAAAGATGATCCCGAATCAGTTGTTAAATTTGCTACTCGCATGCAATCTGAAGCTAAACGATTAACGGATTTAGTTCAGGAAATTATCAACTTGTCTCGAGTACAAGATTCCGACCCACTGCAACTCGCTCAGGAAGTTAGCATTGAATACGTGATCAGAGAAGCCGTTGATCAATGTCAAATAACCGCAGATAGTCGAAGTATCACTGTCACATATCTCGAAAATACAGATTCCGTCGTTCTTGGCGATCGCGACCAATTAATCATGGCCGTCCACAATCTCATCGAAAATGCCATCAACTATTCACCTGAAAATACCAAAGTTTCTGTAACAACTACCAGCGAAAATGGGATTATTGATGTGTCTGTTGCCGATCAAGGAATCGGAATCTCTGAATCCGAACAAGATCGCATTTTTGAACGCTTCTATCGTGTCGATCCGGCGCGTTCGCGTCAGACTGGTGGAACTGGTTTAGGTCTTTCAATTGTTAAACATGTTGCAGCAAAGCACGGTGGTGAAGTAAAGGTTTGGAGCGTCGAAAACGTCGGAAGTACTTTCTCAATCCGGCTACCCATCTATGAATCACCTATGGAGACCGTTGTATGACAAAGATACTTATCGTTGAAGATGAATCATCATTTTCTGAAGCCTTAGCTTTCCTATTGGGTAAGGAAGGATTTGAAGTAAGTGTTGCCGAAGACGGCCGCGCTGCACTCAATCTTTTTGCAAAAGAAGGTGCCGATTTAATTCTTCTCGATCTAATGATTCCAGAAGTTTCCGGCGTAGACGTTTGCCGAACCATTCGCACGACTTCGCAAGTTCCAATCATCATGTTGACGGCAAAGGATGCCGAAATAGACAAGGTGGTAGGCCTTGAACTTGGTGCTGATGATTATGTAACTAAGCCATATTCATCGCGCGAATTAATTGCACGCATCAAAGCAGTACTTCGCCGCGGTATCGCAGATAATGATGCACATGGCGATCTTGATGTAGTAAGTGTTGGCCCAATTAAATTAGATACAGCACGCCACCAAGCAACGATTAATGGCTCGCTAGTTGGGCTACCATTAAAAGAATTTGAATTATTAGAGTTTTTAATGCGAAATGCTGGTCGAGTATTAACGCGTTCACAGCTCATTGATCGCGTATGGGGTGGGGATTACTTTGGCGATACAAAGACGCTAGATGTACATATCAAACGTTTGCGATCAAAGATTGAAGCTGATCCCGCTAATCCTGTTTTGATTCAGACCATTCGCGGTCTGGGTTACAAGTTAGAGAATTAAAGAGAAGCAAAAGCATCATCAAGAACGCTGAGGGCATCCTTAAGAAGCTCATCTGTAATTACAAGTGGTGGCAAGAAGCGCACAACATTTGAATAAGTTCCAGCGGTAAGAACTAATACACCTTGGCTCTGGCAGTACTTAACTACTGCGTTCATCGCTGCTGTATTTGGATTCTTAGTTCGTGGCTCTACTAATTCAATTGCCTGCATTGCACCGCGTCCACGGACTTCACCAATGACTGGATACTTCTTAGCAAGTGCGCGAAGTGAAGATCCTAAAATTTCTCCGATGTGTTGAGCACGGGCAACAAGGTTTTCTTCTTCCATAGTTTCTATTGCGCCAAGGGCTGCGGCACATGCGATTGGATTTCCACCATAGGTGCCACCAAGACCAGATGCGTGAACTGAATCCATTACATCGGCACGGCCTGTAACTGCTGCAAGTGGAAGTCCACCAGCAATTCCTTTAGCCGTTACAACCATGTCTGGTACAACGCCTTCTTCTTCCACTGCAAACATGTGTCCGGTACGGGCAAAGCCAGTTTGAACTTCATCGGCAATAAATATGATGCCGTTATCTTTTGAATATTTTGCGAGCGCAGGTAGGAATCCCTTAGGTGGAACAATAAATCCACCTTCACCTTGAATTGGTTCAATCAAAATCGCAGCAACATTATGTGCTCCGATTTCTTTATCAATTTTATGTGTGACCATTTCGATGGCATCTTCAGTAATCGTTGCTTGATCGCCTACCCAGTGGAATGAATAAGGCATAGGCACGCGATAAACCTCGGGGGCAAAAGGACCAAAACCTTCTTTGTATGGCATGTTCTTAGCAGTTAACGCCATAGTTAGATTTGTACGTCCGTGATAGCTATGTTCAAAGACAACGATTGCTGGACGCTTTGTGAAGTGACGCGCAATCTTGACCGCGTTTTCAACTGCTTCAGCACCTGAGTTAACAAGCAAAGACTTTTTCTTATGTGCACCTGGGGTCATTGCATTTAATTTTTCGCATACTTCGATGTAATTCATGTATGGAGCAACTGTGAAACATGTATGTGTAAATGCCTGTACTTGTTCGATCACGCGATCGACTACACGTTGTGCGGAGTTACCAACACCAGTAACACCAATACCTGAACCTAAATCAATAATCTGATTGCCATCGATATCAAGCAAGATTGCATCACTTGCACGTTCGATTACAACTGGAATCGCCATACCCAATCCCCCAGAAGTCGCTTCCGTGCGACGCTTGAGCGCCTCAGTAGATTTTGGTCCCGGAATAGCGGTAACCAAGCGACGTTCTTGAGTCAGATTTGTAAGTGTGGTCATGGTAAAAGTCTAAGGCCTCATTTCCACCCAGGGCGCCTTGTAGTTACCCTTGGCGCTATGAGTTCACTGAGAGATTCGGCACCGCTTCTAGATGCCTACCTTTCTTACTTTGAAACCAAGCGCACGCCTTTCACAATCCCTGGTCACAAGCAGCGCGCATCACGCTTAGATGTCGGCTTAGGGGTGGTCGTTGATGGTGACACACCTTTATATGGTGGTTTAGATGAAATTAAGTTAACTAACCAGACGCTTAAGAAAGCTGAAGCGTTAGCGGCCACATTGTGGAAGGCCGATTTTGCTCGCTTTTCTACTGGTGGGTCAACACATGCAAACCAAGCAATTGTTTTAGCTCTAGGAAAACCTGGAGACAAAGTTGCACTCTCTCGCACAGCGCATCGTTCAATTCTTAGCGCACTTGTATTAGCTGGATTAGAACCCATCTGGTTATCACCTGAAATTGATTCAGCAACAGGTGTGCCAACAGGAATTTCGGTTACAGAGTTTGAAAAGGTAATAAATCAAAAACCGATTGCGCTGTTGCTCACTGAGCCAGGTTATTTGGGTACTTTGTCGGATCTACCTGCCCTAGTTAAAAGCGCACATGCACATTCAATTCCAGTAATTGTGGATGCAGCGTGGGGCGGACATTTCGGATTTTCATCATTGACACCACACCATTGTTTACAGCTTGGTGCTGATGCACTAATCACCAGTGTCCACAAAGCTTTGCCTGGATACAGCGCATCAGCGTTATTGCTAGCACAAGGAATACTTCTCAATCTTGATCGCATTGAACAAAGCTTTGAAACTACTCATACAACTTCACCTGCTGGTGCTCCATTGGCATCAATTGATGGCTGCCGTGCCTTGCTTCAAACTCGCGGAGATGAATTGATTACTCAACTTGTCACCAATGTTGAAAACTTCAAAGCTAAAGTCCAATCACACTTTGAATTGCCGGTGTTTTTAAGTGCGGGCGATTTTGCCCCAGGCCGTTTTGATCCGGCCAAGATTGTTTTGCGTGCTAATCAATTAGGTGCATCCGGAGTTGAGATTGAGAAGAAATTGCAAGCTCAAGGAATTCGCGTCGAAATGGCTGATAACGACACAGTCGTATTCTTGGCAACGCTGGCTGATTCAATCGAAGAGTTTGATCATCTGGCCCACGTTCTCACGCCAATACTTAAATCTTTTCAATCAAACCCACGTCCTACTGCCACATCATTGAGTTGGTCAGTTGTTCCATCAGTTGCAATTTCCATGCGCGATGCTTACTTTGCTGATACCGAAATGGTCGCAGCCAAAGATTGTATAGGTCGAATTTCGGCTGACTTAATCGCCCCATATCCCCCTGGTGTTGCAGTGGTGGCCCCAGGTGAAGTTCTGACTGCACAGATTCTTGGAGGTTTGGCAGCAACAAAAGCTGCTGGGGTGCGCATCGCCTATGCCACCGACCTATCACTTTTGACCTACCGCGTTACTAGAAATTAACTTTGACCATATAGCATCTCAGTTATGTCCGATACAAAAACTTGGCAGCAGCGTGCGCTGGATCTAAAACCACAATCACAAATTTTCATTGATGGAAAATTCGTTGAAGCAGCTAGTGGAAAAACATTTGAGAATTATTCGCCAAGTGATGGACATTTAATTTGTAATCTCGCATCGGGTGATACTGAAGATATCAATCGCGCAGTTGCATCAGCTAAAAAAGCATTTGACTCTGGTATCTGGAGTGAAATGAATCCGCGCGATAAAAAGGCAATTATGTTGCGCTGGGCACAACTATTAAATGAACACCGAGAAGAATTAGCCCTGCTTGAAGCAATTGATACAGGTCGCCCAATTGGAGATGCATTAAGTGTTGATGCGCCAAACTCTGCACGAGTTATTCAGTGGTATGGCGAAACTATTGATAAGACATATGACGAAATTGCTCCGGCACCACGCAATGCCTTAGCAATGGTCACGCGTGAACCGCTTGGAGTAATTGGTGCAGTTGTTCCTTGGAACTATCCAATGATGATTACAAGTTGGAAGCTTGGTCCAGCGCTGGCTATGGGTAACAGCATTGTTGTTAAACCTGCTGAAAACTCATCTTTAAGTGCGTTAAAAATGGCAGAGCTAGCTATTACTGCAGGTTTACCTGCAGGTGTATTCAACGTTGTCCCAGGTCTTGGATCTGAAGCTGGGCAAGCACTTGCGCGCCATATGGATGTTGCAAAGATTGCATTTACGGGCAGTGGCCCAACAGGTCGCAAAATGATGCAATACGCCGCTGAATCAAATATGAAACAAGTTTCACTAGAACTAGGCGGCAAGAGTCCTCAAGTTGTTCTCAATGATTGCACTGACTTAGAAGCCGCAGCTTCAACTATTGCATGGGCCATCTATTACAACGCTGGCCAAACATGTAATGCAGGATCACGCATCATCGTAGAAAAAGGTGTGAAAGAAGAGTTATTCGCGCACCTTCATAAGTTCCTAGAATCATTTGTGGTTGGAAATCAATTTGATCCAACAACACAGATGGCAGGTCTTGTATCTGAACTACAGCGAGATCGTGTTAATGCTTATCTGGACCTTGTTGGTCAAGATGGTGAAAAAACTATTTTTGGTGGTCAAAAAACAACTGGTAAAGATTTACTTATCAAACCAACGTTGATTGACAACGTTAAACCGGGTTCACGTCTTGCACAGGAAGAAATCTTTGGACCAGTACTTGTTGCTATTGATGCAAAAGATGAAACCGAAGCTTTGCAGATTGCAAATGGAACCGAGTACGGACTTGCTGCCTCGGTCTGGACCAACAACGTTGCGCGTGCCCATAAATTTGCACGCAAACTTCGTGCCGGAACTGTCTGGGTAAATACTTTTGACATGCTCGATGTCATCACGCCATTTGGAGGTTTTGGTGCTTCAGGTTCTGGCCGCGACAAGTCTTTGCATGCACTCGATGCCTACAGCGCACTCAAGACGACCTGGGTGGACCTGAATTAATCATTGCTTTTTGGTGAACACTCAGATTTTTCATGGCTCTGCGAGTAATTCAGCCCCGAAGTTTGGTTAAGCTTCTCTATTATCGAGGTCGAGCATAAATTTCTAAGGGGCTAGTTCGTGAAAATGAAGGCAGCAGTTCTAGATGGCATTGGTTCACAGTTTGAAATCCGTGAAGTCGAACTAGATAAACCAAAATCAGGAGAACTCTTAGTAAAAGTTGCTGCAAGTGGATTATGTGCAAGTGATTTAAATGCTGTTGATGGCAAGCGCAAATTGGTTCCTTTCCCCGCAGTCATTGGTCATGAAGCCGCCGGTGTAGTTGTTGAAGTTGGACCTGATGTAAGCGGTGTTGCAGTTGGTGATCACGTCATCATGTCAATCGTTCCTAGTTGTGGAACATGTGAATATTGCGCAAGTGGACGCCCTAACTATTGCTCTACTGCAGGTAATGCAATGTCAGTTGGTGGCTTATTTGATGGCACATCACGACTTTCGCACAATGGCGAGAAACTCAATCACTTTTTAACTGTTGCTTCATTTGCTGAATACGTCGTCGTACCCGCATCGGGCGCAGTTGTCATTCCTAAAGAGATGCCACTTGATCGCGCAGCGTTAATTAGTTGCGCAGTTTTGACCGGCTATGGCGCAGTGATGAACACTGCAAAAGTTAAAGCTGGATCAATGGTTGCAGTATTTGGTTGTGGCGGGGTTGGGTTAAATATTGTTCAAGGCGCACGAATGGCTGGCGCAACAACAATTATTGCGGTGGACGTAACACAGGAAAAACTTGATCTAGCTAAAAAAGTTGGCGCAACTCATGTCATCAATGGTGCAACTTCTGATCCAGTGACTCTGGTCAAAGAAATCTGTGGCGGGGTTGATTACGCCTTTGAAGCGCTGGGGCGCGAAAGCACCATCCAACAGGCATGGGGCACCGTGGGAGTCGATGGAACTCTGATTTTGGTAGGTCTTATGAAGAATGGCGCCACCATCACGCTCGATGCCGGACCTTTTGTCAACGAACAGTCAATCAAAGGTTGCTACTTTGGCTCAGCAAACCTAAGAAAAGATGTACCGGCGTTAGTAAAAAGTTATCTAAATGGCGAACTATTCCT
>CANFUR010000029.1 GCA_947450175.1 Actinomycetota bacterium | reverse complement strand
TTGTTGGCCACCAATCTCGGCACCAAGAGTTGTTTCTGCTGTACCAAGATCGCGGTTAGCAGGCAAGAAGTCCAGCCCAGGAACTGCAGACTTTAAAACAATTGAATCTACGTTAGCCGTAGGAGTCATCAGTGCGTAGTAAACAGTTTGTTCTAGCGGCAACGAGTGCGCGTTAACACCTAGACCAAGGGATAAACCACCTTGTGGGTCAAAGTCGACTAGCAAAACACGACGTCCAAGCTCAGCTAAAGAAGCCCCCAAATTAATAGTTGTCGTTGTTTTTCCAACGCCACCTTTTTGGTTGAATATCGCAACCACCTTGGCGTTACCGTGATCGGTAATTGGTGCTGGAGTTGGGATACTCGCCGCATTTTTACCAAGAAGAGTTGCAGTAGTGGCAACATCTTCTTGATTTGTCGATTTAGCGTTCAAGCGTCAAACCTCTTTTCGGTGAATTGAGCGCGAGCCTACGCGCTACCTAGAACTAGGGCAACTGTGAAGTAGGGTGCAGCCATGGATTTATCGTTAGAAGAGTCAGCCGACGTTAACGCCGCATCGGGGGCGTTCTCCGTCCATCTAGATAATTTCGATGGTCCCTTTGACCTACTCCTGCAACTCATTTCACGACACAAGATGGATATCACCGAGATCTCTCTGAGCTTGGTGACCGATGAATTTATAGCCTTTATTAGGTCTTTAGAGGCCTCAGGAGAGGGTTGGCGCTTGGATCAGGCCACAGAGTTTCTCGTGGTAGCTGCAACTCTTTTAGATCTTAAGGCGGCAAGATTATTGCCTAGCGGGGAAGTTGACGATGAAGAGGATCTAGCCCTCCTGGAAGCCCGTGACATTCTCTTCGCCCGCCTGCTTCAATACCGGGCATTCAAAGAGATAGCTGCAACCTTTAGCGAGCGCATCATTACTGCTGACAAGTTCTTCCCACGTGTTGTCGCTTTAGATCCGACATTGAGTGCACTACTACCCGAGGTTCTTATTGGTGTTGGGCCCCAGCGCTTTGCTGCGATTGCCGAACGTGTCTTGACTCCCAAGACCATCCCACTGGTCAGTGTGGAGCATCTTCACCTACCTTTAGTCAGTGTTGCCGAAGAGTCTCGACTCGTGGTTGAGGCTTTGCGGCGAAGTAAATCCATGAGTTTTCGGAATCTTGTCTCTGATGCGGACAATACTCTTGTGGTGGTCGCCAGATTCCTAGCTCTGCTCGATCTATACCGTCAAGGTGTTTTACGTTTTGACCAAGTAGTTGCGCTAGGGGAGTTGCAGATCTCCTGGACAGGCTCACAGGAAGGTGACGTCGAAGTCACGGATGAGTTTGATATCCCCGTATTTTTAGTTCAAGACGAACCGAGTGAAGGTAGTGCGAATGTCTAATTTAGAGGTTGAGCGTTCAATTGAGGCGATTTTGATGGTCGTTGATGAACCGGTCTCAGAAGTGATTCTGGCCCAAGTGCTTGAAAAGCCAGTTGAAGAGATTGAGATAGCCCTGGCTCATCTGATTACTACGTACGACGATCGGGGCTTTGCTCTTCGCAAAGTCAATGGTGGTTGGCGTTTTTACAGCAACCCCGATTATCACGCAGCAGTTGAAAAGTTCGTTTTAGACGGCCAACAATCGCGCCTGACCCAGGCGGCCCTGGAGACGTTATCGGTTATCGCTTACCGCCAACCCGTCTCGCGAGCTCGCGTATCAGCCATTCGTGGTGTCAATGTCGAGGCAGTTATGAAGACCCTTGTCACGCGCGGACTGGTTGAGGAGTCAGGCATTGAGCATGAGAGTGGAGCCATCCTCTACAAGACCACCAGCTACTTTTTGGAGCGTTTAGGCCTAAGTAGCCTAGAAGATCTTCCAGCCTTGGCGCCCTATCTGCCCAACCTCGATGGCCTTGACGAAATCCTTGATTCGCTAACTGACTAACCTTCACGCTATCCTGCTCACCTGACTGTCGGGAGGATAGCCATGGGCCAGATGCGCCTTAACAAGATAATTGCCGATGCGGGTATTACAAGCCGTCGTGGGGCAGATGCACTGATTGAATCCGGCCGTGTTTCGGTCGATGGAATCATTATTCGTGAAATGGGTTCTAAGTTCGATCCTGAATTGCATCAAGTCATGGTTGATGGTGAGACAATAACCCGTTCTGCGTCTAAGAGTTATTTAGTACTTCATAAGCCAAAAGGTGTTTTGTCTACCATGTACGACCCGGATGGTCGCCCCTCATTGAGCGATTTCATTGACTTGCGTAAAGAGCGTCTTTTCCACGTGGGGCGATTGGATAAGGATTCCGAAGGGTTGATCCTTCTGACTAATGATGGGGATCTGACCTTTCGTGCTACACACCCATCTTTCGGGCTAGAAAAGACCTACATCATCGAACATGAAGGGAAGCTGCCTACTGGCATAGATAAAATTCTCCTGAAAGGAATCGAGTTAGAAGATGGAATGGGCCGAGTTTTGACCTACAAGGAGCTCTCGCCAACTTGGCTCGAAGTTTCGATTCATGAAGGCAGGTATCACATTATTCGTCGTCTGATGGAGGCCGTAGATGTCCAGGTACTTCGTTTGATCAGAACTCACTTCGGGCCAATCTCCTTAGGCGACACCCCTGAGGGACGTTGGAGAAACCTTAATGCAGGTGAATTGACAAATCTACGTAACGTTTTAAAGTTATAACCCTTTTACTATAAATCGATATTTATTTTATTATTGGTTAATAGATATATCGGTATTATAAGAGCAATTACCCATTTATCGATAAAGCCAACGCTCGGATACGCTTCTAGATATAGATTTATCGATAAATGGAAATTCTGAAGGTGAGGTGCATAGCAATTGACCTCTGAGTTGAATATCATAAAAAGGTTTTATCGATAAACAATTAAACTGGCTTAGAACTAATCAAAAATGAGCGAAAAACTGACCGAGAAAGGTACCCTTATCCCATGAGTATCAGAGCGATCCGTGGAGCTACACAAGTGAGCGCAAATACGCCTGAGGCGATTGGTGGCGCAGTTAAAGAGCTGATTACGGCGATTTTGGAAGCCAACGCTCTCACCCCCAGGGACGTCATATCTGTTCTTTTTACTTCGACCCCAGATTTAACGTCAGCGTTTCCTGCCGCAGCCTGTCGTGAGATCGGCTTTGCGTCAGTGCCCTTAATTGGAGCTGTTGAGGTTGATGTTACTGGAGCCCCCGAACGCATTATTCGGGCCATGCTCCACGTTGAAAGCGACAAGACACACGAAGAAATTGCACATATTTACTTGCACGGTGCCATCTCGTTGCGCCGAGATATCGCCCAATAATGCTGACCTCTGCACGCATAGTTGGGGCGGGCTTGATTGGTACGTCCATCGCTTTGGCTCTTCGCGCTAAGAATCTCAATGTTCAAATGGTTGATAGCGATAGCCGCAGCCAGGCGTTGGCTACAGATTTAACTGGTGGATCGGTAATTGAGCAGCCAGATCTGATCATTTTTGCGACACCACTGCATGCCCTCTCAAAGGTCATAGAGGAACAATACGCACTTAACCCAAACTCGACATTTATGGATGTTTGCAGTGTTAAGACTGAACCTCTATCAATAGTTGAGGTTTCCTCTCTTCCAGTGAGGCAGTTTGTAGGCACTCACCCAATGGCGGGCCGGGAAGTTGGGGGAGCCGAGTCAGCACGTTCAGATCTTTTCCGTTCAAGGAGTTGGATCATCACACCTACGCCCGAGACTGATCCAGCGGCAGTTGCACTTGTTCGAGAGATGATTGTAGAACTCGGAGCAACGCCCGTAGAACTAGATGCACGCTCTCACGATGCCGCTGTAGCCCAAATCTCCCATCTTCCTCAGATAGCGGCCTCCCTTGTGGCTTCCTCATTGCACGGGGTTCCACGGGAGTGGCTTGATTTAGCTGGAGCTGGACTGAGAGATACAACCAGAATTGCTGCCTCGGATGAGAATCTATGGAAAGAGATTATTCATTCCAACGCAGATCAAATTAGGAAACTATTAATAAATCTACAAAACGGTATTGCATCAATGATTGATGGTCTAGGGGATCAAGAGAAAATTGCACAGATTATTTCTCATGGACGTGAAGGAAAAGCTCTTATTCCAGGAAAGCACGGTGGAATGGCGCGCGAATACACTTATGTGCCAATTGTTATTGATGACAAACCTGGTCAGTTAGCGGCAATATTTAATGAATGCGCCACCATGTCTGTAAACGTTGAAGATTTGTCAATCGAACACTCACCAGGGCAGTTGAATGCACTTATAACCCTTGCACTATCTGATGATGATGCATTGAAATTATCAAACCATCTATCTGCGATCGGATGGAACGTTCATCCGGTTCGAAAATAGAAGTAGGCTCATCGTATGGGCATAGTTGTAGCAATTGATGGCCCTAGCGGCGCAGGTAAATCCAGTACGTCGAAAGCGATAGCAACACGTGCAGGCTGGAATTATTTGGATACAGGTGCTCTGTATCGTGCGGTCACTTGGGTGGCACTGGAAAATAATTGCGTTGAAGCTGCCCAGATTTTAAAAGCTTTGAAGAGCGCACCGATTCGATTTATATCTGATCCAACTGCGCCAGATGTTTTCGCAGGTGATACACAAATTACACACGCAATTCGCGGTACATCTGTCACTGAAAACGTAAGTCGCATTAGTGCAATGCCATCAATACGCGAAGAACTTCTTTTAATACAGCGCAAAGTTATTGCTCAAGCTCCTCGCGGTATTGTTGTTGAAGGAAGAGATATCGGAACGGTAGTTGTACCTGATGCAGCACTTAAGATTTTTCTCACCGCAGATCTTGATGCACGAGCATTTCGGCGCGAAGGTGAAATCGACGACAAGTCTGTTGATGTGAAAACATCTTTAGAAAACCGTGATTCTATTGATAGTAATCGCACAGTTTCTCCGTTGGCAATGGCCTTTGATGCTGTAGAGGTTGATTCGACAAATTTAGACCTTGATGAAACTGTTGAACGTATCTGGGAACTACTACGCCAGCGGTCCTTACTCGGTCTACCTATTGTTGCAATTCTTGGCCGTCCAAACGTTGGTAAGTCAACGTTAATTAATCGCTTTCTTGGCCGTCGTGAGGCAATAGTCGAAGATACTCCGGGTGTAACTCGAGATCGTATTCAGTATGAATGCGAATGGGGAGGCCGCCGTTTCATCATCATGGACACTGGCGGTTGGGAAGCAAAACCCGATGGAATTTCTGTGCAAGTTAGCGCAGGCGCTGAAATTGCAATGCAAGAAGCCGACGTCTTAGCTTTCGTAGTTGATGCACAAGTTGGGGCTTTGGATGAAGACGATATTTTGGTTCAACATCTTCGCAAAGCTAAAAAACCTCTGATCTTAATTGGTAACAAAGTTGATGGAGAGCGCGAAGAATCAGAAGCACATGGTCTGTGGTCACTAGGTTTAGGTGAACCATATTTTGTCTCGGCATTACATGGTCGCGGTTCTGGAGATTTACTTGATCACATTGTCGCCGAACTACCTGAAGTGGGGGGAGCGCAGACGCAAGATGGATACCGCAAAGTCGCACTGATTGGGCGCCCTAACGTTGGCAAATCATCGTTGCTCAACGCACTTGCTGGCGAAAATCGTTCAATCGTTGATGATGTTGCAGGAACAACTCGTGATCCAGTTGATGAACTCATTGAGTTTGGTGGATCGATCTGGAGATTTATCGACACTGCTGGATTAAAGAAACGCGCTAACCAAGCATCGGGTACAGATTATTACGCATCATTGCGCACACAAACAGCGCTAGAGCGTTGTGAAGTTGCAGTGGTTGTCCTGGATGCATCTGAACCAATAACTGAACAGGATTTACGCGTAATAACAATGGTGGAAGAAGCAGGCAAGGCCATGGTTATCGTGATGAATAAATGGGATTTAGTTGATGAAGATCGTAGAGATCAGTTAGATCGTGAAATTGATCGCCACCTTGACCAAGTCGAATGGGCGCAGCGAGTAAACGTTGCCGCTAAAACCGGCTGGCACCGAGACCGATTAGCACCAGCACTTCGTACAGCTCTAGATAGCTGGGAAAAGCGCGTTCCTACCGCGAAGTTGAACTCATTCCTGGGCGCACTCATTGGAGCGACACCTCCACCAGTTCGTGGTGGTAAGCAGCCAAAAGTTTATTACGCCACCCAGGCCGGCATCGCCCCTCCTAAGTTTGTGGTCTTTTCGAATGGCTGGATTGAGGCCTCGTACCGTCGCTTTATTGAACGACGTTTACGCGAAGAGTTTTCATTTCCTGGCACACCAGTACAAGTTGCGATCCGAGTCAAAGAACGCGAATAGATATGAATTCTTCACTGCTCTCGATTCCTAATGCTCTAACGTTTTTGCGGTTTTTAGGTATTCCTTTATTTATCTATCTCACTTTAAACACTCATGCAGATGGTTGGGCTGTGGTTGTTCTAGCTATTGGTGGTCTTACTGATTATTTCGATGGCAAATTAGCTCGTGCTTGGAATCAAACATCTAGATTTGGAGAGTTGGCAGATCCCACTATCGACCGTTTCTATATTTTGGCAATCTTGATTGTGTTCTTTATCCGCGATGTAACACCAGCGTGGATAATTGCTGTGCTGATTGCTCGTGATCTAGTTTTGGCGATTATCACCATTGCGATGAAATCAAAAGGACATGGCCCGTTTAAGGTTACCTATCTAGGTAAAGCGGCAACTTTTAATTTGATGTATGCCTTTCCTTTTCTCCTACTGGCAAAGAGTGACACCCCTCTCGGCACGATTGCATTTATTTTAGGCTGGAGCTTTGCCATCTGGGGGATTGCCCTCTACATTGCTACAGGTATAAGTTACGGACGCGAAGGTGTTTCGCAGATAAGAGGATCACGTGTCATCAATTCCTGACAATTTGAAATACACAAAAGAACATGAATGGGTAAGTTCGGTCGGAAATCTCTACACGATGGGAATTACTGATTTTGCACAAGGTGCACTTGGTGACATTGTTTATGTACAACTTCCAAAAGTTGGTGAAGTAGTAATCGCCGGAAATGTTTGCGGAGAAATCGAATCTACAAAGTCAGTCTCTGAAATCTTCGCAGCCGTTAGCGGAACTGTCACGCAAGTAAATGCGCAACTCTCTGATACGCCGGAGGTGGTCAACAGTGATCCTTACGGGGCTGGTTGGTTAGTAAAAGTGGAAGCTTCGGCCGAACCGGCAGATCTTCTCGATGCGGCTGGATACGCTCAGATCACGGCTTGACCTATTGGCTTGACCCCTTTAGTGTCAGCCTCAGGTTGACGGTGAAGGAGGGTGGTCAGTGATGGCAGAAGTAACGCCAAGTGAACTCACCACCACATTGCACCTAGGTCTTGGTGCGGCAAGTGATTCCCCAGCTGGAGTTCTCGAAGAATTTCTAGCCACTTTGCCTCAAGCAGATCGCAGCGTGATCGAAGAAATAGCGCAATCGAAAGATAGAGCTATGTTGGTGGTAAATCGTGGGTCCAATGTGGGGGCCAGGTTTCTAATCACGAATAATGGAGTAACTATTGGACGCGCATCATCGAGTGATGTCTTCTTAGATGATGTGACAGTTTCTCGCACACATGCCAAGATTGAAAAATCCGAAACTGGATTTGCAATTAACGATAGCGGTTCACTTAATGGCACATACGTCAATGGTAATTCTGTAACAACACATAATCTACATAACGCAGATCGGATTCAAATTGGTAAGTTTCACTTGCTTTTTGTTTCTGGCAGAAAATAATTAGGGGAGTACAACAATGGCAGTTCCTGCTCGCGCGTATCTGAGTATTGGCGAAGTACTAAATCGCCTACGTCCAGATTTTTCCGATATCACTATTTCAAAGATTCGCTTTTTAGAATCTGAGGGATTAATTGAGCCGCAGCGAACCCCATCGGGTTATCGTAAATTCACAAGCACTGATCTTGAACGATTGCGGTACGTGCTGTTGGCTCAGCGCGATCAGTACCTCCCACTCAAAGTCATAAAGGATAATCTCGATGCAATTGATCGCGGCCTAGTCCCGGCGACTACTGGTTCGGTAGCTTCTCCTCGACCTAATATTGGTCTAGCGACAATTGACGGCGAGATGGCACCAAGCGTCTTTGGTGAAATATCTGAAATGCGTTTATCGCGTGACGAGTTATTGAAAAATTCGGGGTTAAAGGATGACCAACTTGTTGAGCTTGAAGGATATGGTCTAATTGCAGTGAGAGGTCGCCATTACGACGGAGATGCATTAGCTATCGCTAAGGCAGTGACCGAAATGGCTGGATTCGGGATTGAAGCTAGACATCTTCGTTCTTTCAAATCAGCAGCCGATCGCGAAATTGGACTTATTGAACAAGTCATCACACCGTTGACCCGTCAAAAAAATGCCGATTCCAAGGCACGTGCAGAAGAAGTGCAAAGTGAAATCGCATCACTCTCGATTCGGCTACACGCAGCCCTTGTTCGTGGCGGGCTTCATCGCCTTCGTTCCTAATTCATGTTGATTTCCATGGAGGTCATCGGCGTTCGAGTCGAGATGCCCTCCAACCAACCAATCGTTCTACTCAAAGAGATTGACGGTTCTCGCTTTTTGCCGATTTGGGTTGGGGCGGTAGAGGCTACGGCGATTGCCTTCGCACAACAGGGCGTGAAACCACCGCGACCTTTGACCCATGATCTGGCCATCAACATCATTGAAGAGTTAGATGCCACTTTGACTGCAGTTCATGTGACCCATGTGGATCAGGGAGTTTTTTACGCCAACCTGATCATTCGAAATGCCGCAGGCGGCACCCAAACAATTTCAGCCAGGCCATCGGATGCAATCTCCTTGGCGCTTAGAAGCGCGGCAAACATTTTGGCTAACTCCGAGCTTCTCGACGAGATTGGGATTGAAATACCTGCCGAGAACGAACCCGGACAAGAGAATCAAGAGGTAGAGCGCTTCCGAGAGTTTTTGGACCAGATCAACCCAGAGGATTTCGCGGGCTAAAACCCTCAATCTCAAGTAGAGGTTTCGACCGTGTCGGTCATTGAAGCGAGCCCATACCTACTCTAGATTTAGGCCACTCCCCAAGAGAAACGAGTTTCCCCGTGACTTCCCAGGAATTAGAGATTGGCTACCGCGGAGCTACAGCCTGCTCGGCCGCTGGAATTACATATCGCCAGTTAGATTATTGGGCACGAACCGCTTTGGTTGAGCCAAGTATTAGAACCGCAAGTGGCTCAGGAACCCAACGCCTGTATGGCTTTAGAGACATCCTTGTGTTAAAAATTGTAAAGCGTTTGTTGGATGCAGGTGTATCGCTACAAAATATTCGTACTGCAGTAGATCATCTACGCAGTAGGGGAGTAACCGATCTAGAACGCATGACGCTCATGAGTGATGGAGCTTCAATTTATGAATGTTCTAGTGCCGATGAGATCATCGATTTACTTGCAGGCGGCCAAGGAGTATTTGGAATCGCGGTCGGCAAGGTATGGCATGAAGTAGAGGGTTCTCTGTCTATGTTGCAAGGCGAAATAAGTGGACATGCAGTTGGTGTCGAATCTAACGATGAACTTTCCCTTCGCCGTAAGAGCAAAGGCGCTTAAAAGGCATATTCTTGACTCATACAGACCATTGAGGGTCAGTAGTTATGGGTAGGGGTGTTTGTGATGCTTGACTACGACGCATTTTCACGTCGACACATTGGTCCGTCAGATGATCAGGCACAAACAATGTTAATGGAGCTTGGCTATGCATCGATGGAAAAATTCATCGCAGATGTAGTTCCGCAAAATATTGCCATGACACAAAGATTAAGCCAAGCACTACCGGAAGCCCTAAGCGAAGTTGATGTGATTGCAGAATTGCGAGCATTGGCAAATAGGAACCAGGTTTATCGAAATGCAATTGGTACTGGATATTATGGAACCATTACACCACCAGTAATCCTGCGAAATGTTTTAGAAAATCCAGCCTGGTACACCGCCTACACACCATATCAACCTGAAATTTCGCAAGGAAGATTAGAAGCACTCTTTGCATTCCAGACTGCAGTATGTGATTTAACATCTTTAGCAACTTCAAATGCATCTATGCTGGATGAGGCGACTGCAGCAGCTGAGGCTATGACGTTGGCCAAACGTGTTTATAAAGGTAGTGATGACGCAGTATTTTTAATCGATATCAATGTTCATCCGCAGACGATTGCTGTTGTTCAAACGCGTGCAAAGCCACAAGGAATCACCGTGAAAGTGATTGATTTTTCTAAAGTAGCCGACGAAGCAGAAGTTTTTGGAGTTTTAGTGCAATATCCAAATACTCGCGGAGAAATTATTGATTACAGTGGATTAGCTGCATGGATTCATGCCAAGCAAGGTTTACTAATTGCTTCTACCGATTTACTTGCACTGACACTGATTAAGGCGCCAGGGGAGTGGGGGGCTGATATCGCAGTCGGTTCAGCGCAACGTTTTGGAGTGCCAATGGGTTTTGGCGGACCTCACGCCGGTTTCATGTCTGTACGCGAAGGGCTGGAGAGATCATTACCGGGCCGTTTAATCGGCCAAAGTCTTGATTCTCATGGAAATTCCGCCTTTCGTTTGGCTCTGCAAACACGTGAACAACATATACGACGCGATAAAGCAACAAGCAATATTTGTACCGCACAAGTTCTCCTTGCTGTCATGAGCGCTTTTTATGCGATGTGGCATGGACCAGCTGGTTTGAAGACAATTGCTATGCGCATTAATCGACAAGCTCAAGAATTGGCAACTGCAATAACTGCCGCCGGTCACACCGTAGTTCATAGCGCCTATTTCGATACCTTAGTTGTTGCAGTTAAGGACGCCGCTGTAATTCATGAAATGGCAGACAGCAAGAAGATAAATCTCAAAGTTATTGATGCTTCACATGTTGGCATTTCCTTGGATGAAACAACAGATCCAAGGATGCTTAAAGATTTAATTGAAATCTTCGGTAATGGGGTAGTGGGTAACTCTGAAAAATCAATTCCAGATTCGTTGCAACGAAAATCAAGATATCTATCGCATCCCATTTTCAACACAATGCGTTCTGAAACTTCAATGCTTCGATATTTACGAACTCTTGCTGACAGAGATTTAGCTCTTGATCGCACGATGATTCCTTTGGGTTCTTGCACTATGAAACTCAACGCCACGACTGAGATGGAAGCTGTCACCTGGCCAGAATTCTCATCTTTACATCCCTTTGCACCAGCACAACAGAGCGCGGGATCACGCGAATTAATCGCGCAACTCAGTGATTGGCTAATCAAAATTACGGGATACGACGCTGTTTCTTTGCAACCTAATGCTGGAAGCCAAGGTGAATTTGCTGGTCTATTAGCCATTCGCAATTATCACGACTCTCGTGGAGATCAAGCTCGCACTATTTGCCTCATCCCATCATCTGCTCATGGTACAAATGCGGCAAGTGCAGTCATGGCAGGTATGCAGGTAGTTGTTGTTGAATGCGATGAGCATGGCAATGTGAGTATTGAAGATCTAAAAGCTAAAATTGCTCTCCATGCACAATCTTTAGCAGCCATCATGGTGACATATCCATCCACTCATGGTGTTTTTGAATCAGCAATTACCGAACTCTGCGGACTTGTACATGAAGCTGGTGGCCAGGTCTATGTTGATGGTGCAAACTTAAATGCTTTAGTTGGATTAGCACAACCAGGTAAATTTGGCGCTGATGTTTCGCATCTTAATTTGCATAAAACTTTCTGTATTCCACATGGCGGCGGGGGACCAGGAGTAGGTCCAGTTATTTCTCGTGCCCACCTTGCACCATTTTTACCTAACCACCCACTCGATGCTTCAGCCGGACCTGCATCTGGACCAGGACCAATCAGTGCAGCACCATTTGGATCTGCGAGTATCTTGCCTATTTCGTGGGCTTACATTCGCATGATGGGTGGGGAAGGGTTGACTCTTGCAACTTCTGTAGCAATTTTGTCTGCAAATTACATGGCAGCAAAGTTAAATCCTATGTTCCCTGTTTTGTATACAGGCGAGCATGGACGAGTTGCACATGAATGCATTTTGGATCTTCGTGAAATTACGAAAATCAGCGGTGTAAGTGTTGATGACATAGCCAAACGTTTAATGGACTATGGGTTCCATGCACCGACAATGAGCTTTCCGGTTTCTGGAACGCTGATGATTGAACCAACAGAGAGTGAAGATATCGCTGAAATTGATCGCTTTATAGCGGCAATGACTTCAATCCATGGCGAAATCATGGAGATCATAGATGGCAAGATTTCAATCGAAGATTCAGCCTTGCGTCACGCACCGCACACCATTGAGTCGGTTTTATCTGTGCAATGGGAGCGCTCATATTCACGCGAAACTGGCGGTCTGCCATCAGTGCGCCAAGGTCTTGTGCGTGGAGAAATTATTGGAATGCAGGGTAAATATTGGCCAACTGTGGGTCGTATAGACGGGGCCTACGGGGATAGGAACCTGATTTGTTCCTGCCCGCCCATCTCTGAATTTGCATAACTTTACATAATGTAACTTATCGGCGATATCCATACGCTCGGCGGGCTATAAAAAAGAGCCACAACAACGTTGCTACTAAAGCCCAATCTCCATACCTATCCCTTGGTGACCTCTGACTAATCAGGTCAATGTCAGCATAAATGGTGGCCGCAGTTGCCATTTTTGTTTTTTGCATAATTTTTCCCCGATAATCAATAACCGCTGAATAACCAGTTGTTGAGACAGAAAGAATATTTCGTGAATGTTCAATAGCTCGAATTCGGGTAATCGCTAACTGTTGCGCCGATTCAGCCGATTTCCCAAATGTTGCGCTATTGGTTTGAACCGCCAAGATATTTGAATTCTTTGCTGCAGTCTCAACAATCTGATCATCCAATATTTCATAACAAATGATCGGAGCAATCCGAGCCGTGCCAATTGTGAAAACTTTCGAAAATTTACCGGGTGTAAAATCCGACACATCGTCGACAAAAGGCGAGAGTTTTCTAGCTAGGGCACGCACAGGAATGTATTCTCCAAAAGGTGTTAAGTGTTGCTTTATGTAGATATTTTGTGCATTCTTTGTCCATAGAATTGATGTATTCAAAACCTGCAAATTTTTCTGGACAATTGCACCTACTATTAGCGGTTTCGTAAAACTATCTAGAACTTTTTTTACTTTTATGTTGGTAAATGGATCAACGTCAACTGCATTTTCCGGCCATAATATAAAATCTACATCAGGATTTTGAAGCAAAGCTTTTTTACTCTCAGCTACATGATTTTTAAACACTTGCGTAGCGCGTGAATTAAAATCAAGACCAAGAATTGGTACGTTTCCTTGTATTAGCAATACGTGAGTAATTCCCGAGTTTGGAACACTTACAGGGATGAAAAGCACAAT